>DATNBB010000112.1:0-7488 GCA_035607335.1 Binatia bacterium | reverse complement strand
AGCCGCTGATAATGCGTCACCACAAGAATCGCGCGCTCCGGGCTGCGCATCGCGTTCACGCCCTGCGCCACAATCCGCAGCGCGTCGATATCGAGCCCGGAATCCGTCTCATCGAGAATCGCGAGCTTCGGTTCGAGCACGGCCATCTGCAAAATCTCGTTGCGTTTCTTTTCGCCGCCCGAAAACGCTTCGTTGACCGAGCGATTTAATAGCTTGTCGTCCATTTCGAGCAGTTTCATCTTCTCGCGCAGCTTCGGAAGGAAATCCATCGCGTCCATCTCTTCCTGACCGTGGTATTTCCGGATCGCGTTAAGTGCCGAGCGCAAGAAATAGGCGTTGCTGACGCCGGGGATTTCGACGGGGTACTGGAAAGCAAGAAAGACGCCTTCGCACGCGGCCTCCTCCGGCTTCATCGCGACAAGGTCTTTGTCCTTGTAAAGGATTTCGCCTTGCGTCACCTCGTAGCTCTCGCGCCGGGCGAGCACCTGCGCCAACGTACTCTTGCCGGAGCCGTTGGGACCCATGATCGAATGGACTTCGCCCGCGTCGATCGTCAGATTGATCCCTTTCAATATCTCGACTCCGCCGACTGTCGCGTGGAGGTTCTTAATTTCCAGCAAGCTCATCTTCTGTCTTTCCCCTTCGCCTGTTTCGCTTTACCCCTCTGGCGATTGCGATTAGAACAGGTGGCAATCCTTTGTTTTCAACGACTTACATCGATTTTTAATTCTTGGCAGTTGCGATTAGAACGTATTACCCAGCGCCCGCCATCTCAGTCAGTTCAAGCCCCTCAGGCGAAAAACCACCAGTGTAGATCATAACATCTGTTCGACGCGGCGGAACTGCCGCAACGCGTTTTCTTCGTATACGAAGCACGGCCTCCACGCGCCCGTCTGTTAGCCGACGCTGCCTTCCAGGCTAACGCTCAACAACTTCTGCGCCTCAACCGCAAATTCCATCGGCAACTCCTTGAAAACGCGCTTGCAGAAGCCGTTCACGACCATTGAGACGGCGTCTTCGGTCTTAAGTCCGCGTTGGCGGAGATAAAAGAGCTGGTCCTCGCCAATTTTAGACGTGGATGCCTCATGCTCCATGCGCGCCGTCGCATTCTTCACCTCGATGTAAGGGAACGTATGCGCGCCGCAAAGATCGCCGATCAGCAGGGAATCGCACTGCGTATAATTCCGCGCACCCGTCGCGTCCTTCATGATCTTCACCTGTCCGCGGTACGTGTTTTGTCCGTGGCCGGCGGAAATACCCTTCGAGACAATCGTGCTGCGGGTGTTTTTGCCCATGTGGATCATTTTCGTGCCGGTGTCCGCCTGCTGGTAATTGTTCGTTAGTGCAACGGAATAGAACTCGCCGACCGAGTTGTCACCCTGCAGGATGCAGCTCGGATACTTCCATGTGATCGCCGAGCCCGTTTCGACCTGCGTCCACGAAATCTTCGAATTCTTGCCACGGCAGGCTCCCCGCTTGGTGACGAAATTATAGATTCCGCCCTTGCCGTTCTTGTCTCCGGGATACCAGTTCTGCACGGTCGAGTACTTGATCTGGGCATTATCGAGGGCAATTAACTCAACCACCGCCGCATGCAACTGGTTTTCATCGCGGATCGGAGCCGTACAGCCTTCGAGATAGCTCACGGACGCGCTTTCGTCGGCAATGATCAGCGTGCGCTCGAATTGGCCTGTCTCCGCCGCGTTGATGCGGAAATAAGTGGAAAGTTCCATCGGGCAGCGCACGCCCTTTGGTACATAGCAGAACGAGCCATCGCTGAAAACGGCCGCATTGAGCGCCGCATAGAAATTGTCCGTGTAGGGAACCACCGTTCCGAGATACTTCTGCACCAAATCCGGATGATTCTGCACTGCCTCGGAAAACGAGCAGAAAATCACGCCCGCCTCGGCGAGTTTTTCCTTAAACGTGGTCGCTACGGAAACGCTGTCAAACACCGCATCGACAGCAACACCCGCCAGCATTTTCTGTTCCTGAAGGGGAATCCCAAGCTTTTCATACGTACGCAGAATTTCGGGATCCAACTCGCTCAAGTCCTTGAGCTGCTTCTTCTGCTTAGGCGCCGAGTAATAAACGATGTTCTGGTAGTCGATCGGCGGAAACTTCACGTTCGCCCACTTCGGCTCCGCATTTTTCTTTTCGAGCGAATCCCAATGACGAAACGCTTTCAGCCGCCATTGCAGCATAAACTCCGGCTCATTTTTCTTCTCGGAAATCAGGCGAATAATGTCTTCGTTCAGCCCCTTCGGAATGCGCTCTTCGTCGACTTCGGTAACGAAGCCCCACTTATATTCCTGCTGGGCTAACTCGCGAATCGTATCGTTGGTGGTGCTCACTGTATGCTCCCGGACGGAACCAGCGGCACTGGATTGCCGCGCGCGTCCTTAATAGCGGTTAGTTGCAATGGCGAAATCAGGTCGTACAACGAGATCGTGCCCAGCACCTGGCGCACGGCCTGATTGATGATTCTTTGGTTGGTCTTGATCGGGCAGCAAGACTCGATATTGCACAGTCCGATCACATCCGTGCTGCATTCGGTGAGCGCAACCGGCCCTTCGAACGCGGCAATAATCTCGATAACTGGAATTTCCCGCGGCGCCCGCGCCAGGACGTATCCACCCTTCGTTCCCCGATGCGACACGAGCAGCCCGCTCGTCAGGAGCTGCTTCAGCAGCTTGCTGACGGTCGGAAGAGGTAACTGCGTCTCTGCCGCGAGGTCCCGAGCGGTGCGGAGGGATCCAGCCACCTGATCCTTAGCCATGCAGGTCATAAGGACCAGCCCGTAATCCGCTAATTTTCCTAGCTTTACCATGCGTCATGGGCCCCCAGCCCCGCAGTGTATCAGCCATCAGACTAAATAGCACTGTTTCGGTACAAATTCATAGTATCAGCCGGAAGTCCAAGTTTCAAGCGGCAGTTTCTTCTAGTTGGTTAGTTGGGAGAAGCGGTCGGAAGGAAACGTTAATTTTGTGCCGACACCGTATGGTGCAGGTTTATCGGCAGGGAGTGCGGCGCGGCTTCGGAGACGTGGGCGCTTGCAGCAGTCCGGTCCGCTTTTTCGGAAGTGTCTTCCGCATCCAGATAATGCACAATCAGCGCGATTCGCCGATTCGACGGATCGAGTGGATCCTTCGGGTTGCGCAACTGCATGGCCGCATAGCCGCGCACTTGCGTCACCTGCTCTGGGCCGACGCCGTTCGCCTGAATGAGCCGTCGCGCTGCATTTGCGCGGTCGGCAGAGAGTTCCCAATTCCCGTAATTACCCGCTTTCGCGTAGGGTTTCGCATCTGTGTGACCTTCGACGGAAATTTTATTTGGCAATTTGCCCAATTCGCCAGCGAGCGCCTTCAGCAAATCCTGCCCGTCGGTATTCAGGTTCGGGCTGCCGCTATCGTAAAATGTGCCGGACGGCCCTTCGATCAGTTCAATCCGCAGCCCTTCGGGCGTGATAGTCATCTCTATGTGATTCTTCAACTTTTCAAAATTGGGCACGCCAGCAATTGCCTTTTCCAGTTGCGCTTTCAGGCGCTCCATATTTTGAGCAGGAACAATCGAGGCGGCCGTGCTGCCGATAATGTCCTTGCCTGCTTTCTGGGCCGTTCCCTGTGGATCGCGAAAATAGCCGCCGACGGCATCTTGAATTTTTTTACTTTGATTCAGCAGCCACAGCACAATAAAGAGCGCCATCATTGCGGTGACGAAGTCCGCATAGGCCACTTTCCACGCGCCGCCGTGATGTCCGCCGTGCCCGCCTTTTTTCTTGACGATTATGACTGGAGGTTTTGTCGTCATCTGGTCCAAGTTCGCTCGCTTTCTGACGCGAACTAATCCGCGGCCGCCGCTGCCAGCGCCGCCGAGCCGCTTTTGCCCTTAATGTAGTCCTCGGTCTCCTGAAAATTTGGCCGCAAATGTCCTGGAATCGCACGGCGTCCGAATTCAATCGCGAGGCTCGGCGCCGACCCTTTCATAAACGAGACGATCAGCACGCGCAGCACCTGGTAATACGCATGCTCGTCGTCGGCAATCTTCGCCATGTTGGATGAGATCGGTCCCACCATGCCGTAGCACATCAAAATTCCCAGAAACGTGCCGACCAGCGCGGCCGCAACGTGCTTACCGATCTCTTCCGGCGGTCCGCCCAACGCGCCCATCGTAATCACCACACCGAGGACCGCCGCCACAATCCCAAGTCCGGGCAGGGAATCGGCCATCGTCGAAAGCGCGGCAATCGGCTGGATCGCTTCGTGATGATGAACATCCATATCCGTTTCGATCATCTGGTCCGCATCAAACGGCTCGATGCTGCCGCTCGAAGCCATGCGGATCGAATCGCACACAAAGTCACGAATGTGATGGTCCTTTAGGAATTCCGGGTACTTCGAAAATATGGGACTCTGCTCGGGATTGTCGCTGTCGGATTCGAGCGCCATCATCCCGTCGCGCCGGGCGCGCGAAAAAAGTTCGTACATCATTTTGAGCGAATCGAGATAACGCTGCTTCGTGAAGGGGGAGCCTTTGAGGATGCCGGTAATCCCGGCCGCGATCTTCTTCAAAATGTGGATCGGGTTGGCGATAAGCACCGTACCGATCGCCGCGCCGCCGATGATAATCAGCTCGGCCGGCTGGATCAGAACGGTCAGATTTCCTTTTTCGATCAGGTATCCGCCGACGACGGCGCCCAACACCACCAACAGCCCCACAATCGCGAACATCTAATGTCCTCTCCAAAAGCGAATAGGCTTGCTATTGCTGGACCGCCATTAATGACACCGACACGCAATTTCCTCCCGTTTACAAGCTTTTGTCGATTGCAGCTTAGGCGCGCTCGATCATCGAGCCAACGCTATCTCGTGCACACACGATGAGTGCATGATCGTTCCGAATCGGTACAACGTGCAGGCGCACAAAATTCTATGGCCCAGCTTGTGCCGCGATGAAACATCCATCACGCCTGCCTTGCCACAACACTTCGGTCAGCCCTGCCGCCGTGCCTGTCAGGGCGTTTTCTGTGATCGTCGTTTGCGATCAATTGGCTGCGGCAAAACGCGCCACCACCTCTTGCCGTAGATAGCCCGTGATTTTTTCCGCGCCGTCGTTCCAAAAAACGATCCGCAGTTCGCGTTCGGCGATGGTTTGCGGGCTTTCCAGCAGTGTGCGAAAAATCTCGGGATGCTGAGATTCAGGCATGCGTCTCCCTAATAGCAACAATCGGTAAAAGGGAGGCCAAGGTTTACAGGCCAACGGGGGTTTGGTTCTTACGGTTGCTCTGGAACTTACGGCCGAAGCGTCCGAATCAGTGAGGTGCCGTAAACTGCACGGTCACAACGACATCGCTCGCCACTGCATGGCCGTCGAGCATTTCGGGTTTGTATTTCCACTGGCGAACAGCGCTCTCGGCGGCGGAAATCAGCAAGGGAGGACCGCTCACGGGGCTCACGTCGGTGAGGCTGCCGTCCGCCTGGATGCGCGCATGAATTTTTACCTGGCCTTCGACGTGTTGAGTCAAGGCGGCAGTGGGATAAATTGGTTGGACGGTCCGAGTCAGCTTCGGTTCAATCAGGCTCGAATGCACTGCGGGATTGGGAGCGGCATTAGATGGTTCAGAAGGCGGAGTGAGATTGAAAGATTCTCCGGCGTCCACGATTGCGGCAGGCAGGGAACTGGCTTGCGGCGTGGTCACAATAGGCGCAGCGCTGCCGCTTGCCGCTTTTGATCGCGAAGATAATTGCGGAGCAATAAGATTCGAAGTCCTGAACGTATAGACCGGGCTCGGAGGCGGTTCGTTCAGACTCGCGGCGGTTTTGGCTGGCAGCGCGGGTAATGCCGTACCAGCTGGCGCGGAAGTCGGTCCGCTAAACGGCACAAGCCACGCCTGATTGTTGGAATCGATCACTTCAAAGTTCGTGGCGAGTCCGTTGGCGACGGCAGAGGCCGCCGGCCGTGCGGTCTTGGGCGCATTCGCCGCGGCCGACGGCAAAAACAGCGCACGCACAGTTTGAAATGCGTTTCCACGCCCCGCTTCCCATCCGGCGGCGAGGGAAAAAAGGGCTAAAACGATCACGAGGGGAACGTAAGTCCCAGTCTTCGGATGCGGCTTCTCCTGATTCGCGTCGGAAACCGCAGGGGCCGGTTCTTTGGGCGTCGCCGCAATCGCGGGCACCGCATGCGCGTGTTCCGCGGGTATTTTCATCGAGCGGGCTACCGTCACGCTGGCGAATTCGCGCGACGCCAAGAGCGCGGCCACATCATAGTCGGCCGGGTCCACAGCACGTGGGCGCGGCTGCGAAGACGTCCGAATGCTCCGGAGCGGAATCTCCTCCACGTTTGTGGCATGACTTTCAGTCTGCAGAGGAAAGGCTTCGGCAGGCGGCGCGACCGCGGGGCCTTTTGCTGCCAGCCATTCGCGCAAATGTTGGCGAAATTCTTCGGTGGAGTTCAGAAACTCTATGCCGACCGTTCGTCGCGAATCGCCCGCCCAGACTACGCGCGCGCTGGTTTCCAGCCACGTCTTCGAACGCGGCATTTGCAGACGCAGCCGGGGAATATCATCTTCCATCACGGCCACCGCCGCCTGCACGGCTAAGCCGGTCTCGCTCAGGTTGATGAGGATGCCGCCATTATTCTCGTCGAGATGGACGTAGGACAGCGAATCGGGCGCGTGCCGGGCGGATTGGCGGCGTTCACTTTCGAATGAATCGCTCTTCGATATCGCGTCGCTAAAAGGCATTTAGTTTCCGAGGAAGTCCCAATTTGATCCGGAGCAATTACAGGTCCAAGGAGGAAGGAACTATACGCCTTCCTTTCGCCCATGGGAAGTGCAGAACCTCTTCAGCGCCAACGGGAGCGCTAACACCGGGCGCTTTGAGCCGCTTAATTCTGGATGACCGTGGCGGTGTCGGCTACGGCCGGCCAGGAGCCCGGTAATTCAATTTGGTAATGAGCGGCCGGATCAAAGATCACGAAACCGCCAAGGTCTGCGATCGAGTGATTCACCATGTTGCGGAACTGTGCCTCAGCGGCCGCATCCATCTGGCCGGGCCAATGGAACGGCTGCGTCGTTTGGAGCATCACGCGAGTGCGATTCCCAGCAGGCAAAAATACTGACGATGCGAGATGGTATTGGCTTTCCGCACTCAGGCTGCCGGTTGACTTTAATCGTCCCATCACGATCAGCTTCGAATCGGGCGTCAGACTGTAATCGGTGCCCGATTTGTTATCGAGATCGTAGAGGAAGGATACGGAGGCGACGTTGCCCGAAGCCGACTCTTGTACCTTAATGCCGGCAAACGAACCGGCAATGGCTTGCCCGTTCCACACGCCCGCAGGCGTCTTGGACTCCTGCGACTTCATGATCCATCCGCTTGCTAGCCCTACGCCGGCCAGCAGAACGACAACTAGGCTTCCAATGGCAAATTTTTTTCCCATTTTTGCCCTGACTTTACCGCCGAAGGTTCGTTCATACCCATCCGG
>DATNBB010000090.1:0-2505 GCA_035607335.1 Binatia bacterium | reverse complement strand
CCGCCGTCGCTTCCGGCGGCCAGCGCCGCGCTCACAATCGCCGCCCTTTCCGGCGTCACCTGTTTCGTCGGTCCGGCGCCCAGCTGCACCAATGACTCCGGCAATTTGCCGAATGTCTGCTCGTACTCATCGACCGCCTTCCCCAGCGTCTCCAGATTTTCCGCCGCCGCATCCTCGCGCGCATCGATCTCCGATTGCGCCCATTGCACCGAAAGCTGCTTGATGTCGAGCATCACGAGACCGAGCGACAAAAGCCTCCAGGATCCCCCTTCACGCACCATTCCAAAGTCATCCGATTGGCCGTTCACCACCGTGACCGGAATAAACGCGAGATTCTCATGCACGCGTGCTGCGCCAAATCGAAACTCAGTCGTGCTTCCGGCCCGCTCGCAACGAATCACGGTGTGATTATTCGGATCGGAAGAGAGCATTGGCTTTCCTGAGTCGTCGGAAAGCGAAAAGCGCTGCATCAACCGCTGCCGCTCTTCAGCCGGAAGCGCGCGATACGCAGCGGCATTCTCAGCCGTAAACGAATTTCCAAACGCCGCCTCATCTCCACGGCACGCGGCACTCAAAACATGCGTCAACGCGGCCGCCGGACCGGAATCGGCAACATTCGCCTGCTGCTGCGTCGCAGTTTGCATCTGCGCACCCGCGGGACGCGGCCCGGCAAGACAACACGTTGCCGTCACACACGCATATAAGAGCACGCGAAGAAATCGCGACGCATTGCAGCGCGGGATTTCGCACCCGCCGTACAGCCAAGCACACGAATGCGGTTTAGAAGTCTGCGTCATGCGCCCCGTCTCTACGTATTTTCGTAACTTTTCTGCTCCACACTGTCAAAACAAGTGGACTCACGCGTCACGTTCGCTTTTGCTTTTCTGAATCTTTCTCATCCGTCGTGTCGAGGCGAACGAATGTGGTGCCACTCTTCCTTTTCTGGATCTCTGCGTTTCCGAGAAACGGCCGACGAAAACCGACGTTGCGACACGGCGGTTTTTCCTGTGCCTCCTTAACCTCCTCTGTTTCCTATACCTCCTTTGCTTGGGATTTCACCCGCGCCAGTATGGTTGCCAAATCGCGCGCGAACTTCGACCGCGGCATCACTTCCTCACATCCCGCAGCCCGTGCCTTCTCGGCCAGTTCGGTCTGCACATGCGAAAGGAATCCGATCAGCGGAACAGTGGGCGCATCTGTCTTTGCAATCTCGATCGCGTCAAAGGAATTCGCGCGCGCATTCAAATCCACCACAATAAGCTTCGGCTTGCCCTTCGCAATTTCTACCGCAAACGTATCCGGGTTGGCGCAGGTCCGCAACTCAACGCCAAGCTGCCGTGCCGTTTCCATTAGTTTTGCCTGAAAGAAAATGTCATCGATGTACGCCAACACGTCAGACACGTTTTCTCCCGGCGCGATACAAATGGATTGATGATTTAGCTCTCATGGAAACCTCTATACGTGACGCGGCCGATGCAAATCTGGGAGAATGGGGCTACAGGAAGATCAACCACGACAACGTGCCCGCCGCAGGCGGGGTACGGCACAAATTCTGGAAACCGGGCGCGCCGCGTTCTCTAATGCTCCGTCGGCTCGTGCGCGCCAACCGTCTCATCCGGCACGTCGCCCACGCGGCCCTTGACGCGATCGTACACACTATAATGGCAAGTCGAACCCAGTGCCTCGTTGTAATAAGTGGAGACGCCGAGAGCCGTTCGCAGCTCCTCATTAAAGCGCCGCAAATCCCCAAGCTGCGTCACCCGAATAGGGATTTTCGCGCCGTCATGCGTCAGGAGGAATTTCTGGTAACCCGCATCCCAAAGGTGCGTGAACTGTCCCTGCGCCATGATCGATGGAATCACCGTCATCTGAAACCGCCCATCTGACGATTTCCGCAACTCCGCGCCGCAGCCGTATTTCTCGATCCGCACCACGCCGCCTGAGCTTCGTACCGTGAAGCCCTTGGGCGAAAGCGATTCAATTTGTGCCTGGTTAAAGGTCTTATTGACGTACCACATGTAAGGAACAGGATAAGAATTTCCCCACAACCTGTAAAGCCAAAAAATCTCGAAGCGAACCTCCGCAATGCGCATCATATAACCATGACTGGTAAGCGATGTAGAAGCGCCTCCCTCTGAATACCGCATTGGCTCTCTGTCGCCAGCGATTCCGATCTCGATTTTCTTGACCGAAACCGCCGATTCGTCCACGCTGGCGACGAGCGCATGTCCAGCTTGATCGAAATTCGGCAAGCCATTCCCGCGGATACGGAAACCGTGTCAAGTATTCTCATGGAGGTTGCACAGTGGCAAGAACAGGCAGGCGCGCCGTTATGGCTGGACGGCGAGCTGATCCCGGAACAAATCGGCGCCGAAATCGCGTCGGGCCTTTTCTTTCTTGCGGAGTACGCCGGCGATCCAGCAGGCACAGTGAAGTTTCAGCTTGAGGACCAGCTTTTCTGGCCGGACGCCCCGAATCCGGATGCGGCCTATGTTCACCGGCTTG
>DATNBB010000084.1:0-8938 GCA_035607335.1 Binatia bacterium | reverse complement strand
AACTTGTTGTCGGCGGAGCCGGGATTGGGATTGCGTCGTTCCCAGAATGCCGTGATGAATTGCTGACGCTCTTCGTCGTTCCTTAGATGCAGGAAGGTGTCGCGTTCTTCGTCGGTGATGATGTAGACGACGTCTTCGTTTAGCCATTTTGAATACTGGCTATCGGGTGTGATCTGGGCTAAGCCGTCGTTCGAGCTTGCCTCGCCTTGCGCTGCCGCGTCCGCGGCTACGACGAATCTATCCGGCGCGACTGCCGTCCATTTGCTCCCGGCTATTGTCGAAATTGCGTCGAGAGCTTGCTCGATCGAAACGCCCGAGACGTTTATGCTCGCGCGGCGCGAGGCAAACGACGGATCGAACTCCACGTTAACGCCTGCTAGAGAGGCAATCGTCTGATAAATCATTCGGCTGTCCTCTGTCGCTCTAATACTGATGGGTGCGCGCGAAAGAGGCTTCAGTTGTACCGCCATTTGCGACCGCGGTGCGCTTTGCGACTCGTCGGTCGTCTGTGGGGAACGTGCAACAGCAGGCTGTGCCTGTGCTCGAGTCGCTTCAAGTGCCGACTGCGCAGTGTTTGAGGGCCACGCGGCGAGGGAGACGGCTGCGGTGGCGACGAGGATCATGGCAGCGGCGAGGGGCGCCCAAATGCCGGCGGGTGCTTTGGGATAGAGAAGGCGGCGGATACGTTTCACGAGAATTCCTCCTGTGGCCGCGACGGCGGCTTGATGGCTGGGAAGGCGATTGCGCTCGAGGGCGGCGAGCGCGAGGGCGTATTCGTTGGCGCGTTGGCTGATTGAGACGACGATATCGTCGCAGCAGTTTTCGCGTTCATTGCGCATGATTTTTGAAATCCACCAGATGGCCGGATGGTAGAAGAGAAGGCTTTCTACGAGCCGCTGGAAGACATTGACGAGATAGTCGCAGCGGCGGATATGAGCAAGTTCGTGCAACAGAACGGCCTCGATTTGCTCAGAAGGCAGATTGGCGAGCAGCCCGACCGGCATGAGAATGACCGGTCGCAGGTGGCCGAGGACCATCGGGATTTCCGCGAAACAGGATTCGAGCAGATGTACTGGGCGCGAGATTTTTAGTTGTGCGGCCAGGCGCGCCAACTCCGCGTGCCATTCCTCGGAGGCGAAGCAAATGCCGCGCGTGCGGAGTTTGTGTACGCCGAAAAAGCTCATCACACGCTGGAGCGACAGAAGCAGAACGCCAATGACCCAGAATGGCGCAAGCCAGGGAGCTACGGCGGTCAATATTGACAACCACGACGGGCCGATATTGGCTTGCGATGGGGCATTCGCGACGGGGATAAACGGAACGGCAGCACGAAATCCAGGGAATGTCTGTATCGACTGCGGCATTAAACGATAGAGAGTGATGGCGAATCCGACGACAACGGCGATCATCGCCACACATGCGGCCACATAACGGATGCGCGCGGAACGCGTGGCGAGCAAGACGGCTGCGAGGATTACGGAAATGAACGCGCCTTCCCACACAGAATGAAGAAGCGTCCACCCAATTGCACCGGCGAGCGGCGATTCGACGAAAGATTCAAGAATCCGCATCTTTCCTCCGTTTCTGCTCGGCGGGAAATTCGTCGAGGAGCTTGCGCAATTCGGCGAGTTCTTCTTTGGAGGCTTTGCGGGCAGAGAGGGCGCCGATCATGAGCGCCTTAGCCGAGCCGCTGAAGGCGCGTTGGAGAAGGTCGCCAGCGAGCTGGCGCTGCGTCCATTCGCGGGGCTTCGCGGGCTCGTAGACGTGGGCACGCTCGGACTCGTCGCGGCGAACAAGTCCCTTTTCGGCCATGATCTGCATGAACTTGAGAATGGTGCTGTATTGGGCGCGACGGCGTCGGCGGATGACTTCGTAGACATCGCGGACCGTGGCCGGGCCAATGCTCCAGAGAACGGTGAGAATTTCGAGTTCGGCATCGGTGGGGCGAGGAAGATCGGTTGTCATAGTACGAAGAACTTACTAGTAAGGAGTTCGTATGTCAAGAGGAAAAGGAAGTGGAGGATGTAGATGAGGTTTAGGAGGAAGAGGAGGAAAACCAGAACCGGGATCATATGGCTTGCAATCAGAGCCAACGCAAAATCAGCACCAAGGCGCCCGACCTAAGTGCGGTCGGCCGCTACAGAACAAACTTCAGAATCGAAGACAAATTGTGAAGCGGGTCGCGATGCGTTGTTAGCTTTGGTAGAATTACTGGTTGGGGCAGAGGGAAAACTTTCTACTGATGAGACCAGCCAAACTTTTCGTCCTCGTTTGCGTTGCCGCGATGTTTCTTGCCGTCGGATGCAGTAAATCTTCCAATGAAACGGCGCAAAAAGCGCCAGAACCTACCAAGACCGTCGATCCAGCCACGGCTGGCTCGATTACCGGCACAGTGAAGCTGGATGGAACGCCGCCAAAATACAAGGCGCTGAACATGGCCGCCGAACCGACCTGCGTGAAGGATAACCCTGAGCCAGTGTATCCGCCGATTGTGGTGACCGGGCCGAAAGACGCGCTGGCGAACGTGGTCGTCTACGTGAAGGGAAATATGGATGACTACAAGTTTGATACGCCGACGGTGCCTGCGGTGATGGACCAGAAGAACTGCATGTACGAGCCGCACGTGCTGGCGATGATGACGAACCAGGATTTTCGTGTGATCAACAGTGACGCGACGCTGCACAATATTCATCCGGTGCCGCGGGATAATCATGTGTGGAACCAGTCGCAGCCCGCGGGCGCGCCGCCAATCGACAAGACCTTTCCGAATCCGGAGTTGGCGATTCCGGTGAATTGCAACGTGCATCCGTGGATGCGCGGGTACTTGTTCGTTTTCCGGCATCCGTTTTTTGCGGTGACGACGAAGGATGGGAAGTTTTCGCTGGATGGATTGCCGCCTGGAACTTACACGATCGAGGCGTGGCAGGAACATTATGGCGTGCAGGACCAAGTGGTGACGATCGGGCCGAAGGAGTCGAAGACAGTTTCGTTTACGTATCATGCGGCACCGCCGAGCGGGCAATAGTGGCGCGTGCATCGATAGGAAAACAGGGTTGCGTGTTGGATTGGCGCTGGACGAGCACCGAGCTAAAATTGCAAATGGGATCTGTGTCGCACCTACGGCGCTCGGACGTCGTTGTACATGTACCCAGCGCTTCCGCGCTGGGCTAAGTTGTGCCAGGCCTACGGCGCTGAGATTGGGGAGGTCTGCGATTCGCCGCCGATATCGAAATATCTCGCCGGGTGAACCTGCGCTCGGGTTCGAAGCATCGAAAGCAAAACGGGATTTCTGGCAGAAGATTCCGGGAACAAAGGATTGAGCAATATGTCTCCGAAAGTGGAAGTGGATTATTACGAAGTCTTGAGCGTGACGCGCGAGTCGACGCCGGAGCAGATCAAGTCTGCGTATAGGAAAGCGGCGTTGAAGTGGCATCCGGATCGCAATCCCGAGAACAAGAAAGAGGCCGAGGAGAAGTTTCGGCAGTGCTCGGACGCTTATGGTGTGCTTTCCGATCCGCAGAAGCGCGCGATTTACGATCGCTATGGACATGCGGGACTAAATAGCCGCGGCTTTGAGACGAGCGGCGGGTTCAATTCGACGATCTTTGAAGAGTTTCAAGACATTCTGGGCGACTTTTTTGGATTTGAAGGCGCGTTTGGCGGAGGTGGCGGACGGCGCGGGCGTGCGCAGCGCGGTCAACGTGGCGCGGATTTGCGTTATGACCTGACGCTGAGCTTTGAAGAGGCCGCGGCGGGCGTAACGTCGACGATCAAGCTGGACCGGTTTGAGAATTGCGAGCTTTGCCACGGAACTGGCGCGAAGCCAGGTAGCGGAATGGTCGCGTGCCGCACGTGCGGCGGGCGCGGGCAGATGGCGTACCAGCAGGGTTTCTTTTCGATTTCGCGGACGTGCCCGGCGTGCCAGGGAAGTGGGCAGGTGGTGCGCGAGGCTTGCGAGAAGTGCCGCGGGCAGGGACGATTGCAGCGCGAGAAGACGCTGGAGGTTGGCGTACCGGCGGGCGTGGATTCGGGAACGCGGTTGCGCATGGCCGGGCAGGGCGAACCGGGTGTGAATGGCGGGCCGCCGGGCGACCTTTATATTTTCCTTGAGGTGAAGGAGCATCCGCTGTTTGAGCGGCGCGGGGCGGATTTGTATTGCACGGTGCCGATCAGTTTTCCGCAGGCGGCGCTTGGCGCAACGGTGAAAATCCCGACGCTGCATGGCGAAGAGGATCTGGAAATTCCCGAAGGCACGCAATCGGGCCAGCTTTTCCGGAAAAGAGCCAAGGGCTTGCCGGACCCGCATGGCGGGCGCGGAGATCTTTATGTGAATGTGCGGGTCGTTGTGCCGAGCAAATTGACGCGCGAACAAAAGCGCGCGTTGGAGCAGCTTGGGCAGACGCTTAAGGTGGACAATAAACCGGCGGAGCGGTCGAGCAGCTTTTTTGACAAAGTGAAGGATATTTTTGGATAGATTGATGAGGTAGAGAAAGTAAAGGAGAGGAACCTATTTTCGTCCTAGCACAGATGCGACCGTCATTTACTTCTTTGGGATTCCCGATTCACTTCTTTTAGTCCCCAGATTTTTACGTACTGATAACGCGCGAAGTGCAAGAGCGCTTTTTCGTTTGGCAACAGGATGGCGCTGGCTGCTGCCATTGTGTTCACCTTGATTTGCGCTTCGGCGGGCTGCAACGGCCAGGGGGCGTGGTCGATTTCGCAGCGGAAGATGCGGCTGCCGTCAAAGGCGTAGAGGCAATAACGCTCGGTGAGGAAGTATTCGATTGTGCCAGGTTGCGCGTGGAAGACTTCGCCGGCCGGCTTGTAGGACATGCGAAGCTCTGCGGCTGCAGCGCCGCGGTGCGTGCGCCGGCTGCGATAGTCGATCGTGCCATCCGAGGCTGTGTTTATCGAAAATTGCGCGCGGAAGTATGGCAGATAGAAGAAGCGGCGGGCGGCCGCCACTGCCAACGCGCTTCCTGCATCCAAACTGAAAAACCACACGCCGGGTTTGCCATCCCTAGTGACGTAGGTGCGCACGTTCAGTTCGGGCAAAGCCGAGACGCCCGGAATAGGAGGCGTCCATCGGGGGCTAACTCCGGACATGCGGAAGGGAACTACTCCGACCCAGGCGCTGCCCTCGTACGTGTCGAGCTCAAGGCTTGCAGGGATGAGGCGGCGGACTAGATTCGGATCGACCCGCCAATGCATGAAGAGCAGATCGTGCCATTTTTGAGACATGATCCAAGGCGAGGATGGGACCGGCCAAGGGCGATCTGGATTGACGACGGACGGCATGAATACGACAGTATAGCGGAGTCGTAGTGATCAGAAGTATGTTCGGGCATAGTAGAAGAGGAGGGAAAATGCGCCATCACGAACGTGAGCGCGTTTTTACGCCGCTAGAGAGTACCCGATGATCCGAAGAGCTTGCCTCCTACTGGTGGTATTGGCGCTTGGCGCTCGGATCTCGCGCGCCCAGCAAAATGAGCCTCTCCGCTTGGCACAGACAATTCCGTTGCCGAACGTGCATGGGCGCATCGATCACTTCGACGTGGACCTGCAAGGGCACCGTCTGTTTATGAGCGCTTTGGGTAACAACACTCTTGAAGTGTTCGATCTCCGATCGAATAAAGTGATTTACGCGATTCGCGGATTGCGCGAACCACAAGGAGTAACTTACGTTCCGAAGTCAAATCGCATCTTCGTGGCGAACGGCGACGATGGAACGATTCGGATGTTCGATGGCGCCACGTACAAGCCTCTCAAGATGGCCCATGTCTCAAGCGACGCCGACGATAGCCGCTACGACGCAACGACAAATCACGTCCTTGTGGGCTATGGAGATGGAACGGATGCAGGCATAGCCATTCTGGACGGCGCTACAGGCAGTTTGGTCGCGACGATCAAACTGCCCGGTCATCCCGAAGGATTTCAATTGGAAAAGAACGGAGAGAGGGTCTTTGTGAACATCCCCTCCGTTAACAATATTATTGAAGTGGTGGACCGCAATACGCGAAAAATTGTCACAACGTGGCAACTGGGCGATGCGCGCGGCAATTTCCCGATGGCGCTGGATGAAACGGACCATCGCCTGTTCATCGCCTGCCGCACACCGCCGCAGACGCTGATTCTCGACACCGAATCAGGGAAGATAATCGCCCGAGTCCCGAGCGTTACCAATGCTGATGATGCGTGGTACGACGCAGCGAACAAACGCATTTACGTGTCGGGTGGCGGCGGATTCGTCACGGTAATTGGGCGGCAGGATGCAAACCATTACCGCGAGGTTTCACAGATAAAAACTGCAGACGGCGCGCGGACTTCTTGCTTGGCGCCAGAATTAAATCGACTTTTTGTGGGCGTTTGGGGCCGAGGTGGCGAGCCCGAGGAGCTGCAGATTTACGACATCCAATAGCGCGAAATTGAGGATTCGGGGGATAGATGGTTGCGTGGCGCATACATCGTTTCCCCAGCCGGTACAACCGGAATTCGCCGCCATGCGGTTAGTGCGTCTGATAGGCAGTCTTCCGGTGCCTCAAAAATTCGATAAAATGCAAAATTTCCTCTCTATCTTCTGCTCTTAGGCCGCGCGTCATTAATCGCAGTTTGGCTGCCAGTGGATCCGTATTGAATGTCTCTTCTTCCTGGCTCTCGCCGAGGAGATAGCCAACTGGGCGACCGTATAACTTCGACAGCCTGATAAGTTCCAGACTGTCGACCTTGCGCCGGCCGCTTTCGATTTTTGATATTGCCGGTCGCGGGACGTTCATTTGTTGCGCCACATATTCCTGCGACATTCCCAAGAATTCCCGAGCCTCGCGCAGGCGCTTTGCCAGTGTTTCCATGTCGTGATCCTGTTTCATCCTTGCCCGCCCATCAAATTTCAGGGCTGTTCCTCTGAAGCGCCGGAACAGCCCGTCCCTTGGGATAGGGTCTTTCTCTCGCTGAGTAGTTTGGGGGAAGCCGCACAGTGAATTCAAATACGGAGTGTTCGGAACATGTTTAAACGATGCATCGCAATCATACTTACAGGGAAAGCTGTAAAGTCGAAAGCCGTACAGTGATTCATGTACGGGATAACAGACTCGGGGAGTCAGCAGCCGATTGGCAGCTTTGAGCGCAACCCACTCATAAGACAGCTTTAACATCCGCTCTAAATGCCTGTAAGTTGTTCCAAAAAGATAATATTCGCCGTTCCAAATAAGTACAGAAGTCCTATTCTGAAACGCGATCCTCCCTGTTGAACTTGTATGCAGAACGCAAGGGAAATAGGTTCTAGGCAAGACGTTCTAGCCCGTTCTAATCAGTCCGAGTCTTTACTCGGCTAAATCTGCGGAGGATAGATGCGACTCACCAGCAAATTAGCGGTTACCGCGGGACTCTTGGCTTTGGCTATGGTTCCCCGGTCTAATGCGCAGGCGCTTAACTCGAATACTGCCAATGTGAACCTAAACGCAGTTCTGGCGGAAACCCTGACCGTATCGGCGACGCCTGGAACCGTGAACTTCAACCTGGTCCCCAGCGGCCCGGTGTCGGGCACAACGCCCGTCAGCATAACGACGCAATGGGCATTGGCCAGCACACGTACCAAGCTTGCCGTCTGGGCGTATTTCTCCACCACTACCGCATTGACGAACGGTGCCGGCAATAACATCCCGAACACCAGCGTTTCGGGAAACCCGGACAGCACGGGCCTCCAGCCGTTCTCGGCTACCAACCCCTTCAACGGCCTCGCCACCGGCGTGCAGATTTATAACACCGCGATTACGGCGGCGAACGTGAACTCAACGCACTCCGACTCGCTGAACCTGCAAATCGATACGACCGGCCTGAATCTGCCAGCGGGCACCTACACAGGCGTCCTAAACATCGAGGCGCAGGCGCTGTAGTTTCCGTAGACACTGAGGATTCGGACGAAGTCCTAGTTTGACGGCCCCCGGATCGAAGGGAGGCGACCTGAGTCGGCCGCCTCACCTATTCTCAGCCTCTCCGAAACAGCTTCAGACACCAGGAGACCAGACCTGATTCGCATAGACAAATCCGAGCCACAGTCTCTTCTGCCACCGAAATTGCCCGCAGTTGCGCGGCAATTGTCTCGGTTGCGGCCGGTCATATACGTGGTCCTCTTCGCTCTCACCACCCTTGCGCTTGTCGGACCCGGAGACGGTGCGCAGGTCAGTTCCAATATTGCCGGCGTGAATTTGTCAGCGATATTGGGGGATTCCATTTCCGTTTCCGCGTCGCCCGGCTTGGTGAATTTTGCGCTGGTTTCGAACGGCGTCGCAACGGGCAGCACCACGATTACGGTCAATAGCGGCTGGGTACTCGGCCACCCTGCGACGATCAGTTCCTATGCATATTTTTCGAATTCGACGGCAGCTTTGACAGATGGCGCCGGCCACAACATTCCTTCGTCAAGTGTTTCGGGGAAGGTTGATGGCGGCGGCTTTCAAACGTTCACTGGCGCCTGTCCTTTTTCAGCGAACACCTGCGTGCAGATTTGGACTAAGCACGTGCCATCAGCAGGGATCAAGCTCACCGGCTCGCGCAGCGATACGTTGCAGCTTCAAATCAGCACAGTAGGGCTTAGTCTACAAGCAGGAACCTATACAGGCGTACTTCACATTCAGGCGCAGGCGCTCTGACGATGTTGGGGGCGGAGCAAACCGCGTGGCGCGCAAGCGTCCGTAGCAAAGGTTGTTTGATTACTCTCTTGGGGAGAAGCTTCATGGGGCGCACAATCTCGTTTCTTCTGATTTTTCTCGTCTTTGGTGCCTGGCATACGCAGGCGCAGACGATTTCACCGGTCATTGTCGAGTACCAACAAAAGGCCGACGGGCGCTTCCAGGTCACTAACGATTCGGATACACCGCTCGCTGTGGTGCTGGAGCCTGAGAGCTTCCGTGTAGATTCGAAGGGGAACCCAACTTTCTAC
>DATNBB010000069.1:0-19546 GCA_035607335.1 Binatia bacterium | reverse complement strand
ATTTGTTCGTAGCCATGGAAGCGCTTCAGGGCCGACGCGAGAAGATCGCTGTTCGAGCCGATGACGAGGATTCGTTGGCCTGGAGAGGCCAGCGGAATCTGTTTCAGCAGCGCTGCACAGTAAGCGACTGTCTCGGAGTTCGCGGCGGCAGTTATCGCGCGCGCGAGTTGTGCCTGTAGAAATGCCGCAATCTCGTTTTCCTCTAGCGAGGGAATCGCGCTAAGGCCTGCGCGAGCAGCTTCAAGGATCTGCGTAAACGCGGCGCGCTGGCTTTGATCCACGCCAGCCACCCCTTTTTCGAGCAGAGGGATCGCTTCTTGGAGACGGCCTGCGGCTGCCATGAGCGCGCCCAGATTCGCTGCAGCCTGTGCATGGTTTGGAGAAAGCGCTAGAGCGCGACGGAAGCCCTGCTCCGCATCCTGAGGATTGCCGAGCGCGGATTGGACCGCCGCCCAGTCGTTCCAACGTTCGGCCGTCTCGCGAGCGCCCAGCGACCGTGCAATAAACGTGAGTGCATCCGCGAGTCTTCCGGCTTGAAAGAGCTGGATGCCCTGCCTGTGCAACTGCTCGTCGGGTTGAGCAGATAATTGTCGGGCAGCGCGCGCAGCGGGTGCGGCGCTAGATTGCATTATGCGCACAAACGCGTCCGCAAATTTTGGCGCGATTGAATCCCAGCCGAATTCGCATTCCTGTGCGGTGGCAAATGCACCCAGAGCAGCGCGCGTGGCGTCGGCCTCGCCTGGATTCTCGAGCATTGCCTTCCAACGGGATACTGCCGCGCCGGCTGCGCCTGGGCTGCGCATATCGATCAAAGAAGCGGCCGTGAACTTTTCAGGAAGGCGATGGAAGAGATGGCGCGTGACCACCGTATCATGCGCCACCACCGGAAGACCGGCCATCTGCGCTTCGAGATACACGAGCCCAAAGGTTTCGTAGAGGCTCGCTGAGACAAACAGATCGGCGGCGGCGTAAATGCCCGGCATGCGCTCGAAAGGCACATCCGTCAACGGAACGAAGCGGGCGCCCAGTGCGCGGCGGGCTTCCACTTCCCACGTAGCAGGTGCGGAGCCACGCGATCCGGCAACAATCCACCAGACGCTCTCGTCAACCAGCCTTTGTATCTCCGCTCGAACATAGTCATGGCGTTTCGCCGCGAGATCAAAGGTGCCCACGCTGAGAATAACGAATGCGTCCGCCGGAATGCCCAGTTCGGCACGCGCGGATTGGCGCTGCTCTCGCGCAGAGCAGTAGGGAACGCCATAGACGCACATCGGCAACTCGACAATGGCCTCCGGCGCGACCCCTTGTTGGCGTAAAGGGCTCGTGAGCCACGGCCCGAGCGAATGAAAGCACGCTCCGGCGTTCCAAAGCATCGCGGTGATCGGGGGATAGAAGTAATCGGTGTGAACAAGAAGTGCGGCCTTCCCTTGGCGAATGCCGGCGGCCAGCACTTTGAGTAGTTCGGTGGAATCCCCGCTTGGATCGATCAGCCCGCCCTGCCAGCGGGCGTAAACGAGCACCGACTCGCCGCTTTCGAGCAGTTGGCGGATTCGCATCGCGGCAGGGAGGCCGAAGAGTTGATCCTCGGTGTAAAGGGCCCAGGTTTGCACTACCTGCGCCGGGGCTGGCGGCAAATTCGGGATCCGCTGCAAGTGGTCTTTTGCGAACTCTTCGAGTTCGAGCCGTGATGGAACCGGGATCGCCTCCACGCCGGGTGCCTCCGAGGTGCCCCAACAGGTTGCGTCAAGTCCGGATTTCCGAAGCTCGCCTGCAAGCTCGAGGAAAAAGCGTTCCATGCCGCGTTTGACGCGGGCTAATCCGGGCGCTAGGAAAATGATTTTCATGCTGGCAATGAGTGGGAGACGGCAATCGGTGGACCAACCTGATGTGCTGCGGGCCACCTTGCATTAACGCTTCCTAATTTCCGCGAGCACGGCGGTTTTCGCGGGGTACTGAAGCCGTTCCGCGACCGTGCGTACAGGTAACTCTTTCGTCCGTAAGGCGCTATTACAGAACTATTACAGAACGCTTATGTTCCCCTTGTTATGCTGAATTGGGGCAGTAATCCACAGGGCAGCAGGAACCAAGGGACGACGAATGGAACTCACCGAACTGGAACGCACCCACCACGACGACAACAGCATCAACTGGGTGACATCAATCGCAATGTTTATTTTTCACGCGGGCGCAATTGCCGCGTTGTTTTTCTTCAGTTGGACCAATTTTTTCGTAGCACTCTTTCTTTATTGGGTCGCGGGCAGCCTCGGCATAGGTATGTCGTATCACCGCCTTCTAACGCATCGCGGCTATAAGACGCCAAAATGGGTCGAGTATTTCCTCACCACATGCGCGACGCTCGCTCTGGAAGGCGGGCCGATCTTTTGGGTCGCCACGCATCGTATCCACCATCAGCACTCGGATAAAGAGGGCGATCCCCACTCACCGACCGACGGAAAGTGGTGGGCGCACATTGGCTGGATTCTAATGGGCAAGTCCATGCATCACGACACGCAGACGTTGGCGCGTTATGTGCCCGATCTGGCAAAGGACAAATTTCACGTCTGGATCACGAAATATCATTATGTGCCAAACATCATTTTAGGTGTGCTGCTGCTGGCGATTGGCGGCTGGAAGATGCTGCTGTGGGGCATGTTCTTCCGCGTCGTGCTCGGTCTGCACTCAACATGGCTGGTGAACTCGGCGACACACTCCTGGGGTTCGCGACGCTATCAGACACGCGACCTTTCGACGAACAGCTGGTGGGTGGCGCTTCTCTCATTTGGCGAAGGCTGGCACAACAATCACCACGCGCATCCGACATCGGCGCGCCACGGCCTTGCCTGGTACGAGTTCGATCTGAATTGGTACGGAATCTGGACGCTCAAGAAGCTCGGACTGGCGAAAAACGTTTATTGCGTGAAACTGCCGGTCGAAGCGAATGGGGAAGCCGATTCCGAGCGGGCTGCACCGGCAGCGGTTGCAGCGATCGGCGACTGAGGCCAGCGGAGAAATTATTTCCGCGTAATTCGTGCGAAAACAACTCTTCGGCCGCGAGCGCCCTTGGCGTTCGCGGCTTTTTCTTTAGTGCCGCAAGCCTACTGAAGCCCGCAAACGGGCTCGCGCCGCCAACAGAAACACAGCCGCAGACCGGCCTGCCAAGTTACAATCACCGCAGAGGACCATGCGCGTCACCGTAACCGCTCGCCGCAGAATCATCGCGTTCATCGTGCTCGTGGTGTGCCTTACGGTCGCCATCGTGCTCAACGTGGGCTGGATCATCCTCCACTGGCGCCAGGGCGTGCTGTTGTTTTTCGGCGTCGTCTTCTTTCTGGCGATCATTCTCGGGATGATTCTCAACACCGGTTTTCTGCTGCGTGAAATCCGACGAAACGAGCAACACGACAGTTTTCTCAACGCCGTGACGCACGAATTGAAGACGCCGATTGCGTCGATCCGGCTGTATCTGGAGACACTGCAGAGCCGCGACGTGGGCGAGACGCAGCGCCGGGAATTTTATCGCGCGATGCTCGACGACACTTCGCGCCTGCTCGGTACCGTGAACCAGGTGTTAAAGGCCGGCGAAGTCGGCTACGGCCGGACTGCCCAGCATCGCGCGGACGTAAATCTGGCCGACTTGGCGCAAGAGTGCGTCGATTTGGCGCGCACGCGGCATCATCTCGACCCGGCTGCAATTAGGATGGAGCCCGCGAACGGCCAGCCGACTACTGTGAACGCCGACGCAGACGACCTGCGCATCGCCCTCGGAAACATCCTCGACAACGCAGTAAAATATTCAGGCGGCCGCGTCAAAGTGGACGTAGAAATTGCCGCGCCAGACGAAAAGCATATTGCGCTGCGCGTACGCGACGAAGGCGTCGGCATTCCTCCCCAGGAGGTGAAGCGCGTATTCAGGCGCTTTTATCGCGTTCCGGGCCGAACGAAGGTGAAAGGCACAGGTCTCGGACTTTTCATCGTGCGCTCGATCGCGCGCGCTCACGGCGGCCGGGTCTCGATCGAAAGCGAAGGCGAAGGGCGCGGCACCACGGTCGTGCTGGAATTGCCGCGGAGCGCCGGATGAGCCGCCTGCTGGTGGTGGAGGATGAGACTCATCTCGCAGACGGCTTGCGCTTCAATCTGGAGGCCGAAGGCCACACCGTGGATATCGTCGGTGACGGCGAAGCGGCGATCCAGCGACTCGCGCGCGACTGCGAGCAGTTCGATGCCGTAGTGCTTGATGTGATGCTGCCGTTCCGCGACGGGTTCGAAGTGGTGGCAGCGATGCGCGCCGCGAAGAATTACGCGCCCGTGCTGATGCTTACCGCGCGCAGCCGCCCGGAAGACGTGCTGCGCGGATTTGCCGCAGGCGCCGACGATTATTTGCCAAAGCCTTTTGAGCTGCCGATTTTTCTCGCGCGATTGCAAGGGCTGCTGCGGCGCAGCGCGTGGCTGCGCGACAGCGGTGCCACGGCCGCGCAGGAGAACGACTCCGTTGTAGCGAACGGCGACGTTTACACGTTCGACGGCAAGAAAATCGATTTCTCGGCGCTCGAACTGCAATCAGGCGACACGACGATTCAGCTCACTCTAATGGAAGCAAAGCTCCTGCGGCACCTGATCGAGAACAAAGGCAAGGTCGTAACGAGAAAATCGATCCTCGAAGATGTGTGGGGTCTGCATGAGGACACCGACACGCGCGCGATCGATAACTTTGTCGTTCGGCTGCGGCGATATATCGAAGACGACCCGACGAATCCGCAGCGGTTGCTCACAGTGCGAGGCGTCGGCTACCGTTTTGTCGAGCCCGAGAAAAGCGGCAAAAGCAAGCGTTGAGCGCGGTTATTGATTGTTCTGATTCGCGGGAGCGGGCTGCCTTTGCGCCGCGCCAACTGGAGTGGGCGCGGAAACCTGCGCCACGGCGCGTTGCGATGGAAGCTGGTTCACATCCCAACCGCCGCCGAGCGCTTCGATCAGGTCCACAGCGGAAGTCATTTGCTGCGTGCGGAGATCGACTGCGCTTCGCTGATTCGTGAGCAGCGTGGTTTCCGCGGTAATCACGTCCAGATAAGGATCGATACCGAGGCGGTAACGTTCCGTCGCCAGGCTCAAAAAGCGTTGCGCCGATTGAACGGCGGCATCCTGCTGCTGCACCTGCTCGGCGAGGATCCTCTCCGAAGAAAGATCGTCTTCCACTTGCTGGAATGCGGATAACACGGTCTGGCGGTAGGTGGCTACGTCCTCGTCGTAAACTCCGCGAAATTGCTGCACGGTTGCCTTGCGCAAGCCCGCGTCGAAGACAGTCTGCGCCAGCGAGGCTCCCACCGACCAGACGCGGCTCGACCATGTGAACCAGTCCGCAATCGAAGTGCTCTGCAGGCCGGCACTCGCGCTGAGCGTCACCGACGGATAGTAGGCAGCCGTTGCGATGCCGATTTGTGCGTTTGCCTGAGCCATTCCGCGTTCGGCGGCAGCGATATCCGGCCGGCGCTCGAGCAAAAACGAAGGCGCCGCAACGGGAACTTGCGGCGGCTCGAGTTGCTTCGCGGCGGGGGGAATCGTAAACGTGGAAGGCGGCTGGCCTACGAGAACCGCTATGGCGTGCTCCAGTTGGGAGCGCAGAATGCCGACGTTCGTGTCTTGGGCTTGCGCGGATTGGAGTTGCGTCTCGGCTTGCGCAACGGCTTCGTCGCTATCGATGCCGGTCTGATAGAGCACGTTCGTGAGGTCGAGAGATTGTTGGTACGCGGTAACGGTGGAATCGAGCAGCTGCTTGAGATTGTCCTGTCCGCGGAGCATGAAATAATCGGCGGCGAGCTCGGCGTGCATGCTCAGGCGCGTGTTTTCCAGATCGGCGGCGCTGATTTGTGCGGCGGCGGCGTTTGAGGCGACGGTGTTGCGCACGCGGCCCCAGAGATCGGGCACCCAGCTTGCGTTGCCCGATAGACCAAAGTTGGCGAGAGAGCCCTTGCTGCCTAGAGTGGATGACGCGCGTCCGCGGTTCGTCGATAGGGAAGCGGTGCCTACGGGCCAATAGTCTGAGCGTGCTTCGCGGACAAGCGCGCGGGCCGAGAAATAAGCGGCCATTGCGCGGGCGATATTTTGGTTGGAGACGTTTACTTGCGCTTCGAGAGCGTTCAGCTCGGGATCGTTGAACAATTCCCACCAATCGCCGCGGAGGGCGTTGTCATTGGGCTGCGCGACGCGAAATGGTGCGGCAGGAGATGCCTGCGAGGGCGTTTGGGTTGATGTATTGGATTGCGGCGCGGCGTTTGGCGCTGCTGGCGATTGCGGCGCGGTGCTTGATTGCGGCACCGCTGGGGGCGGTGGCGTTGGAGGCGTGGCCTCCTTATAAGATGGGGGAACCTGCACGGCGGGCGTGTGATACTTCGGGCCCACCGCGCATCCTGCGGCAAACATCGCAATCGTCACGCTCGCGCCTAGCACAGTCAGTCTTCTAGCCATGCCCTCGTCTTCTTCTCCCTTGGATGGATTAGTCGGCCGCCTGCGGAGCGGGCGCCACTTGCTCGTGCCGATGACCGCGATGCCACCAGAGGCTCAAGCGGTCCATATAGAGGTAAACGACCGGCGTCGTGTAAAGAGTCAGCATTTGGCTCAGGATGAGGCCGCCGACGATCGTGATTCCCAGAGGGCGCCGCAATTCAGAGCCGGCACCGCCGCCCAGTGCGAGCGGCAGGGCGCCGAAAAGCGCGGCCATAGTCGTCATCATGATCGGCCGAAACCGGAGCATGCAGGCCTGGAAAATGGCCTCCCTTGGATTCGTGCCTTCCGTGCGCTCCACGGTGATGGCGAAATCGATCATCAAAATCGCGTTTTTCTTCACAATGCCGATCAGCAGCAGCATGCCTATCATCGCCACGATGCTCAAGTCGGTGCGAAACACGAATAACGCGAGGACTGCGCCGACACCCGCCGACGGAATCGTAGAAAGAATCGTGATTGGGTGAATCAGGCTCTCATAGAGCATTCCCAATACGATGTAAACTGCCGCCAACGCGGTGAGAATCAGGAAAGGTTCTGTCGAGAGCGACGTCTGAAACGCCTGCAGCGCACCGGAAAACATGCCACGAATGGAGGGTGGCATTCCCAGCTTGCGCTGCACTTCATTCACAAGCGCGGCGCCATCGCCTAATGCTACACCGGGGGCCAAATTGAACGACACCGTTACCGAAGGGAATTGGCCCTGGTGGTTCACCGAAAGCGCGGCTGTCTTGGTTTGGTATTGCGCCACGGCGTTCAGCGGAACTTCCGCGCCCTGCTTCGGATTGAGATAGACGTTTTTGAGCCCGGCCGGAGACTGCCAGAACTGCGGTGCGACCTCCATTACAACGTAATACTGGTTTAGAGCCGTGTACATCGTCGAAGCGATGGATTGCCCGAATGCCTGGTACAGCGTGTTGTCGATCGCCTGCGGCGTAATTCCCAATCGCGCGGCGTTCATTCGATTGTAGGTGAGGGTTGCTTGCAACCCGCTGTTCTGCTGGTCCGAATTTACGTCAGTGAATTCTGGGACCTTCTTAAGCCCTTGCACCAGTAGCGGGCCCCACTTCACCAGGTCGTCCACATTGTCGCTTTGAATCGTGTACTGAAACTGCGCATTGCTCATCCGCCCGCCGATTCGCAGATCCTGGCCCGGTTGCAGGAAAACGGTGGCTCCGGGCACAGCATTCAGCTTAGGCCGCAACCGATTCACCACCTGCAACGCACTCATTTTCCGCTCGCTCAACGGTTTCAGGCCCATATAGACGAACCCGTGATTCGTAGCGCCCTGTCCACCCGTAAAGGCAAACACATTTTCGACAGCGGGATCGGCTTTGATAATCCTGACGAACTGCTGCGTCAGTTTGTTCATGGCCACGAATGAACTGTCCTGCGCCCCCTCGATGCCGCCGCCGATCGTGCCGTTATCCTGCTCGGGGAAAAATCCTTTCGGAACGATATCCAAGAGGTAGACATTCACGCCAATGGTGGCGATCAGGATGCCCAGAGTAAACGCCGGATGCTGGAGAACGACGGTCAACGTGCGTTCGTACACCCGCAGCAGCCAATTGAATGTCCGCTCGCTCGCTCGATAAAAGATGTTGTGGCCTTCTTGGCGCTCGTGTCTCAGCAAGCGCGAACACATCATTGGGGTCGCCGTCAGCGAGATGCACATCGACATGAAGATGGCGCCCGAGAGCGTGATTGCGAATTCACGGAACAGGCGGCCGATAATGCCGCCCATGAGGAGAATCGGAATAAACACGGCTACGAGCGACGTGCTCATCGCCACGACAGTAAAGGATATTTCCTGCGCGCCTTTGAAGGCGGCCTCCAGCGCGCCATATCCCATTTCTATATAGCGCGTGATGTTCTCGATCACCACGATTGCATCATCTACGACGAATCCGGTGGAAATCGTCAGCGCCATTAGCGAAAGATTGTCGATCGTATAACCGCCCAGGTACATGATGCCAAACGTTCCCAGCAACGATACCGGCACCACGATGCTCGGGATGAACGTGGCCCGTGCATTCCTGAGGAAGACGAAAACAACCATGATGACCAGCACTATGGAAATAACGAGGGTCAATTCCACGTCGTCCACGGACGCGCGAATCGTGGTCGTTCGGTCAATCACGGTCGTTAGATTGATTCCGGCCGGAATTGAAGCTTTTAACGCAGGCATCGCTGCCCGAACGGCGTCGACGGTGTCGATGATGTTCGCGCCCGGCTGCCGGAACACAATGACGGAAACGCTAGGCTCGCCATTCACGTAACCGCCTGCCCGGATGTTCTCCACGGAGTCCGTCACGTTCGCAACATCGGACAACTTAATCGCGGCACCCTTATGGAAGCCCACGATCAAAGGTTTGTACTGGTTCGCTTTCAAAAGCTGATCATTCGCCAGAATGTCGGCAGTCATCTGGTCATTCGCAATCTGGCCCTTCGGCAGATTCGCATTTTGCGCACGAAGCATCGTGGCAATGGTTGCGAGGCCCAACCCGTAGCTATTCAATTGCGTGGGATTCACATCCACGCGAACCGCCGGCAGCGAAGCTCCGCCAACGCTGACCTGTCCCACACCATCGACCTGTGAAAGGCCTTGGGCGAGCACTGTAGAGGCGGCGTCATACATAGCCGCTGTGTCATAGATCTTCGAAGTCAACGCGAGAATCAGGATGGGTGAGTCGCTGGGATTGACCTTGCGATAACGCGGATTCGAGGGGAGATTGGCCGGCAGGTAGCTGCGTGCCGCGTTGATCGCGGCCTGCACATCGCGCGCCGCCCCATCAATGTTTCGATTCAGATCAAACTGCATCGTGATATTCGTCGATCCCAAGCCGCTCGACGAAGTCATTTCGGTGATGCCCGCGATGCGCCCAAATTGGCGCTCCAGCGGCGTGGCCACCGACGACGCCATAATCTCCGGACTTGCACCCGGCAAACTGGCCCCTACCGAGATGGTCGGATAATCCACCTGTGGTAAGGGCGCCATGGGCAGAAACAGGAACGAAACGACTCCAGCCAGCGCGATCGCAATCGTAAGAAGAGTCGTTCCGACAGGGCGGCGTATGAATGGAGAGGATAGGCTCATGAGCTAATCCGTGGGATAGGGCTCCGTGTGGGCGTGGCGCACGTGCGAACGCGAAAACTTCTGGGCGAGCTTATCAAAGAAGATGTAGATGACTGGAGTCGTGTAAAGCGTCAACACCTGACTCACAATGAGGCCCCCGACCACCGAAATACCCAGGGGTTTGCGCAATTCCGATCCGATGCCGGTGCCAAGAGCGAGCGGCACGCCGCCGAGCATCGCGGCCATCGTGGTCATCAGAATTGGACGAAAACGCAGCAGGCAGGCTTGATAAATCGCGTCAGTCGCCTCTCTGCCCTCTTTCCGTTCCATTTCCAGGGCAAAGTCGATCATCATGATGCCGTTCTTCTCCACGATACCGATCAGCAGAATGATGCCGATCAGCGCCACGACGCTCAATTCCTGCTTGCAGATAAGCAACGCAAGAATCGCGCCCATACCGGCGGAAGGCAGCGTCGAAAGAATCGTCAGCGGATGGATATAGCTCTCGTAAAGCACGCCGAGCACGATGTAGACCGTGATCAACGCCGCGAGAATCAGCAGCGGTTCATTCCTGAGCGAAGCTTCAAACGATGCTGCCGTGCCTTGAAATGCCGACTGAATGCTCAGCGGCATGTCCAAATCCTGGCGGACTTTTTCGATTGCTGAAGTCGCATCGCCCAATGAAGCCCCGGGCGCAAGGTTGAAGGAAACCGTCACAACAGGGAACTGGCCCTGCCGGTTGATCGAGAGCGGCGAGCTTACTTCCTCGAAATGAGCGAAAGCGCTCAACGGCACCGCACCACCATTTGGCGCGGCCACTGGCGCTGGATTTGAAGTCCCGGCCGCAATTCCGCCAGCCGCTCCGTTCCCCGCGCCGCCCGTCGGGGTTCCTGCTGTTCCGCCGCCACTTGAACCCGCAACCGTGCCAGAGCGAACGAAAATGTTGTTGAGATCCTTCGGATTATTCTGGAAGTTCGGCATGGTTTCCAGAATCACGTGGTATTGGTTCAGCTGCGTGTACAGCGTATCGACCTGTCTCTGCCCGAACGCATCGTAAAGCGTCTGGTCGATCATATTAGGCGTGATGCCCATGCGCGAAGCCGTCACGCGATCGATCACCAGTTTCTCGGCAAGACCGCCCAACTGCTGGTCTGTTGCAACGTCCGTCAACTCCGGCAATTGCTTCAATTGGTCCACGAACCGCTTCGACCACTGATTCAATTCGTCCTGATTCGGATCTTCCAGCGTGTATTGATATTGCGTGCGGCTCACGCGATCTTCCACGGTCAGGTCCTGCACCGGTTGCATATACAGCGTGATACCTTCCACCTTCGCCACTTCAGGTTCCAGCCGGCGAATCACGTCCGTTGCGCTGATGCGACGGTCCTCAAGCGGCTTCAGGTTGATGAGAACTCTGCCGCTGTTCATCGTCGTGTTCGTTCCGTCAATTCCGATAAAGGATGAAAGCGATTCGACCGCCGGATCTTGCAAAATGACGCGAGCCACGTCGCGCTGCTTTTGAGACATGGCTGTGAATGAGATCGAATCCGGAGCCTGCGTAAAGCCTTGGATGATCCCGGTGTCCTGAATCGGGAAGAAACCTTTCGGAATCACGATGTAAAGAAACACGGTAAAGACAAGCGTTCCGACGGCAACCACGAGCGTTTCTACCTGGTGCCGCAGCACCCATTGCAACGTGCGGCCATAGAACGCAATTATCCGATTGAAAATGTCCTCGGATTTGCGGAAAAACTTACTCTGCTGAGATTCCGGAGTGTGCCGGAGGAGCCGCGAACACATCATCGGAGTCAGCGTCAGCGAAACGACCGCCGAAACGAAAATCGTGACACTCAACGTAACCGCGAACTCCCGGAAAAGCCGTCCGACGATGTCTCCCATGAATAGCAGCGGAATCAACACTGCGATCAGCGAAACGGTCAGCGAAACGATCGTGAACCCGATCTGTTCGGCTCCCTCGAGCGCGGCCTCCATCGGAGATTTCCCGGCTTCGATGTAGCGCACGATGTTTTCGATCATCACGATCGCGTCATCCACCACGAATCCAGTGGAAATCGTCAATGCCATCAATGTGAGGTTATTAAGGCTGTAACCGGTCAAATACATCGCGCCCAGCGTGCCGACCAGCGAAATCGGCACCGCGACCGCCGGAATGATGGTCGCGTAGACGTTGCGCAAGAAAAGGAAGATCACCATCACAACGAGCGCGACGGTGAGCATCAATTCGAACTCCACATCCCGCACCGAAGCGCGAATCGTCACTGTTCGGTCCGTAACGGTGGAGACGTGAATCGAAGCGGGCAGGCTTTGTTGCAGGATCGGCAGCAAGTTCTGAATGCTATTGACGACCTGAATGATGTTTGCGCCGGGTTGCCGCTGGATATTGACGATCACAGCCGGAGTGTCGTTCATCCACGCCGCCTGCCGTTCGTTCTCAACTCCCTCTTCCAGGCCGACTACCTTTGCCACGTCGGAGAGGAGAACGGGCGCGCCGTTGCGGTACGCCACTACAAGGTCCTTGAAGTCTTCCCCGTTCGTGAGTTGATCGTTCGCATCGATCTGATAATCCTGGTGCGGCCCGTCAAAGTTTCCTTTCGCCGCGTCAAGACTAGTTTGAGCGATCGCCGTGCGCACATCTTCCAGGTTGATGCCGTTGGAGGAGAGGGCGACGGGATTCACTTCAATGCGCACGGCCGGCTTCTGGCCTCCGCTAATGCTGACGAGACCGACACCCGGTAATTGCGAAATCTTCTGCACGATGCGTGTGTCCGCCATATCCTCCACTTGCGAAAGCGGAATCGCATCGGACGTAAGGGCCAACGTCAGGATGGGCGCGTCTGCGGGGTTGGTCTTACTGTAAATCGGCGGAGTGGGAAGATTTGTCGGCAGGAAATTACCGGCGGCGTTGATCGCGGCCTGTACCTCTTGCTCCGCCACGTCAATATTCAAGCTCAGCGAAAACTGCAAGACGACGACGGAACTACCATCCGAGCTGATCGACGTCATCTGATTCAGCCCAGGCACCTGGCCGAACTGGCGCTCGAGTGGCGCAGTAATCGCCGTCGCCACCACGTCCGGACTGGCGCCGGGATAGAACGTCACAATCTGAATCGTCGGATAATCGACTTCAGGCAGCGCCGAAACCGGCAGTTGTGTCCACGCAACGATACCGGCCAGCAGAATCGCCGCCATGAAGAGCGACGTCGCAATGGGCCGCAGGATAAATGGGCGAGACGGACTCACCGTGCGTTTTCTCCGCGGCCGGGATTGGTGTCGGCCGTTCGGTTGCCGCGTGCTCCGCGACTCTCGCCGGGCAGCGTCACTTTAATTCCGTCCTGCAACTGGTTAAATCCGGTCGTCGCAACCACAGCGCCCGGTGCGATGCCCTGAACCGCGGTCATGTTGTCATCGGATACGCCCGCGGTCACGTTTTGCACCTTTGCCGTTTCGTCAGGGCCAATCACATACACAAACGCACCCTGAGCATTGCGCTGAATCGCGTTCGTAGGAACCACCGTGTCTCCGCGCTGCGTATTCAGCAGCAGACGCGCATTCACAAAGGCGTTCGGAAATAGTTTCCCGTCCGCGTTAGTGAATGAAGCGCGGAGTTTCACCGTATCCGTGCTTACGTCCACTTGATTGTCGAGCGTAAGCAGCGTGCCATCCGCAATCTTTGTTTCCTGGTTGCGGTCCAGCGCTTCCACGCCCATCTTGTGACCTTGCCGCAATTGGTCCTGGATCTGTCCGAGATAGCCCTGATCGACGCTGAATATCACCGTGATCGGCTGGAGCTGTGTGACCACAACGAGCGGCGTTGTGCTGTTGGCCTGCACAATATTTCCCAAGTCCACTAATCTCAGGCCCACGCGCCCATCGATTGGGGAGGTAATGTGCGTGTACGCCAGGTTTACCCGAGCATTTTCGAGCTGGCCCTGGTCGTTCTTTACCGTCCCTTCATCCTGATGTACGAGCTGCGTCTGATCGTCTAACTGCTGCTTTGCGATGGCGTTCCTGCTGTAAGCCGTCTGATAACGGTCCAGATCGAGCTGCGCCTCTGACAACAACGCCTGATCCTTGGCGAGCTGACCTTCCATTTGGGTAACCGTCGCCTGATACGGCCGCGGATCGATGTCAATCAACGGATCGCCCTTGTGAACCATCTGGCCTTCACGGTAAAAAATGTTGACGATCTGCCCGGAAACGCGGCTTGTAATGGTATCCGTATAAATCGGGGTTACCGTCCCCAACGCCTCCACGTACACGTTCATGTCGCTTTTTTGCGCGCGCGCCGTGGTTACCGGGACGGATTGTGGCCGGCGGTTGCGGCGCTGTGCCGCTTGCTGCTGCATCGCCTGATACTGGTTGTACATAAAATACCCTCCCGCCAGTATCACCACGAGAATCACGAGCCAGATCCATGCTCTGCTCTTCTTGCCGCTTGTCGGTTGCGGTGTGTAGTGTCCGTGTGCTGACGCGGAGGGATGGCGCGGCGTCTCTACCGCTACAGAGGATGTTTCCGTATTCGTCGAAGGCGGCATCTTCTCAGGCATTGGATTACGTGTAGCTCCATTTCTGCTTTAGGGATCGAGTTATTATAGCGGACTGGTGCTTCCTTATTGTTGACAGCGATTCACGGGGAGAATCCGCGAGCTGTTAACGTTCAATTCCTTTGCTTATTCTTACGGGCGTCTGGCTGCAAGTCGCGCGGGCACACTTCACCCGCGCCGTCGACGGTATTTGTTCAGACGCAGCAGCCCACATATCGTTAGTTCCTGCAGTTCCTGCACTTCGGTTTGTGGAAAATTGCGGCCTCATGGGCTCTTCGCTAGTGCTGGTTCGCCACGCGCCAACGTTGCGTTGCTCCCCGCTTATTTGAAAGATCCTCGCGTCGCCCGGCGCTTCCGGGCGGACTCCTCCCCACCCGGAAAAAGCCGTTTTGGTCGGCAAGAACCCTATCTATCAGGACGCGCGGCGAGGCGGGTTGGTTTCCACTAACTATTCGGTCGGGACGACCGACGCACATGGCCAAAAAGTGTCAGCCTCGCCCTTAGGAGTCCGCAGCTGGGTATTCTTTGTCCCTGCTCGCGCGAGCGACACTTCTCAGGCACTGCGCTTTCGCGTCTAAGGCATGCTCCTCGTTGACAGTGCCCGCAAGCCCCGTATAATACCGTCTCCGGCCTTCTGGTTCGCGCGACCTGTGAACTCCTCGCTTTCGTTGAGAGGCTGACGCTCCTGTGAATGCTGTGACCGCGCCACACAATCTGGCCCTGATCTCTATCCAAAGCGGCGCTCTTACCGCCTATTGGCATCGCATTTGGAATCCCACGTTTCGCGGCCTGTACCACGCCAATGCCTTCGACATGAGTATCATGCTGCCGTATTTTTTCGTGATGACTGTCCTGGCGTGCTATGGGATTCACCGCTATGCGCTCGTCTATAAGTATTTTAAATATCGCAAGAATGCTGCAGGCCCCGCGCCCGAAGTGAAGGAGTGGCCGCGCGTTACCGTTCAGCTTCCGATTTACAACGAACGCTATGTTATTGACCGTCTCGTCGAATCCGTCGCCGCCTTCGATTACCCGCGCGAGCTGCTCGATGTCCAAGTGCTCGACGACTCTACCGACGAGACTAAGGTGGTCGCGCGCGATTGCGTCGAGCGCTATCGGCAATTGGGTGTGCCGATCGAATACATTCATCGCGATAATCGCGAAGGTTTTAAGGCGGGCGCGCTGCAGGAAGGTCTGAAATCGGCGAAGGGTGAATTCGTCGCTATTTTCGATGCGGATTTTATTCCGCCTGCCGATTTTCTCCGGCGCACAGTCCCGTATTTCGGTGATTCAAAAATCGCGATGGTGCAGACGCGCTGGAGCTACGTCAATCGCAACTATTCGGCTTTGACTGAATGCGAAGCGATCCTGCTCGACGGCCATTTCGCGATCGAACACTCTTCGCGGTTCCGCAGCAGGCTGTTTTTTAATTTTAATGGCACCGCCGGCATTTGGCGGCGCGCCGCAATCGAAGAAGCCGGCGGTTGGCAGCACGATACACTGACCGAAGATACGGACCTTTCCTACCGCGCGCAGATGTGCGGATGGAATTTCGTCTATTTGCCCGAAATTGAGTGCCCGTCCGAGCTGCCCGTCGAAATGAACGCCTTTAAGTCACAACAGGCACGCTGGGCCAAGGGGCTCATGCAGACGGCCAAAAAGATTCTGCCGCGCGTGCTGCGCTCGGATCAGCCGGCCGCGGTCAAGGCCGAAGCGATCTTCCATCTCACGGCCAACATCAGCTATCCGCTGATGGTTTTCATGTCGCTGATTCTTTTGCCTGCGATGATCGTCCGTTTCTATCAGGGATGGTTTCAGGTACTCACCATCGACTTGCCCTTATTCCTCGCCTCGACGTGCTCGATTTCATCATTTTATCTCGCTGCGCAGCGCGCCTTTTACCCGAAAACGTGGAAGCGAACGTTTTGGTATTTGCCTTTCGTCATGGCTCTCGGTATCGGGCTCTCGGTTCGCAACGCTGTTGCCGTGCTCGAGGCTCTTTTCGGCGTGAAGTCAGAGTTCGTTCGCACGCCCAAATACCGCGTCGAAGCGAAAGCCGATTCGGCCGCATCGTGGGTCAAAAAGCGCACGTACCGCAAACGCAGCGGGCTTTACCCTTACGTCGAAATCGCTCTCGGCCTTTACTTCGCCGCCGCTACGCTCTACGCCGGCCAGATGCAGAATTACGCCACGATTCCGTTTTTCCTGCTATTCGTTTGGGGCTATCTCTACACGGGTGTGATGTCGCTCGGCCAGGTCTACTTCGAACGCCTGCGCTTCGGCGCCGCCCACGCCGAAATGGCTGCCGAGGCCCGCCCAGCTTCCACAGGTGCCCCTGGCTTCTGAACCGAGTCCAAAAGAACGATTTCGGATGGCCAAATCATTCAAGCGCGGCGATCACGTTGAGTGGAATTCCGAAGCGGGGAGGGTTCGCGGAGTAATTGTGAAGAAGGTCGTGTCAGACACTACTTTCAAGGGTTACGTCCATCACGCTTCGAAAGAAGATCCTCAGTACATCATCAAAAGCGACAAAACGGACCACGTTGCGATTCATAAGGGCCGCGCGCTGAAACACATCAAGTCGTCCGTTCGCAGACCTGCGTCAAAACGGCGTCGAAAACATCCGTAGTCCATCGCGCCGCGCCGTGATAGTCTCGCCGTCAGGCTTTCGCCCGGTCCGTCAAACCGCGGCGCGGTATCCGATATCCCGTCAAAGCGGAATGAGAGGGTGTCCATGTACGCACGCATGTGGCGCTTCACCATTCTTCCCGGCAAGCTCGATGAATTCGTCGAAGCCGTCCGCACGTTTCTTCCCGAAGCGAAAAAGGAACGCGGCTTCCGCGGCTTCATCCTTCTTCGCACACTGATCGATGAACCGAAAGCTCAGTGCACGATGATCGGCCTTTGGCATTCGCGCGCCCACCTGCGCGCCAGCGATGAAGGCTTATTTCTGCCGCGCGCCCTCGCGCACCTCATCACCTGTTGCGACGGATACCCCGTCATTCAGGAACAGGATGTGCTGTTCAGCGAAATTTTCACTCCGCGTCGGTCCGCCGATTTTCTGCTCATCTAAGATAAACGTCTCACGAATCGGGCCCGGAATCGTGGCGTTAAGCTTGAAGCGCCTCACTCGCGGGCCGGTTTTGTTCGCCGAGCCGCGCTGCTGACACCCTCTTTTTCGATTGAATCCACTCCGGCCCCGCGTTGCGCTCTTCGTCCGGCCGGCTCATGGCAAACACGGCAATCAGCCGCTCTCCCTTCAGCCACCACACGCTGAAACTCGAACTGTTCAAGTCCCCGCGAACCACCGTCTGCGTGGCTCCGTCCGAATCGCCCCAAAATTCATAGGAAAGATCGAACACATCCGAGAAAAAGTACGGCACGTGAACGAAGGCCTGTCGGTCGCCCATGGCTACGCGCGCCCAATGCTGCCCCTGCGATACGGCGTTGTCCCAGTGCTCCACGCGCCGTCGCTTCTCGAAAATCGCGTCCGGATAATTGGCGACGTCCCCCGCTGCATAAACTCCGGCCGCTCCGGTTTCGAGAAATTCATTCACCTGGACGCCATCACGGCCCAAAATCTCCGTTTTCTCGAAAAGTTCGGTTACGGGCGCCGCTCCTACCCCAGCAATCGCCAGATCGCAGGGAACTGTCCGTCCGCCTTCCAGCGCGACCGCGCTAACACTACCTTTGCCTTCAAAGCCGGCCACATTCGTCTTGGTAAGTATCTCGACGCCGCGCTCTGCATAATACCGTTCAAAGAATTTTGACATCTCCGGCGTGAACATCCTTTTCCATACGCGTTCTTCCGGGAAAATCATCGTTGTATGAATCTTTTTCTGCGTAAGCACCGCCGCGACTTCCATTCCGATGAATCCGCCGCCGATCACGACGGCTCGCTTGGACTTCTCCGCCGCGGAACGAATCTTGCGTGAGTCGCCCATCGACCGCAGATAAAAGACGTTATCTAAATCTTTTCCAGGCACGCTCAGCGTTCGCGCGCGGGCACCTGTGGCAATCAGCAGTTTCTCAGCTTCAAAATTCTGGCCGGACGAAGTGCGTAGACTCTTTTTGGCAAGATCGATGCTCGTTACCGCGGTCTTAAGCGCCACCTCAATTCCGTGTTCCCGGTACCATTCAGCCGGATTGATCAGGATGCCGGTCTCGTTGTCTTTGCCTGCAAGAAATCCCTTCGAGAGCGGAGGCCGCTCGTAGGGCAATGCGTCATCCGCCGAAACAATCGTCAACTCTCCCGGTTTCAAGCCGCGCTCGACCATCTCCTTGGCCGCGTAACCCGCAACCATTCCACCGCCCAGGATCGCGTATTTGCTTTTCGCCATAGCCTCTCTCGGTTCCTGCGCGGCCAAATTTCAAAGCGCGCGTGATTGATTGTGCCTTGGTTTGCTCCGCCGTTGTAGGCTTTTCGGGCGGCCGCTTTTAGGGATGGGAGCCGCTCTGATTGTCTCGGCAATACCCTGCGTTATGCCGATTGCTTCAGCGTGCTTTTATAGTCGTCCACGAATTTCCGGATGCCCTTTGTAGTGAGCTTGTGCTCGATCGAAAAACTCTCCCACGGCTGTTTCAAGTTGATCTCTTTGTACGGAATTGGAGTAAGGCGCTTCCCATCCTTGCTCGTTCCTTCATACGCGAAATCGTTCGACGGCAAAGGACAGCCCTTCGTCGCCCACTCTTCCCATATCTTGCTCGGTGCGGTCACAAGCTCGGCGTTCAACTGAAACGATCCCAGCAGGTGCTCGATACTCCGAATGCTCGCCGCCAGCACATGCACGTGACCGTCTCCGCTTTCATACATTCGTTTGATATTTCGCACGAGATCCATCCCGTTCTCGCCCTCGTCATCGAGCCTACCCAGAAAGGGCGAGACGTATACTGGTGCCGCGGTTCGTACCGTTGCTGCATAAACGGCTGCGGCTTGCTCTTGCGTGAAGCACAGGGTCATGTTGACGCGAATCCCTTGCTGCACCGAGAGTGCCGCCGCGCGAAGCCCTTCGTGCGTGCACGGATACTTGATGTACGCATTTGGGATCCACGCAAACATTTCCTTGCCTTGGGCGAGCATCTCTTCCGCCTTCGTATCGAAGTCGGCAAAGACCTCGATCGAGACTCCGGCTTTTCCCACCAACGGCGAAATTGCCTGGACGATTTTCTTGTATTCCGCCATCTCCTCCTGCTGCGTGAATTTCTGTCCTGAAGCCACCCGCTGCCGTACCTCCGGATTCTTCGAAACCAGAGTCGGGTTTGTCGTCTGGCCGTCGACGGTGCCTACCGCCTTCTTCACGCGAAGAGTCTCTTCGGGATCGCCTCCATCCACAAGTATCTTGCTCCCCGGTCTTTCTGAGGACTTGCTCATCGTAATCGCTCCTTTCGCCTACCTCTGTAGAGCGTCGTA
>DATNBB010000062.1:0-11775 GCA_035607335.1 Binatia bacterium | reverse complement strand
TTGCCGGGGCGTCACCACGCAAAGGTCCTCCAAGCCCAACGGCGAAGACAACGACATCATCGGCACGAAGCTTTTTCTCGAGCAGCTTCCAATGGCCCTCGGGTGAGTCGTCCAAGCCGGTGCAGAGTGCCACGATCGCTTTCTTGCCTGGGCCAGCGGGGAAACGTTCGAGAACCGCTGCGAGAGAATCGTAGAAGTTGAGATGGTCCATGCCGACGATGTATCGGGATTCATCGATGGACCCTCGCAGAGAGGTTTTTTCGGCGGTAAACGGAACCAACTCGCGAACAGAGGCGGCATAGACGAAAAGAGCCGCTTGATCATCTGGCGCGAGCCCGTCGAGCAATGAAGATAGGGCGAGGAGGTGCTGATCATGGATCAGGAAGACGGCAGGACCAGTTTCCAGAAGGACTAAAACATGGGCCGGAGCTTCCACCGGGGCGAAGAAGAGTATGGGCTTCTCGACTCCATTATCGAGCACGCGAAAGTCACTTTGAGCGAGACCGGCATAGAAATTTCCGTTGCGGTCAAGCACGCTGACGTCGACAGCCACGAGATCGCTTGAAGTTTGTATTGGCTGGATTGCGGCCGTCGACTGCTGTGCGGGGGCAATTTCCGCCAGAACGACCGAAAACAGGAGCAAGCAAAATACAAACGGCCACGCCGCTTTGAAGCGTCGTGGCCGATACGCGATAGGCATCGCGGAGATCAGTTTCCCGGAGGTGCTGGTGCTGAGGCCGCAGGAGCAGGCCCGGTGCTCTTTGGCGTGCTGAGATAGCCCTTTGCCTGATTCTTACTGAGGTCAAATACGACGATCTCATAAGGGGTTCGCGCGCCGTTTACGAAGAACTGAACCGGCTCGTCGACCGTCTTATCTTTCTTTGGGATGTCCTTGTCGTCGGCGATCACTTCCATCGTGTATTTGTAGTGCTTGCTATCGATTTTGGTGAGCCGCACTTGAATCGGGCCGATGTGTTCGGGCTTCTTTGTTTTGGTGAGGGTGAAGTCGTAAATATCGCGGTCACCCATGTGCTTGAGTTCGTCGAGTTCCTTTTCGTTGGTGGCGATGAGACCGCTTTGGACGCCCAGATCGCCAACGGTGCGGGTCAAGCTCGCTTTTGTGGCCTCGAGGTCGGCCTTAGTTGCGTTCAAGTCAGTCTGGGTGCCATTGATTTGGGTCGATACTTGCCCGAGCTTGGTTGTTGCGTCCGCTTGCACTGCGCCGATCTGCTGACGAAGCTGGGCATCGCTGGCTTCCTGAGATTTTTTTATCGTTTGCGCAAGCGTGCGCGCATGGGCGAGTTCATCTTCAGTTAAGCCGAGCTTCTGCGACGTCACGTCCAACTGGCCTTTAAGGTCGGCAATGCGGGAATTCGCTTTATCGATTTCCTCCGCAAGCGCCTGGTCTTTTTTGGTTGCTTCGGCTTGCGCCGCGGCCAATGATTGCCGCTGGCTATAGCTTGCGTACAGAAGATACGCAACAATGCCGAACGCAATGATAAAGAGGAGAATTACCCAGCGCGGCAGACTTGATGTCTCAACGATAGTGGTGTCGCCGGGCACGTTTGAACCTGAACCCATGGAGCCTCCTGAGGGCGGGTCACCGCCCGATTGAAGGAATTATCGCTGAGGATTTGCCGGAAGTCTATCCCCGCCGGGGCGTGCGCTTGTTCTCTATAGGCCATCGGGCCACTACGGAAGTGGTTAGCCCGCCGCGCGGCGTGAACTCACCACTGACACGGCACCAGACCGGTTTTACGGCAGCGACAATGTCACGCTGCATTCTATTCACCGCGTTTTCGTAAAAAATTCCCAGGCTACGATAGGCGAGCAGATACATTTTCAATGCCTTAAGTTCAAGGCAAAGCTTATTGGGCTGGTACTCGATTGTGATCGTGCCGTAGTCTGGCAGGCCGGTTTTGGGGCAGATCGACGTGTATTCCGGGAATCGGATCGTGATCTCATATCCTGGGAAGTGATTCGGCCAGGTCTCGAGGTCTGGTAACTTGGCGTCAATGCCGGCGCGCGCGTGCTCGGCTGTGTATTCGGGCATTCTGTGTTCCTTTCCAACATTATCTTACACTGAGAGTACGGTTTACACCTGACTTGCCCGTGCTGGCAGCGTTCCGTTATGCTGCGTTTCAGCGTTGAGGAGTTCGGGGATGTGCGACGAATGATCTGCCCGCAGTGCCGCAGTGCAGACTGTTTTCGATCCCACCGCTCAGGCCCTCTGGATTTCCTGGGAACGCTGATTGGATTGCGTCCGTGGAGATGCGACACCTGCGACTACCGCTTTTTTGCGGGACGCGTGGCGGTCGCGTTTGCGGGCTATGCGCATTGTCCTCGCTGCGGAAATTTCGCGCTAGATCGGATTTCTCGCGAGCGGGTGGACAAGGGCACGCTTGTTAAGCTGAAGCGCTGGCTGGGGTTTCCAGCGTATCGCTGCGCGCCTTGCAGGGAGAGGTTTTTCAGTTCGCTGCCTTACCGCAAGATTGTGCCGTCGATGGCCTCATCGATTGAGACAAGCTTACGGTCGGAGATGTGATTACAGGGTCCTGCGTAGTCTTTAGCGTCTTCCTTACTCGCTGCGACCGGGGTCGCTGCCCGAAGGATTCAGGTTGGTGCCGAGGGAAACGAGGAGGCGGCGAAGCTTGGCTCTGTCATCAAGGCCCATGCCGACCATTTCGAATCCCGCCTGATGCGAACGGACGAACCTGACAACAGCCTGCATGCTGATCGAGCGCAGACCGGCGGGAATTTTCAACGTTGCCTCGGTGCCTACCGCCAGCTGTATGTCTCCGCTGAGCAAGCCTCCCTCAAGGCTTAAAACACTGATTGAAGAAGAGTATTTTCCACGCGCGGAGGTTACGACAGCGGGAACGTCGCGAGCGAGCCGCACCCTGCGGTAACGGCGATAACGGACGACGTCTTTGTCAGGCACAGGATCGAGTGGCGCGAGTGCCATCACTTTCGTATCCAAGCCGGATTGCGGCAAGAAGGCTTTCATCCATTCCGGATCAAGCTTCATGAGCGCCTGCGCTGCGGCGGTGCGGATTTCTTCGGGATATGCCCAACCGAACGCCTTGCGAGTCTCGACGAATTCCCGCAGATGACCGGCGGCAGCGGGCGCATGCATGCGTCCGAGCGCCTCGATAGCCTTTACGCGAATGTAATCCGGCACCTCGGGCAGGATTTCGCTTTTGGCTAAACGCAAAAGCTTCGGAGAGGTTTCGAAATCGCCGCACATGCCGATTTCGTCGAGCGCGAGGGGAAGCGCCATTGTGTCGAGCGATTCGATTGAATCGGCCAGCAACTGGCCGCGCTCCGGTGCTCCGGCGATCGACAACTGGCGAACGACAGAATCGTGGAAGGCACGCCCGGAGTGACGCAGTTTTTCGGGCAGAAGATCAGCCAATGCGATTGGATCCAAGCGGCTGAGAAGACCGATTATATTTGCGGCTTTGGCGGGCGGCTGGGCCTTCAGGATGTCTTTCAGGTGCCTGGTGCAGGCGCCTCCGAGCGTTTTTGCCAACTCAACCAGGCTCTCGCGCTCCGTGCGTCTGCCGGAACGCGCAAGGCGGACAGCTAACTGCTCCCCGGCCGTTTGCGGGACGCGCATCAACACGCCGATGAGACCTTCGGGCATCGTATCGCTAGTGAGGGCTTCTTCGATGAATTCGGGGACGCGGTTCTCCACACCGATGCGCGGCCGGAGGCTCTGTACCCAAGTGGGGCGAATCTCTTCGAGATCGGCCAGAGAGTCGAGAGACTGCTGCATCGCATGGTAGTAACGACGCGATGCGGACTCCTGGCTCAAACGTACGAAGGCGGCGCTCAGGAGCGTCTGAAGTTCGGGGTCTTTTTCGGCGGCCATCTGCTCGCCGATTTGTTTCAGCGCCTCTTGCAAACGTTGGTTTGCGGCTTTGCTATACAACTCGGCTAATTGGCCGAGACCTATCGCGGCTTTCTTGCGCGCTTCGGCGTCTTTGTTGCGAACGCAGGCAGCGTATTTCAGCAGGATGTCGCCTGCAGCTTCTGCCTCGCCGCGGCCGAGCAACTCTTCGACATATTGCTGGACGTTGCGCGGCGGGATGCACCAGGCTTCCTGCGATGTGAGTACGGCGCGTTTTCCGGATTCCGGAACCGCAGCCCAAAATTGACGATCGAGGAGATCGGCGTGTGATTCGACGGAGAGGCCCGCGCTAGCCATTTTTTCCTCGCGCGCTTTGAGCAACTTGCGCAAGGTGTCGAGTTCCTGGCCCATCTTGTCCAGCATTTGGCGAACGGCGTTTACGCGAACTTCGCCGCGCTGGAAACGGTCGAGAGCGAAACGGATCGCAAGGTTTTCGGCTAGACGAAGCAGCATGGCCTCGTCGACCTTTGCGGAAGGTGTTTGCGCCGCGACAGTGGCTAGCGCCTGCCGCAGCGTGATTTGCGCGTTGGGCGGAAGAGAAGAGAGACGGACTTGCCATGCCGCAGGGTCCATCGCACCGAATTCTTTACTGTTGGCAGCCTCGCCGAACTGCGTCAGCAAGCGCAGGAGGCTTTGGAGTTCCGCTTCTTGCAATTGCGGCAGGGGAATGGGGCCAGCGGAGTTTCCTGCTTGTCCGGAGACGCCTGCGGCAGCGCCGTTGGCCGGACCATAGCCACCGAAACCAGCGACGGCGATGCCGCCCGTAACGACATCGTCGGAAGTGGCTGCGTAGTAGCCGCCTCCGGGGCCCACTTCGCCCGAACCCACACCACCGGTGCTCGATCCGGAACTTGGGCCTGTTGTGGCCGCAGCGCCGGAGGGATCTCCTCCTGTGCCGGTGCCTAGTCCGCTGCCAAAGGCTGCGCCAGCGGTCTCGAAGCCTGTACCGATGCCCGAGCCGCCTCCGCCGGGTCCGCCGTGCGAGCCTTCGGCGGCTGCGATTAGCTGGATCATTTTTTCGGGGCTGCGGAACCAATCCTGAACTTGATCTGCATCGCCGCCCAAGGTCTTGACGGTAAGTTGCGCAGCTACGCGAGCCTCAGAGAATGCTGCGTCTTCTGCAACGAAGCGGATTTCGTTCACACGAATGCCCGAGCGCGGATTTTGGCCGAAGTACTTCTCCAGGCGTTCACCCAGCGGCGCCGCCTTAGGGCCCGTCTCCATGAAGGCGCGAACGAGGCTGGTGAATTCTTCGCGATCCACACTGGGAGTGAAGCAAATGCTGGCAATGCTGGCTGCGTTCAGGAGGTCGGCGAAGCTGCGTTCGGCATGGGTCGATTCGAGAGGTTCGCCGTCCAACAATAGCTGAGAACCAGAGGCGCCCAGCAGCAAGCCGGTAGCCGAGGCGGTACGGACGGCCTCCTGGAGCTCCGTCCACGCGGCTTCGAATTGGGTAGCAGAGCGTGTGTGGTGTAAACCGTAGAGCCGGGCGAACTTAAGCAACACGTTGAGGCTGCGGACGAAGGCGCGAGCGATGGGAACGGAGTCGCCTGCGGTTAATAGTCCGTCTGGTGCTGGGGCCATGATTAATGCTCATTACTAGTGTACTAGGACGAACGGTAAGAGATATGGTACGGAAGGACTAGGGTTCCGAAACGTGCACTGACCGGTTTTTCAGGACGGCAGACGGATTTCCAGGTTAATGCCGGGCATGTCACGAAGGGCGGGCCGGACGCGGCGAATGACCTCGCTGGCCCAAAGCTTCTGGCTCAGGAGCACGAGCGAACCGTCCTCAAAGCCACAAACGGCGCAGAAGAAATAATTTGGATAGCCGGCGTGATAGGCGTCAACGCCTCGGCGAGCCAATTCGCCTTCCAAGACGGGGTCACCGGATATCACGGGCCCGCCCGCGCGTGCGCCAAAGGTTTCGCGCAGAAAGCGATCGAAAAGCGACTCAAGCGCCGAGATTTCGGGAGCCGGAATTACTATGCAACGTTGGCTTGCTTCGCGGAAGGCGATCTGGTGGCGCTCGCAAAAGTCCTTCACGCGATCAAGGTGGCTGAAGAAATCGAGCGCCCAGGGCTCCGTGCCGGCCGCTGCCACCAGAGTGCGGGCCCATACGCGAGCTGCGTCGGTGCCGCGAACCGGTTCGCGATTTTCATCTGCTTCGACGAGTTCGAGGCCTACGGCGCGTACGTCCGGGCCAAGATCGAGCGGCTCGATATCCATCAGGTACATCAGGCTTCCTCGGCAGCGTCGGGGAAACTCTTCTGGAATTCGGGAGATTGTTTGCGGACCTCGAGCCAATCGAAAAACGCGTCCGGGGTTTCCAGCCAGATGGCGAACCAGCGGCCGATTTCGAGTTTTTCGGCGCGCTTGGCAGGATCGACTTTGTGATTGTGCGCGATCATCTCTGCGCGGCGGCGCCCCAGGCGACCGATTTCGCGGACACGCTCGGCTGCCGCACGTTCGCCTTCGGTGGTGAACTTCCGCAGAAGTTCATCGAGGCGAATCAGGCACATCTCGGCGTCTTCGAGAGTCGAAAAATGGAGAAGATCGGCAAATTCTTCTTCGTACTTGCCTTCGGTATCGGAGCGCGTTGACCAAATGACGCGCAGCCCGGACTCTTCAAGCACGCTCATGACGTAATCGGCGGACGTTTTGCCTTCGACGCCGAGTTGTGCAATAAGGCGACGCCTGATTTGCTCCACTTCCGCCGGGGTGAATTTTTGGACGCCGAGCTGTTCGGCAGCCTCTAGAATCATCGCCTTCTTGGTGGGCGAGCCTTCGGAGTGGTCAACGTTTGTATGATCCGAATTCAAGAAAACCTCAGTGTAATTTATGGCTCGCGGCAGGGTCGCCGCCGGACTCAGTCTCCAAAATACGGCGATAGCGTGCCACGTTGCGGTTGTGTTCGGCAAGGGTGCTGCTAAAAAAATGTCCGCCCTGCCCGTTGGCCACGAAATAGAGATACTTCGTCTGCGCAGGATGGAGCGCGGCATCCAGAGACGCTCTGCCGGGATTTGCGATTGGGCCAGGAGGGAGCCCGCGATGTGTGTACGTATTATAGGCCGAGTCCACCAAAAGATCGGCAGGCTTCACGTCTTGTTCATGCATGCCGTCCAGAGCAAGCGCATATTGGACCGTCGGATCGCACTGCAGAGGCTCTCCGATTTTCAGACGATTATAGAAAACGCCAGCGACGAGAGGACGCTCGTTCTTTTGGGGGGTCTCGCGTTCCACGAGAGACGCGACGGTAACGGTCTCTGCGGCACTGCGATCGTCAGGAAGGCCGCTTGAACCAGCGGGATCGAGTTCATCCCAGACGGAACGGAATTCCTTCACCATCGTCTCCGCCACTTCCAGGCACGTGGTGTGGCGAGTGAACTCATAGGTTGATGGAAACAGGAATCCCTCAAGCGTTCGTGCGTGCGGCGAAAGGTCCTTGATGGGCGTAGTGTAGTGAACAACGGCTAAGAAGGCTGTGCGCGAACAGATACCTTGGCGATCCAGTTCGTCCGCTATATCGAACATCGTCCATCCTTCGGGAACAGTCACCACATGGACGAAAATCTGACCGTGCGCGATTTTCCAGAAGACCTGGCGCGAATCAAGCGGGCCGTCAAAAAGATATTCGCCGGCCTGTAGTTTCTTGCGGAAATGCCAATCGCTGAAGAGCGCGAAGGCCAGCCGGTTGCGAATGACGTCGTTTTTTCGAAGGATCCCTGCGATCCCCCAGCGCGACGTTCCGTGAGGAATATCCACGAAAACCTGGGCGGCCCGATGGCCTGTGTAAGGGCGAGCAATTTGAGAGTCGATCCATGCAGCGCCGGCCCCTATGGCGGAGATGATGAGCAGCGCTAGTAGGCCAAGTCGCCGCACCGTCGATCAGGCCCTCTCCGCGGCCGAACTCGTGGTTTCACGGCGATGTTCGAGATAATCTCGCAGGAGAACAGCAGCGGCTACATCGTCCACCGATTCGCGCTTGGTGGCGGACCGACCGCCAGCTTCCGAAATTGACTGGCGCGCTTCCCAACTCGTCAACCGTTCGTCGATCATTTCCGTCTCGATTTTCAGAGCTTTCGTCAGGCGCGCAGCAAAACGCGATGCTTCGTCAGCCATTTCGCTCCGTTCGCCGGTCATGTGAAGCGGAAGACCGACGATGATGTGCCGGACTGAGTGCCGTTCGCAGATTTCGTGCAGGCGCTTCAGGTCAGCGAGGCGGTTCTTGCGGATGAGAACGGCCAAAGGTTGCGCCGTGAGGCCGAGTTCGTCCGAAAGCGCTAAGCCTATCCGCCTACGGCCGTAATCGATCGCCAGCACCCGATGCGGGCTCGAGGCCGATGCAACAGATTGTTCTGAGTTCCTGTGTCCCAAAACACTCATTCTTTTTCATTATACGTGAGGGCTAGCGCGGCAAACGCTCGCCTACACTTATAACCGTAGCGGCGTTGTCCATTGATTAACGGAGGGTTAATGGGCCCGACCGCGCGTGCCGCTCTGCCACTGAGACCAGAAACCTTCGAGTTTCATCTGGCGCTCGAGATCGGTCAAGTGGAGCAGTCGCTCCACTTGCGAGCGCGATTGACGCGGAGCAAGTCGCTGCGGACTATCCGCGAGCGCATAAGCGGTGATCGCAGCGATTGCCGACTGCTTTTTCAGATTTGCTAGATCAACTTTGTCGAATGTATCCGATGAGGCGTGGTAATTGGGAAGATAGTTTGCAAAATCCTGGTCGGGTAACAGCGTGGGGATGCCTTCGAGCAGAAAGTCTAAGTTATCGGTTTCGACCGCGGCGTCACTCGTGAAATTATTTACGCCAAGCTGCTTTAGCGGAGCTAATACCTCCCGCAAAGCGGGCAGCATGTCGTCGCGGCCCTCTACAGAATAACCAGAGACTGCGCCTGTACCCGAATCGAAGACGACGGCGGCGATAGCGTGGTCGAGTTCTGCGCGATGACTTTCCACGTAGGCGCGCGAGCCGACAAAGCCCTGTTCCTCGCCGTTGAAGAGAACAAAACGAATTGAACGCCGAGGCAAAGAACCCGAAGAGTGAATTATGCGTGCCGCATCGATCACCATCGCGGCGTTGCAGCCGTTGTCCAGGGCACCCTGGCCCAGATCCCATGAATCGAGATGCGCTCCGAGGATAACGAAGTCCTCAGGCTTGTCCCAACCGCGAATTTCGGCAACAACATTCTTCACCTGGACGGGTCCAGAGACCTTGTTCGGCATTTGGAAATGGATTCGTACCGATTTTCCAGATGATAAGAGCTTTGAGAGCTTATCGGCATCGTCGCGCGCGACAATGGCTTGCGGAATTTTCTCCAGAACTCCGCCGCCTGGAGTTGAGGTGTGGCGATAGAGCAAGTCTCCGGGGCGCGTAGACATCCAGAAAATTGCCGCTGCGTGTGCCTGCACGGCGCGATCGATTATCGCGGGAGCGCGCGTGTATTCGTTGAGCAGATCATCGACCGACGCGAGCAGGTTTTGATGAATGAATACAATCGCGCCGCGCGTGGCGTGGCCTGCTTTGGCGAAATCGGCTGCGTCGCCAGCGCCGACATCAACTATCGACGCCATAATTCCTGCGGTCGGCATGATCGGAGGAGACCACCCCGTCGAGACCAGATGAAGAGCGAATCGCTCTGGAGCGATTACATTCGCCGAGGTCGCTCCTTCGTTCCAACCAACTGGAAGCGTGAAAGGCTCGGTCTTAACATCACTAATGCCGGCTGTGCGGAACGCGGAGACGGCCCATGCAACGGCTTTTTCATTGGCGGCCGTACCAGTCATACGGCCGCCGATTGAAGTTGTCAGATAGCGCACATTTTTTGAGAGGGTGGAGGGTCCGAGCGCGCTCTCAATCATTGCGGGCGCGAGTTCGGCGCACGATTTTTGGAGAGAGCAACCTTGTGCACCGGTAGCTGGCTCGTTCGAAAATGGATTTTGCTGTTTGGGAATTATTTGCGCACGAGCAACTAGAACAAATCCCACCCAGCAAATAGCAAGCAATTGAACAACACGTCTGATGGTGATCGAATCAAGCATCGGTCGGGCGACTAATCGCTTGAATTATATTCGAGGTTGTACCTGAGGAGCTTCTCATTCTAAGTCCGTAGAAAAATTTCCTTGACGGGTGAACTTTCTACCTTGTATACAGATTCCCCTGTATAGTCCCAGTACCTTATGTTTTTCAATTTGAGACAGTTAGCTTTGCGCGTCCCTTTGGCCGATTAAGTGCCATGATCAGCGAGTTCGGCGGACCTTAGTTCAGGCGACCCGGCCTCGCGTTCAAGACTGCAGCTTAGTTGTATGGCACTTAGAGTCTGATTGCTCGCAATCAATTCTAATCGTCGCTCGCTGTGCGGAAGACTAAATCTACAGTTTGCCAAACGCGGATTTAGGCAAACGGGGGGATCTCGCGTGAAGAAAATTCGTGTCCTTCAGGAAGTCGATCGGAGTGCGGAAGGGCATTCCGAGGACAAACCAAACGTCTATGTGTTCTACAACAAGATTACGGGTGCCGCGCAGTTCCGCGCGGAGGCGCTTGCGGGAGAACAAGACAGTGTTGAGCGTGCGGCCGGCCTATTGGCGATCCAGTGTTTGGTACGCGGCCAGGACCCGGAGAGCTTTGTCGTCCTTGTGCCCGCGGCAGATGCGCTTTCCGGCCGTTTGGTATCGCGTGCAAAAGAATTGCTAAATGAAGGACGTTCGATCGCTGGCCCCGCTCCGCTGAGCCCACGACAAAAAGAGATTCTTCAGTCCGTGGTGCGTAATCAAGCGAACAAAGAAATCGCTTCAAATTTGAATATCACGGTCCGGACTGTGAAGTTTCACATCTCATCGCTTCTGAATAAATTTGACGTTCAGAGTCGAGGCGAACTCGCACGAAAAGCAGCGAGTTTGCTTGGGATGGGGAGCGAGGAACCGGCTCCTGTCATGCGTGCGGAAGCGGAGACTCGTACACCCATGCGCGAGTTGATGAGCGGCACAGACGCCCGTGCGGAGCGGAGCGGCGCGACGCTGCATTTTCCGGGTCGGGCGCGTACGGCTTAGTTTCTATCATTTTGCGCCGACTGTAGCCGGATGTCGCGTGCTGTTGAGGCGCGTATTTGTGGGTGTCCTTACGTAAGCTTGATCTTGCTTACATCAATTGTCGCGGGCGGAAACTTCATCTTCATCTCTTCCAAAGCCTCCACAATGATGTGCGAGACAGCCAGGTTGCGGAACCATTTCTTGTTTGATGGAATCACGTACCAGGGTGCCGCGGTCGTGCTGCACCTTGTGAGAACGTCTTCATACGCCTTCGTATAGTCGTCCCAATATTTCCGCTCAGCGAAATCGGATTCGGAAATCTTCCAACGGCGATCCTTATCATCAATCCTGTCCTGAAATCGCTTTTTCTGTTCGTCTTTGCTGATATGTAGAAAAAACTTCAAGATTTTGACCCGGTTCTCGTTCAGCATCTGCTCAAACGAATTGATCTGATCGAAGCGCTGCGACCAAACATCTTTCGGTACGAGGTTGTGAACGCGCACGACGAGGACGTCTTCATAGTGGGATCGATTGAAAATGCCGATGTTGCCGATGCGCGGCACGGATGCATGAATTCGCCAGAGATAATCGTGATCTAACTCCTGCTTTGTCGGAGCTTTGAACGGCGTAACCACACATCCTTGCGGGTTGATTCCCGCCATGACGTGGCGAATTGTTCCGTCTTTACCTGCGGCGTCGAGCCCCTGTAGCACGATCAGCAGCGCGTGTTTCTGTTCCGCATATAACAAATATTGCTGCGCGTCCAAACGCTCGATGGATTTTTCGAGGCTGGCCTTCATTTTGTGACCTTTTTCCCAGCCTAG
>DATNBB010000049.1:0-14068 GCA_035607335.1 Binatia bacterium | reverse complement strand
CTTCTTTTCGATCAGCTCGTCGTAATTCGATTCCATGCCGTCCGCCATGGTGATTGCGAGCAGGGCCTGCGGGTCATGCGGATCGATCTTCAGGCGCGCCTTGGCGGCAGCGCGAGCTTTGGCGTTCGCCTCAAGGAAGGCGGCGTTGTGATTGTTTGCGGCGTTACCTTCGATTCCGCCGAGGAATCGGTCGTCATCGAGGAAGAATTTCGAGGTGAGCACGCCCTTCTGGTTGAATTCTTCGTATAGGTAAGTTGCGGCCTCCGCGGCTTTGCCGAGCGGGTCGGTTGGCTGAGCCTTTTGGTAATCCCGGAACTGATCGCGAGCGGCACGAAAATCAAGCTTGTAGAGGTCGCGGAAGCCACTATCAAGAATCAGCGCTGCGCGAGGAGCGGGCGCGACTGGATCAGCCGAAGAATCCGTGGAGTGGGATTTGCGGGCGCTTGCGAATGGCGCACAGATCAGAAACACTCCAGCGACAGATCCCGCTTGGAGCATACGACGCCGCATTGGGGAACAAGCTCTCAATTTCACCGCCGTATGGACCTGGGACGTATGAAGACTAGGAAAACGCCCCTTTCTAGTCCTTACTATATGAGAATGCGACGGAAATCAATGAGTTGTATCCGCTAGAGTGTGCTCGGGAGAACAAGGGCGAAATAAAAGCGAGACATTGGTCTCAGGCGATCGTGTGCTGCGCGACCGGCGCGGACGATGCGACGCGCTTTCTGCGGTTGGCAAAGATCGAGCCGATGAAGACTGCAAGGCTTAGCGGCAGGAAGAGCAAACCATCGCGCATCATGTCTTTGGGGCCGATGGGCGCGCCGCCTTGCCCGAAACAGCCGCAATTGATGGTGAGGCCACGGCGCCATGCGGAAAACATCGCGTAAATGAACACGCAAATTGCCAGCGTCGATAGCAGCGACGAAACACGCAAGGCAAAACCGCTCAGGAGCCAGATCGCGAGCACGATTTCAAAGAATGGCAAAAAATGGGCGAGGGGGCTGACGGCCCAAGGCGGAAGGATTTGGTACGAGTCAACGCCCATAGCGAACATCGCCAGAGACGTTTTCACGGAGGCGGCGGTCCACGGCATTCCGGCGAGCGGCTTCAGCTTGCTAAGGCCAGCCGCGAGGAAAATTGCGGCGAGCACAATGCGGCCGACGATCAGCAGGATTCGTCCGGTTCTTGCGCGCGATGTCTGTTCCATCCCCGAATTCCCTATTGTTGCAAAAGTGTGTCAAACAGCTGTTTCAGCACCGGCCAGGAAACGGCGAAGTAAACGGGTGCAAATGCGTGGCCTTTATAGGTAACCACGAAAGCCGGCGTACCCGGCGTCGAAATTTTGTAGCCGAGCCGGATGTCTTGCACGATGTACGGATCGACGGGGCAGGGATGCGCGATTCCCGTCATCGGATCGGCCGATGGAAAGTGGGCTTGCGGAGCCGGCATCGTTCCCCGTTTCATGATCGCTTCCACGCGCTTGAAATCCGACGCAGGCATGGCGGCGGCAATGTACTTGGCGATGTCTCCGTCGGAACCCCATGCGTCCTGATTGTCGTACAGCGCCGTTTCCGCCGCTTCGAACTGCCCTACTTCGGCGCACGCGTTCGCCCAACGCGCCGCCTCGCCTGAATATTTGTGCATCGGCATCGGAAAATCGTGATGAACCAAATAAACCTTTCCCGATGGCACGTAATAGCGAATCACCTGCGTCAACGTCTGGTCGTAAAAGGCACGACAATAGGGGCACTGATAGTCTGAATAGACTTCCATCTTAATCGGGGCGGTGCTGACGCCGTAGCTCTTGTCGGGAGGTCGAAGCAAGGGCGCGGATTGGGACGGGCTTGGCTTCGCAGGCACCGTGCTCACCGTGCAAAGTATTGCGATCAGGAGAACACAAACCTGAAACTCGATGGCCGGTTTTCGGCTGAACAAACGAGGGCTTGATTGCCGGACCATTTCGCCTCCTCTGAGCGTCGCCACAAGGCGCAGACGCGCACGGATCTACTGGCTCATGATTGAATCGAGAAATTGCCTGAAAATGGGCCATGAAACGTAGCTGGAGCCCTGGGCTATTTTTTGTCCATTGTGATAGATAATGTAGGTTGGCGTGGCGTTGACGTTTGCCTTGTATCCCACCTCGATGTCTTTTGCGATGGAAGGATCGACGGGGCACGAGTGACCGCTCTTGGCGAGCGGATCGACGTTGGACATCGTGACCTGCGGCGCCGGCGTGGTGCAATCTTTCATGATCGCCGCCACCTTTTCAAAGTCTGAGTGCGGCATCGCTTGCGCAAGGAACGGCGCGATGTTGCCGTTTGCAGCCCATTTATCCTGATTGTCGTAAAGAGCGCCTTCGGCTGAGCCAAATTCGCCGACAGTAGCAGCGGCGTCTGCCCAGCGCGCTGCCTGACCGGAATACGGGTGCATGGCAAGTGGGTAATCGTGATGGATGATATAGACCTTGCCGGCTGCAACGTAGTCGTTGATAAGCGAGCGCAGCGTGTTTTCGTAAAAGCTGCGGCAGATGGGGCATTCGTAGTCGGTGAAAAGTTCGAGCGTGATTGGCGCGCCCTTTGTGCCGTAGGTCTTTACAGGCTCTGAGATCGATACGGCCGCCTTGGTTGGAGGCGCTTTGTGCGCCACATGAGATGCTTGCGGGGCCGCTTTTAAGGTAGCCGTTGCGAAGAGCGCCAATGCGGCGGCTCCATAAAACACCTTCATCGCTCGGCGGCGCCAGATGGGGCCGTCGGCGTGTCTATAAGAGTCCGGTTCAATATTCAACATCATCCCCCATTGCTGGCTTGCAGGTGTAAGTTGCGATGGTAAAAAGGATAACGCCTACTGGCTCAGCAGCGAATCGAAAAATTGCTTCAAAATCGGCCATGTAACGATATTCGAACTGGTCGCGATCTTTTTGCCTTTGTAAAAAATGATGTAAGTCGGCGTGTAGTTCACAGGAACGCCGAAGCCCATCTTAATATCGGGTGCGATATAGGAATCGACCGGGCATCCGTGGCCGCTTTTCGCAAGCGGATCGGCGTCGGGCGTGGTTGCTTGCGGAGCAGGACTCGTGCAGCTTTTCATAATTGCCTGCACTCGCTCGAAGTCGGCCTTCGGCATCGACTCCGATACCCATTTTGAAATATTCCCATCGGACTCCCAACTCGGTTGATTGTCAAAGAGAGCCGCTTCCGTGGGACCGAACTCGCCCACCATCGCCGAGGCATTCGCCCAACGCGCCGCCTGGCCCGAATATTGGTGCATTACGAGCGGAAAATCGTGGTGGATTAAGTATACTTTGCCCGAAGCGACATAGTCGTTAATCATGGGCTTGAGAGCTTGCTCGTAAAGAGCGCGGCATCCGGGGCACTGATAATCGGTGAAAGCTTCGAACGTGATCGGCGCGGATTTCGAGCCGTAGGTCTTCACAGGCGCGGCAAGAGGCGCTACTGCATGGACAGCCGCGCGATTAGCCGATTTCTGAGCCGGATGTGGCGCTGCGGTCAAGTTTGTGCATGTAACAAGGGCGAAAATCGCGGAGGTCGCGATCATGGCTCGGACCGAAAGACGCTTCGGCATGAAATAGCTGTTTGGCTTCATAACCCACCTATCATCTGCTCGATTGAACAGACGTATTGTAGCGCGAAATGTACCACAGCATTTGACGCGGATCCGGTCCGCGTGCCCTCTTTAGAGCCAGTTAGGGTCTGGTTTGAAACGCATGTCGGATTGGCGTGCCGACAGTTTAGGATGCCGCTTTCGGTGGGGAATTTGCTTGCCCGAAGACCGAATTCGCGGACGGGAAGAGAATGAATGGCCGGCAAAGGCATAAGTGTAATAAATGGAGATATATATGGCCATAAACAAGATTGTTGACAATAACACACTCAACCTGTATTATGCTCATCGTGCAGAGGATGCGAACCAGGCCCACGGCCTGTTCGTTACTTAGGAGCTACTGATGAGCAAGATTATTGGGATTGATTTGGGCACGACCAACTCGGTCGTCGCCGTGATGCAGGGCGGTGAGCCGACCGTGATCCCTAACCAGGAGGGGGCGCGAACGACGCCTTCGGTGGTGGGCGTCACCAAGAGCGGCGAGCGGCTTGTGGGACAGGTGGCGAAGCGGCAAGCCATCACTAACCCGGAAAATACGATTTATTCGATCAAGCGTTTCATGGGCCGGCGCTTTGAGGAAGTAAACGAAGAAATGAAGATGGTCCCCTACAAGGTCGTTAAGCAAGGCGACCATGTTGCCGTTGTTGGGCAGGGCAAGGAATTCAGCCCGCCGGAGATTTCGGCAATGATTCTCCAGAAACTGAAGACCGCGGCGGAAGACTTTCTCGGCGAGAAAGTGACCGAGGCGGTGATCACCGTGCCGGCCTATTTTAATGACGCGCAGCGGCAGGCGACGAAGGATGCGGGGAAAATTGCCGGTCTGGACGTGAAGCGCATCATCAACGAACCCACCGCGGCCGCCCTCGCCTACGGTCTCGACAAGAAGAAGGAAGAGACGATCGCCGTTTATGACTTCGGTGGAGGAACATTCGATATTTCGATCCTCGAAGTAGGCGAGGGTGTGATCGAAGTGAAGGCCACCAACGGCGATACGCACTTGGGAGGCGATAACATCGACCAGCGCCTTGTGGACTGGCTCATCGAGGAGTTCAAGCGCGACGAAGGCCTCGATCTGCGCGGCAAAGGCAACGAAATGGCATTGCAACGCCTGCGCGATGCGGCAGAGCGCGCCAAGATCGAGCTTTCGACCACGATGGAGACAGAGATTAATCTGCCGTTCATCACGGCGGATGCGAGCGGCCCGAAGCACTTGGTAAAGAAACTCACGCGATCGCGGCTCGAATCCATGGTGGAAGACATCGTGAAACGGTCGATCGAACCCTGCAAGCTGTGCATGAAGGACGCGGGCGTGGACGCGAGCAAGATCAACGAAGTGGTGCTCGTCGGCGGACAAACCCGCATGCCCATGATCCAGCAGCTTGTGAAGGACCTGTTCGGGCGCGAAGGGCACAAGGGCGTTAACCCAGACGAAGTGGTTGCGGTGGGCGCCGCGATTCAGGGCGGCGTGCTCGCGGGTGAAGTGAAGGACATTCTGTTGCTGGACGTGACGCCCCTTTCGCTTGGCGTCGAAACGCTCGGCGGTGTGATGACCGTGCTGATTCCGCGCAACACCACCATTCCTACGCGGAAGTCGGAAGTATTTTCAACGGCTGCGGACAACCAGACGTCCGTGGAGATTCACGTTTTGCAAGGTGAACGCCCGGTGGCCAGCGGGAATCGCACGCTCGGGAAATTCCAGTTGATCGGGATTCCTCCGGCTCCGCGAGGATTGCCGCAGGTTGAGGTCACGTTTGACATTGACGCGAACGGCATCTTGAACGTCTCAGCGAAAGACACCGCGACGAACAAGGAGCAGAAAATCACGATCACTTCCTCAACGGGCCTGACCAAGGACGAGGCGGACCGGTTGGCGAAGGAAGCTGAGGCGCACGCTTCGGAAGATAAGCAGCGTGTGGCAGAAGTGGACGCGCGCAACCGGCTCGATAACATGGTCTACCAGACCGAAAAGCTGATTAAGGAAAACCGCGAAAAACTTTCGGATGCGGACGCAAAGGCAGCCGAAGAGGCCATCGAAGAGGGGCGCAGTGCCCTCTCGGAAGGCAAGCTCGATCGTTTGAATTCGGCAATCGAGGGCTTGACAAAGGCTTCGCACCGAATTGCTGAGACGCTTTATAAAACGCAGCAAGCAGCGGGCGCTTCGGCGGCTGGAAATGCCGGACCGGGTGGACCGGGAGGAGCATCAGGCGCCGCCGGTGGACAGCAGCAAGGCGGGCAAGGCGATGTGGTGGATGCCGAGTTCGTCGACGTGGATGAGTCCAAGAAGCCGAACTAAGACAGCTCAGGCGATGTAAGGGGCGCAGCCCTTCGTAGGAACACTCAGGGTAAACAAGCACGCGCCCCTACGGCCTTAATCGGGGAGAGTCATTTGACGACGAGCGGTATCCGGCGGGCAAGTCCGCCTCAGGCAGTGCAGAAAATTCGCGACAACGTATTTCTCGTGCAGCTTTCCATCACGGCGTCACCCTCGGGCGATTGGCGCCGCCTCTTCTACGATGCTCAACAGGATGTTCCGCCAGATTTCGCGCCACGTTCGATCGAAATCACCGGCACATTCCTACGTTTCAAGTCCGATCCGGCAAGCGTTGAACAGAAAGTTGCGCTGCTGGATCGCTGGATGGAGCGTGCCAGTCAGAAAGAAGCCGCTATGGCGGGACGTTCCGAGGGCCAGCGGCAAAAAATGGAAGAGATGGCGCGGGAAGCCCAGGAGCTCTCGCAATGGAACGAGCGCTGGGCGAAATTATGAATGGCATGTTCGTTCGGCGCTAATCCCTCAGGGGGATAGTGCGCCGCCTTCAGAATGACGCCATAACGGCTATTGGTAACGAAGATTTTTGAGCGATGGCAACGACGACAAAAACCGATTATTACGAACTGCTCGGAGTGCCGCGCAAGGCAAGCGTGAAGGACATTCGCGCAGCTTACCGCAAGCTCGCGCGCAAGTATCACCCCGATTTGAACCCGGGCGACAAATCAGCCGAAGAAAAGTTCAAGCAGATTCAGGAAGCCTACGAGACGCTTTCCGATACGAAAAAGCGCCAGATGTATGACCAGTTTGGCTTCAACGTGCCGGGACCGGGCGGAGTTCCACCTTCCGGTGGCGGATACGGAGGGGTTTCTCCCGAAGATATTCATTTCGATTTCGGTGGATTCGACTTCGGCGGGGGCGGCGCTCAGGGCGCCGGCGGTGGAAGTTTTCGCGATCTTTTCAGCCAGTTTTTCCGCGGCGCGACTGCGGCGCAACAGCCGGTACGCGAACACGAGCCCGGCACTGATCTCGAGTACCAGATCGACATTTCGTTCGCGGAAGCGATGCGCGGCACGGTGAAGAAGCTCAGTTTTACGCGCCTTGATATCTGTAACGTCTGCCACGGACGCGGCTTCGAGGCCGGAGAAGAGAAAACTTGCCCGACGTGCGGCGGCACGGGCCGCGTAACGCAGACCGGCGGCAAGATGCGTTTTCAGGTGACCTGCTCGCGGTGCGGCGGCAGCGGAAAGCTCCGCACGCTATGCCGCAATTGCGGCGGCGAGGGACGCGTGCAGAAAGTGGACACTCTTGACGTCCGAATCCCCCCGGGCGCGCAGACTGGGTCGCGCGTTCGCGTAGCCGGGCGCGGAAATGTCGGCGTGCAGGGCGGTCCGCCGGGCGATCTTTACATCATCATGAATGTGCAGCCGCATCCATTTTTCGATCGGCGCGGCGACGATCTTTACACTGTGGTGCCGATCACCGTGACGGAAGCCTCGCTCGGAGCAAAAGTCGAGGTACCGACAATCGATGGGCGGTCGCAGGTGCGGATTCCGCCGGGGACGAATAGCGGCACGAAACTTCGCTTGCGCGAGAAGGGTGCGCCTTCCGCGCGGCAGTCCGGCAAGCGTGGCGACCAGATCGTCGAGGTGCAAGTGGTGGTGCCCAAGCCGGAAGACGAGCGAGTGCGAACGCTCTTGCGCGATCTGGCGAAGCTGGAGCCTGAGGACCCGCGCGGCGAGATTTTTTCGCGCGCCGCTTTGTGACGGCGTTGCTGTATGAATTTTTAGGAGAGAAGTGAGATGGTCGCCCGAGGCCGGAAGAAAGCCAAAGCCGGTTACATGATCAGCGCGGTTGCCGAGCTTTACAAGCTGCATCCACAGACGCTGCGCCTTTACGAACGCGTCGGCTTGCTTACGCCGTCGCGTTCGCAGGGAAATACGCGGCTTTACACCGATCAGGACCTGGAGCGGCTGGAAGTAATCCTAAACCTGACGCGCGAACTCGGCGTGAACCTTGCTGGAATCGAAATTATCCTCAATATGCGCGACAAAATGGCGGACATGCAGTCTCAGATGGAAGCATTTATTAAGTTTGTGCGGACTGAGGTTGCACACAATTTCCAACCACCCGATGAGCGCCGGTCTCGCAATGCGATCGTTCGCGCCGCCCCTCGGCACGCGATCCGCGTCGAGAAGTAACATCACGCATTCGCGGATTTCGTCTCCGCTTATTTCCACAAGCCAATCAGCTTTTCACAAGTGCGTCGCCTTGCGCTCGCTTGCGTGTGCGAATATTCTTGCTTCATGGCGCGCGCAGATTGTCCTGTTTGCAACGGTAGCGGCTGGAAGACGGTGGAGCGTCCGGCGGAGGAAGCGCTGGCGGTGAATGCGTCTGTCGGCTCGGCCTCATCGAACAGCACAGGGGCGAAGCCCGTTTGGGCGGTGCCTTGCGATTGCACGCACGGCGATCGTACGGAACGCGCTTTGGCGAAAGCGCGCGTCCCGGAACGCTACCGGCATTGCGATTTTTTGAACTACGAGACGGATAACGAGCACGAAGGTCCATCGCGAGCCGAAGTGGATGCCTGGAATCGGAGCCTTGCGCAGGCGAAACTCGTGGTCGAGCGCTTCGCGCAGGAATTTTCGCCCGTGCGTGAGATGCAGGGCGAGCAGGGTCTATTGCTGATGGGTCCCTGTGGCGTTGGGAAGACGCATCTGGTTGTTGCCGCCCTGAAAGAGATTGTTCTGCGGGGGCACAGCGGCCTTTTTTACGATTACCGCGAACTGCTGAAGGAAATTCAGGACAGTTACAATCCCGAAAGCCAATCGACCGAAATGGGCGTTCTTGAGCCCGTGCTGAAGACGGAAGTGCTCGTTCTCGACGATCTCGGGGCTAGCAAACCGTCTCCGTGGGCGCTCGAAACCGTGGGGCACATTCTTAATTCGCGTTACAACGAAAAGCGCGTCACTCTCCTTACGACGAACTATCTCGATTCGGATTCACCAGCGGCGTCTCTCAACCCATCGCGAGCGCCAGGCTCACGGATGCCGATGACGGAAGATTCGCTCACGGACCGAATCGGAAAGCGCATCCGGTCGCGGCTATATGAAATGTGCCGCACTGTCGAAGTCTATGCGCCGGATTATCGCAAAGAGATCCGCAATCTCAGCCGCGGCCGGGCCTTCAACGCCTGATTGCCCCTGCGCATCGGCCCAGCGTACAATTCTCTTATTCCCGTTGGTCCGCGGATGGCGGCATTTTCCCCGGACAGTTCGGTTACTGGCAAATGGCTCTCACCGACAATTTCGGCCGGCAAATCACGGATTTGCGCGTTTCGATCACGGATCGCTGCAACTTCCGCTGCGTCTATTGCCGCTCGGGAGAAAATGACATTCCGGGTGCGGAGCGGCTTTCGTTCGATGAATATGAGCGGCTGGTACGGATTCTGGTCGGCCTGGGCATTCGCAAAGTGCGCGTCACGGGAGGCGAGCCGCTCGTGCGACCTGGCGTAGCGGAATTTCTGGGGCGACTGAAGGCGCTCGGCGTGCGCGATCTTTCCCTCACGACAAACGGCTTCACTCTTGCCGAGCGACTGGACAGCCTAGTCGCGTCAGGTCTGGACCGGATCAACATCAGCCTGGATTCGTTGAAGCCGAAGCGTTTCGAGGCGATCACGCGGACAAAGACCTTTGACCAAGTGATGGCAAGCATCGAAGCGGCGCAGGCCTCGAAGCTGCGTCCGGTCAAGATCAACGCCGTGCTGGTGCGCGGATTAAATGACGACGAAGTCGAGGATTTCGCTCAATTTGCCCGCGACCTGAACCTCATCATGCGCTTCATTGAGTTCATGCCGCTCGATGCGGGACACACATGGACGCGGGATCGCGTGGTCACGGCTGCGGAAATTCACGAGCGCATTTCGGCACGATGGCCGCTGGTTCCTATTGAGCACGAACGCAGCGAGACGGCGCGGCGCTATCGTTTTGCGGATGGCTGCGGCGAGATTGGATTGGTTGCGCCAGTGACGCAGCCTTTCTGTGGGCATTGCTCGCGAATTCGGCTCACCGCCGACGGCAAGCTACGGACATGCCTTTTCAGCAAGGAAGATCACGATTTAAAATTCCTGCTGCATGGTGGCGCAAGCGACGGCGATATCGCAAACGAGATTCGCGCTATAGTGGCGCAGAAGGAAAAAGGCCATCGCATCAACGAGCCGGATTTTGTGCCGCCCGCTCGTTCGATGGTCTTTATTGGCGGGTAACGCGCCGGTCGCGCGAGTGCGCCGACTGATGCTTGGGAGCCAAACCAGATGGCGGAAGACGACGGCAAAATATTCTCCCTTACGGAAGCGGAGCGATTGCGCGTGCAGCTCGAGCCTGTGCTGATCGAGGCGATGGAGACGAACCGCAAGCTGTCCGGTTATGACGAGCAGCTCGGCCTTCTGGCCGAGAGAATCCAGCGATCCGGCGGACTTCAGGTTCCCTATGAGCGCATTGCTAAGCAGCGAATTGAGCGCAATCGCCTGCACGAAGCGGTGGAAGCCGCGCTGGAGCGAATACAATCGACAGGTTGCGTTGTGAAGGACTTGGATGTCGGCCTTCTCGATTTTCCAGCGCGCATCGACAATCAGGATGTGTATCTCTGCTGGAAGCTGGGTGAGGACCGCATCCGCTTCTATCATCGGCAGGACGAAGGCTTCGCCGGCCGCAAACCGCTCGATCCGCGCGACACGGATTACCAGAACCCCATTCAGTAGCCGAACATATTTAGCATCTGGCTCGCCTTCGTACTACCAAACCATCCATGTCCGCTGATCGGGTGCCTACCGGCTAAGTCATTCCAGGCGCTCCTCGTCGTACAGTCGACGGGTGTGCCGGAGGGCCGCAAAGAGCGTGATTGCCGCCATGACGGCAGCCGCGACAACTCCGCCGATATCGAAAAGCAGCAAAGACCAGCCGAACATGTGCACTCGCGGAGAAAACAGGAGTGCCACGGTGCCGATCGCCAGCAAGATACGAATTTCCGTTGGGCCGAAGAAGCCGTGCGACAAACGAAAATCGGAGAGCGTGTACGCCGTCAAATAGGTCTCGATCGAAAGCAACAGAAAGGCAATCAGCATCGCTGCGGCAACCTGCCAGTGCAGATAATCCGAAACCGCCAGGCCGGTCATCAAAAAAGCCGCTCCGAAAGAATCGATCATGTGATCCGCATAGAAGCCGTAGCGTGGACGGAGCCGCATTCGATACCGCGCAAGCGTGCCGTCGAGACTGTCACCCAACCAATTAAGGCCAATAAAAATGACCGCTCCAATCAAGCCGACGGAGGTCCAACGGGCCAACGCGTAGCAGACCCCGGCCAAAAATTGGGCCAGGAAACCCAGCGCAGTTAGATGATCGGGTGAAATGCTCGCAGGCGTTCGCGCGGCTAACCACGCAAGCACCTTTCGTTCCATTGAGGCGGTTATGGCATGCTGCGCGCGCACTGCATCACGGAATTTGCCGGCTGTGGCGGAATTGTATGCTTCTGCTTTTGCTGTCATCTGTTTCCCTTCTCCTTGCTGATTGCTGAGCAAGGTCAGCGCACTTATTGGAGTTTTCATTTGCCGCGGGCGACCGATTCGACTGCATCACGCGTTTCGATCAGCATAGAACGCAGCGAATCGCGTGGTATGTCGCTCAGATACGGCTCGATCAGCCAGCTAAGCCCAGTCGGAATGCCTCGCGTAAGCGAAATCGCCTCACATTCAACGACAACGCCATCGTCTGTCTGCACGAATCGCCAGTAACTATTCATGCGCCACAGATAGCCATGACTATCGACATCGGCCAAAGGGTGTTCGTGCGACTCGCCGGCATCTGCGATCTCCGTTATCTGTGTACTCCGCGAGAAGCTGTATTGATGCGAGGCGTCAAGTCGGCCGTAAGACACGTCATATTCGCCATCCAGAACGACGGTGATGACTTTGTGTTCTCGCACGCGCAGGAAGATGTGAAAGTTGTCTCCATCGCGCGAAATCAGTCGTGAGGCCATCACCTCGGGGCTGTAGTAGCGCGTGAGATGGCTGTAGTCCTCCACAATTTGCAGCGTCTGCGGGATCGTCGCATGGGGTATGAGGACGGCACCGGTCCAGTCATGAATCAGGCCGCCGGGAATTGTCGTCGTAGTCGCTCCGAGCGGAGAGATGGCGACACCGTCTTGGCGAAGGGCGGCGTCCAATTTCGCGCGGGAATCGAAAATGGGATCCAGAAAAGAGCCGGGCGAGCTTTCCTGTTCCCCGATACGCGCTTCCGCCACGGCAATGTAGCGATCAAAAGCGCGATCGGTATCGCGAGTGGGCAATGTTGGCAAAGGAACGGCCAAGATCAAGGCAAGAAGATGCGCGATTGAAGTCACAAACGCCTCCGTCAGGACGGAGAATGCGATATGTCCAAGCTAACGGCAATGCACGCAGCTCCATCCGCGGCTCATTTGTGCCTCACTCAGTTAGCCACTCAAAATGAGTCACTTAGCGATTAAAATCCATCGGCGAAACAGGTATAAAAGGAAGTTCGGTGCATCGAATTGGATAAAAACTCATCGAGAAAGCTCTATCGCTTCGGAGTTTTTGAGGCCGACGAGCAGACCGGAGAACTGCGCAAGCAGGGGCGCCGCCTCGCGCTTCAGGGGCAGCCTTTGCAGGTTCTGCTGATGCTGCTCAGTCGCGCCGGAGAGTTAGTCACACGGGCGGAATTGCAGCAGCGGATTTGGACCGAGGGAACGTTCGTCGATTTCGAACACGGAATCAACAGCGCCATCAACAAAATCCGAGACACACTGGACGACTCCGCGGCAAACCCTCGGTTCATCGAAACATTGGCCAAGCGCGGCTATAGGTTTATCGCGTCCGTCCAAATCCAGAATGGCTCGGAACCTGAGCGCCCCCAACCGCCGAGTTCTGGCGAGCCGGATGCAAGTAAAGTGTCACCGGTTCTGATAGCGAGGCGACTGCTGACAAGCGCCGACGAGGTGCCTCGAGTACGGCATGGCATCCCGCGATCTTTGTTTTTCCTATTGCAAGTAATGTATCTCTGTTTTTATGTCGGCGCGCTTGCGCGATTAAGGGATGCGCAGGAAGTGCTCAGCCGATTTGTGCCCGGACATTTCTGGGTCACGGCGCTCCTCATCGTTACCGCGGCTATAGGCATCCCCACGCGATTTTATTTGCTTTCGGGAATCGCATTCCGCTCGCCGAAATTGAGTAACAATTTTCTGCGGCTATTTCCAATCATTTTCCCGTTTGACGAGTTGTGGGCGCTGTCGCCGTTTCTCTTGATCGATCAGATCGGCTTCGGCTTGGCCCTGGGTGCCATGGCAGCATTGCTTTACGTTCCATTCGCACAGCGCTCGCTTATCCTAATGGATTCCGCTAGCTAGGTCGCTTCGCCGGGTGCGCCCCCGCCTGATCTGGCTTCGATGACGCGCTCATTGTGATCCCGAGCCATCGCTTGTGATAGCGTTGTAGGGCATGGGACATATCGAGGGAATCCGCTGAACGAACACGCGAAAAATCGACTGAAAGATTCCGCGAGCCCCTATCTGCGCTCTGCGGCGCATCAACCCATCGACTGGCACGAATGGGGCAAAGCCGCGTTTGAAAAAGCGCGTGCCGAGCAGAAGCCGGTGCTGCTCGATATTGGGGCAGTGTGGTGCCACTGGTGTCATGTGATCGACCGCGAGAGTTACGAAAACCCCGAAATAGCCGAGCTGATCAACAAGCTATACGTGGCGGTCAAAGTGGATCGCGACGAGCGGCCCGACGTGGATTCGCGGTATCAATCGGCCGTGAGCGCAATTTCCGGTCAAGGCGGTTGGCCGCTTACGGCGTTTCTGACGCCGGATGGCAAACCGTTTTTTGGCGGCACCTACTTCCCGCCGGACGACACGATGGGCCGGCCGGGTTTTAAGCGCGTTTTGCTCGCCGTGGCGGACGCGTTTGAAAAGAGGCGCTCGGAAATTGATAACACCGCGCGTTCGCTGGAGGAAGCCGTCGCCAAGGCGGAGATATTTCACGGCGCGCGCGGAGAATTCGACGCGTCAGTGGTTGAAGCAATCGTTGAATCGAGCTTGCGCCTTTTCGATAAGACATACGGCGGCTTTGGCCACGCGCCGAAATTCCCGCACTCAAGCATTCTCGAT
>DATNBB010000031.1:0-12056 GCA_035607335.1 Binatia bacterium | reverse complement strand
AAGGCATCCATAGCACGACCTGGACCATCTGCAAATTTCCCCGGACGGCCTGCAAATAATTCCGATCATTCTGGACGGCAGAGCAAATAGTTTGCTCGCCAGAGCATGGACGAATTAAGAGAAGCTTTCCAGAATTGTACCATCACGGAAAGCGAACGCAACGCAGGCCAAACAAGCAGACGGGCCATTATGCTTGCGGCACCCAAGGAGAACCAACATGAATACGACTGCGGCAGCAATTCAACCAGCTGCGGAGTTTGAGCAACTCAAGACTCGTCTGAAAGCCACTTGGATGACGGGCGACTATGACGTCTTCTCTCGCCACATGGAAGCGGGCGCGAAAGAATTTTTCGAGCGCCTCAACGTGAAACCTGGAATGCGGCTGCTTGACGTTGCATGCGGCGCCGGCCAACTCGCCTTGATCGCGGCGCGGGCAGGCGCGCGGGTAACCGGTTGCGATATTGCGACAAACTCGTTGGAGAAGGCTCGCGCCCGCGCAGCGGCTGAGGGACTTGAGATTACGTTTGAGGAAGGAGACGCGGAAGCGCTGCCTTATGCGGACGGGCGCTTTGATGTGGTCACGAGCCTTATCGGAGCGATGTTTGCACCGCGCCCCGAGCGCGTAGCGGCCGAACTCACGCGCGTTTGCCGGCCCGGCGGCACGATCGCTATGGCGAACTGGACGGCGGGCGGATTCGTCGGGCAGATGTTCAAGACAATCGCCCGTTATATTGCGCCGTCCGCGATGCCGTCTCCGGTTTTGTGGGGAGATGAAGCGACGGTTCGCGCGCGCCTCAGCGAGGGAATATCGGAACTGACGCTCACGCTTCGCGGCTATCGTTTTGATTATCCGTTCCCTCCTGAAGAAGTGGTGGATTTCTTCCGGGCCAATTACGGGCCTATGGCGCGGGCGTTTGCTTCTCTTGAGGCAAGAGGACAGGAGCGTTTGCGGAGCGAGCTTGTCCGTTTGTGGGCGGATTACAACTTTTCTCGTGACAATACGACCAAAGTGGACGGAGAGTACCTGGAAGTAATTGCCACACGAAGTGGAATTGTTGCAGAAGGATCCTATACCCCTTACAAACCGGGAGGCTCTATGAGTCTTCGTGCTCAGGCACTGGCGGAGCGCCTCGAGAATGGCGCCGCGAACCTGGCCGCGTTTGCTGAAGGACTTTCCGAAGCGGAATGGAATACTCCCACGTCAGCGACGGACCCCCGCCCCATCGGCGTGATCGTGCATCACGTGGCGAGCATGTATCCGATTGAGATCGATGTGGCGAAGGCGGTTGCAGGCGGCAACGCGATTACGGAAGTTACGTGGGAGGTTGTCGCCGGCATAAACGCGAAACATGCGATCGAGCAGTTTCGGGTCACTAAGGCTGAGGCTCTCGAACTTTTGCGACGCAATAGCCGCGAGGCAGCCGCGGCCGTGCGGGCGTTCACGGACGAGGAACTGGACCGCGCGGCGCCGTTCTCGCTGAGCTACGGCGCACCGATGACGGCGCAATTTGTCATAGAGGATCACGCGATGCGGCACAGCTGGCATCATCTCGCGCGCATTCGTAAAGCACTGGGCCGCTGAATCCCACCATGTGTGCTGCCAGATTGATGGCCGTGCTCGCCCATCCCGACGACGAATCACTCGGGGTGGGCGGCACTCTCGCAAAATATGCGTCCGAAGGCGTGGAGGTGTTTTTGCTCACCGCCACGCGCGGCGATGGCGGCCGTTTCCATGGGCATCGTCCGGGCGATGCGCAGCATCCGGGACCTGATTCTCTGGCCACCATTCGTGAGAACGAGTTGCGCGCCGCAGCGTCGACGCTGGGCGTACGCGAGATTGCGCTGCTCGACTATCGCGACCAGCATCTTGATCGCGTAGATCCGCAGGAAGCTGTTTCTTCAATCGTGGAACATCTGCGGCGCATCAAACCGGACATTGTCGTGACTTTTGGCCCTGAGGGAGCCTACGGGCATCCCGATCACGTTGCGATCTCGCAATTCACGACGGCGGCTATCGTCGCCGCAGCGGATTCCGGGTTTCGTTCGAATGCCGATGCCGCACCACACGTTGTTTCGAAGTTGTACTACATTGCGTGGCCTGAACCGACGTGGAAGGCTTACCAATCTGCTTTCCGGAAACTGGTCTCCACGATAGATGGAGTGGAGCGGCAGGCAACGCCATGGCCGGACTGGGCGATTACAACGGCGATTGACACGCGGCCTTTCTGGTGCACGGTCTGGAAGGCGATCTGCCGCCACGAATCGCAGGTGAGCGCTTACGAGAGTTTGCAGCACTTGTCTCCGGAAGACCACGAAGCACTATGGGGCTGGCAATATTTTTATCGTGCGTTTAGCATCGTCAACGGCGGGCGTGCACGCGAGACGGATTTGCTCGAAGGAATACGCTCGTGACAAAAGAAGCAGCACTGAAGGAGTCCGTCGTGAGTGGCAATTCCGCTCGCCATGCGGCGCTTGAAATGGACGCCGCCACGTTCCGCAAATTGGGGCGCGAACTTGTCGATCAGGTCGCGGGCTTGCTCGAATCGGTGCCGCGCGGCCCCGTCACGCGCAATGAATCGCCGGCGACGGTGCGCGAGGCGCTGAATCTCACAAGTTCGCTCCCTGAACGCGGAATGGAAGCCGGTCCGCTGCTTGAGCAAACGGCTCGGCAGCTATTTGCCCATTCACTCTTCAACGCGCACCCTCGCTTTTTCGGATACATTACCGCGCCGCCGGCACCGATTGGAATTCTCGGCGATCTTCTCGCGGCTGCGGCGAACCCGAATGTCGGCGCGTGGACTCTGTCGCCTGCCGCCACCGAAATCGAATGCCAGACTGTGCGATGGATCGCCGAGTTCATCGGATATCCGATCGATTGCGGCGGCCTGCTCGTCAGCGGCGGCAACATGGCGAACTTGGTCTGCTTTTTTGCCGCGCGCGCGGCCAAAGCGGGTTGGGACATCCGTGAGCAAGGCGTTTCTCACGACTCAGGGCGGAAGCTGCGCGTCTACGCCTCGACTGAAACGCACACTTGGATTCACAAGGCGGCCGACCTTGGCGGCCTCGGCACGGAGTCAATTCGATGGATTGCAACCGACAGCAAATTGCGGATGGACGTCTCTGCTCTGCGTCGTCAGATCCAAGCAGACACGGAAGCCGGCGATGTGCCGTTCCTTGTCGTAGGAACGGCCGGATCAGTCAGCACGGGTGCGGTCGATCCTTTGCGGGAAATTGCAGCGCTGTGCAGGGAGCTCAATCTGTGGTTTCACGTCGACGGCGCTTACGGCGGGTTCGCTGCCGCCATTCCCGAGGCCCCGGCCGAATTGCGCGCACTGAGCGAGGCTGACTCCGTCGCGGTGGACCCGCACAAGTGGCTCTACGCGCCGCTTGAGGCCGGATGCGCACTCGTTCGCGATCCCGAAAAGCTTCGCGCGGCGTTCGCCTATCATCCGCCCTACTATCATTTCGAAGAGCGCGTGACCAATTTCGTAGACTACGGGCCGCAAAATTCTCGCGGCTTCCGTGCTCTGAAAGTGTGGCTCGCCTTGAAATATGCAGGTGCGGCAGCGTATCGCGAGATGATTGGCGACGACATCCGATTGTCGCAAGCGATGTCACGCGCGATTGTGAATCATCCGGAGCTCGAACTTGTAACGCAGGACTTGAGCATTGCAACCTTCCGCTACGTGCCTTGCGACCTTCGCGCGAAAACCGAAAATTCGGAAGTGCAAGCGCATCTTGATGCGCTGAACCGCGAGTTGCTTGATCGATTGCAGCGCGGGGGCGAAATATTTGTATCGAACGCCGTTATCGCGGGACGCTACGTACTTCGCGCCTGCATCGTTAACTTCCATACAAAGATCGAGGATGTCGAAGCCGTACCGGAGATTGTCGTGCGCATGGGCCGTGCACTAGACTCCCAACTCCGACCGCAGATCCCGCGATGATAATAACGCCGATAGCGTAGGATGCCCAAAAACGCAGGGCTGCTCAGCCCCCCTTGTCAGAATTGCATAGTGCTTGGCCCTGCCAAGCTGGTTTTGATAGGATTGCCCCACTCAAAAGGGGATGGCGGAGGACTCATGATTCGCCCATTCCAGGGATTGCGAAACGCAGTGCTCGGTCGACGTGCGGACCGGCGTCTGACTCGGCGCATCCAAGTGCAAATTCCCCTGTCCGTTCAAGGACAGGGACCGCGCATAAACTCATTCAGCGAAGACACTCGCACGATCTCGATCAACGCAAATGGCGGGCTCATGTCGTTGCTGATGCCGGTTTTGCCCGGCCAACGGATCTTTGTAACGAACCACGGAAACGCGCGAACCGAAGAGGCTCTGGTCGTCTTGGCCAAACCGAAAAGCCCGAGCGGCATGAACATCGGCTTCCGATTTTCGTCAGCGACACCGCAGTTCTGGGCAAATTTGGAAATTGGGAAGAAGCGTGACGTCAGACGCAGTGTTTAGACACAGTAATCAGTCATGTGACGAGCGAGCCCAGCGAACCGACGCCGCGCCACAAATCAACGTGATATTGGGCCGCCCATGATGGTCTCGTATCCGATGGGCTTTCCAGCGCACGAATGCACTGGCAGACGAACATTATTGGCGCCGACCAAGTCGACCCGTCGCGCAGTGCCGTCAGGATGCATTTCTGCGGCGAACTCAATTCCCCCGTCAGTTCCGACCTTTAGATAGTAGCCCGTCAGGTCGTGCGTACGAGGAGGAGGGAACCCTGAGCCGAATGCGATCGACGTCCAGATCCTCAACTCTTGCCCATCATCCTTCGCCACCGAGGGGTTGGGACACCAATCGCTAGACGTTGCTCCATTTGGCGGAGAGAAAATCCCATCGGCAAAACCATCGACTTGGTCAAGCTCGTCCACATTGACCTCGATGCTGTCGGTGCCAATGGTTGATAGCATGTGGGTTGCATAATTGGAAGAGCCGACACTTATGAAGTGATCCTCTGAGAAACCTCCGAGCCCGTTTTTGGCGGACGCACCCATGGAAATGAGCCGTCCGGTAAGCGGTTCGACACAATCCGTGGCCAGCGAAGGAGGCGCCAACTCGAAGCACCACACGCTCCCCGCGCTGTTCTTTTGGGGAAGCACCTTCGCAATCTTGTCTACTGAGATGACCGCCTTCGACGTTGGCAGGCCGGTCAGGGTTCGGAGTCGCCACAACGCCAGTGCCGGAACCGGAGTGTTTCGTCGGACGTAAAGTTTGCCCGGCACCGCGACATCGGATTCGCTAAATGGGCCAAGACCGAATTCCTCGCGAAAACGGTCGGGGGCTTGCCAGAGCACTTCGTACGCTCCGTCCATCGTGGTTTTGCCAGAGGTATAGTGCAACTTTGCGATCAATCGAAAAGGGGGGCGCCCTGCTGAATTAATCCTGGTTTGTTCCTCTGCCCTTTGCAGAACGGCAGCGGCGTCCTTTTTCGAGGGCGGGGGAGGCTCGGTCCCTTGCGCAAACGCCAGAGTCGCTAAGGAAAGCGAAGCGATTAGAATCAGCCGTTGGACCATCGTCTGGGCAACCGACATGATTTTACACAAATTGATCTACTCTAAAAATGAGGAAACCAGCGTGTCGTCGAGAAATCAGACGGTTGCAAGGTCTGCGGAGTCACATCTGTTGGCGCTTCTTAACGGGCTGGCACCCAATTGCAAACGGGTGGTGCCGAGGGGCAGAGTTGAACTGCCTACGCCGGCCTTTTCAGGGCCGCGCTCTACCGGTGAGCTACCTCGGCACCGTGCGGTGACTAAGATTTTACGGAAAATGCGGAGCGGCGCAAAGCGAAAAGGCGTCGAGGCCGATGGCTGGCTCTTACGAACGAGAGTCTTCCTAAGCAATAGCCGAGATCGCCAGTCAGGAGATTGGCGTTCCCCGGAAACCAAGTGCGAAGTCAGACGCAGGACCGAAAAGGGCTCGCCACTACAGAACCACGCGTGTTAGCGCGGAGACTCATCGACCTCGCGCATCCAGTCGCGTTTCTTGAGGACTTCGCGCGGCTTGGAGCCGTCGGGCGGGCCGACGATGCCGTCTTTCTCCATGAGATCGATCAGGCGCGCGGCACGGCCATAGCCGACGCGCAGGCGGCGCTGCAATGTGGAAGTCGAGGCGCGGCCCATCTCGCAAACCACGCGGACAGCGTCCTGATATAGCTCGTCATCGACTTCTTCTCCGCCCTCTTCGCCGGAGTCGCCGCCAGACATCGCGTTCTCATCCTTGGGCGGCTTGAGTAGCTCTTCGTTGTAGATCGCCTTCGCCTGTTCGCGCCAGAATTCGCAAACTTCTTCGACTTCCTTTTCGCCGACGTACGGCCCGTGAATGCGATGCAAGCGCGACGAGCCGGCGGGCAAATAGAGCATGTCGCCTTTGCCGAGCAGCGACTCGGACCCGTTGGAATCGAGAATCGTGCGCGAATCGACTTTGCTCGCGACGCGAAACGAAATGCGCGCCGGAAAATTCGCTTTGATGAGGCCGGTAATTACGTCCACCGAGGGCCGCTGCGTCGCAAGGATCAGGTGGATGCCGACGGCGCGCGCCATCTGAGCGAGGCGCGTGATCGATTCCTCGACGCCATTTGTATCGACCATCATCAGATCGGCGAGTTCGTCGATCACGATCACCAAGTAAGGAAGCGGGCGATGTTCATCTTCCGCTTGGCCTTCGAAAAGCGAGAGTGATTGGCCCTTTTCGAACGTGCGGTTGTACTGCTCGATATTGCGAACGCCGCGTTGCGCGAGGAGTTTCAGGCGGCGTTCCATTTCGCGTGTGGCGTTACGCAACACATTGGCCGCGACGCGCGGATCGGTGACGACAGGCGTGAAAAGGTGCGGGATATCCGCGTATAGCCCGAGTTCGAGCCGCTTCGGGTCAACCAGAACAAGTTTCAATTCGTCGGGCGTCGATTTATACAGCAAGCCCATCAGCAACGAATTGATGAAGACGCTCTTGCCGGTGCCCGTCGAACCGGCGATCAGCAAGTGAGGCATCGCAGCGAGATCGGCGGCGCGGATGCGGCCAATCAAGTCCTTGCCGAGCGGAATCGCGAGCTTCGAGGACGTGTGGGAAAACTCAGGCGATTCAATCACATCGCGCAGAGCGATGGTTTCGCGGCGGACGTTGGGAACTTCAATGCCGACCGTCGACTTGCCGGGGATCCGCTCGATCAGGATCGATTCGGCCTGCAAAGCGAGGCAGAGATCGTCGCCAAGGCCCGTGATTCGGCTGTATTTGATTCCCGCTTCCGGCTTGAATTCGAATGTGGTGACCACCGGGCCGGGATTGATTTGCGTTATGTGCCCGGACACCTCGAATTCGGCGCACTTCAACTCGATCGCGCGCGCGGACTCTTTCAGCTCGCTTTCATCCATTTTTTGCGAGCGCTCGGCCGCGTGCAGCAGGTTGGTCGGCGGCAGTTTGAAACTTGTTTTGCTCTGCGCGACTTTCGGCTCTGGGCTCCGCTTCTTCGGCGCAGGCGCAGGCTCAGACTCGTGAAACTTGATCACGGCCGGTCCAGCCTCGGAAGGATCGGTGGGAGCAAACGATTCCGCCGCTGCCGGCGTATCCAAATCTTCTTCGGCTTCCTCTTCCACTTCGCGAGTCGAGACGCGCTGCTGAATCACGGGCTTGCGGCCGGAAATTTTATTGTCTTCCACTTTCCGGCGCAGCTTTTTCGACTCGCGATCTTCTTGCCATTTATCGAGGCGCGCGCGCAGCTTCCCCACGGGACCGCTTGCTGCGAGCGGCTTCTTCGCCCATTCGGCGGCGGCGGTAAATGAAAAGCTAGTGGCCAAAAAGAGCGCCGCAAGAAGGGTCATGAGGGAAACAAGATTGGCACCCAGGGGATTAAAGGCGCCACGGAGCCCTTCGGCGAGCACCGTGCCCAACAAACCACCAGCGGGCAACGCTCCGCGCACATCAGGAAAGTGCAACAAATCGAGCTCCGCCGCAAAGGCAGCAATCAGCAGCACGGCGCCCACGACTTTCGCAACGGCGGCGTCCGTCTTCTGGCTGCGGAACCAGCGCATTGCCATGACGAACATCCCAATCGGGAAAAGAAACGCGGCGTAGCCGAAGCCCTGAAAGAACAGGTCGGACATATGCGCGCCGACCGGGCCAATCCAGTTGCGCGCCGGCGAACCGCCGAATGCCGGTGCGGCAACGTTGAAGGATGGGTCCTGCGGCGAGTAGGAGATCAGTGCCAAGGCAAGCAGCACCGCCATGCTCAGACCGACAAAGCCGATCAGTTCGTTTACGCGTTTGTTTTCCGTGGGCGTCAAAATTTGCACGAATCCGTCCTCGGGCTCCCGCAGGGCGGGTCCCACAAGTGTACCCCTGAAGCCCCGCGAACGGGACTTAGCTGGGCTAAATTGGATAGGGGAAGGCCTCCCGCGTATGCCAGGGGAAGCGCGGGCGCTATCGCGCGGTGCCCCAAGGGAGGAACGCAAGCAACCACGACTATACCAAAGGGGCCGAGGCAGTAAAGAGCCATATGCCCTCGCTGTTTCCATGAAACAAATGGGGGCGTACGGACCACGGCACGCCGCGGATGCGCTCTGTCAGTGGATTTCAGGTTCCGGAATAGGTGCGGTGCCCTCTAGAAAATCGAAGTCGCAGCCCTCGTCAGCCTGTTTGATATGTTGCATGTAAAGCTTGCCGTAGCCGCGCGGGTAAATTCCCTGCTTCGGACGCCACGCAGCGCGCCGACGCGACAGTTCGTCATCGCTCACGCGCATGCTGATCGATTGGTGCGCCACGTCTAGTTCAACCACGTCGCCTTCCTTCAACAGCGCCAGAGGTCCCCCCACAAAGGATTCAGGCGAGACGTGGAGGACGCAGGTGCCGTAGTTTGTGCCACTCATGCGAGCATCGGAAATTCGGACCATATCGCGCACGCCCTGTTTCAGGAGTTTCTTCGGGATTGGCAAATTCCCCCATTCGGGCATACCGGGCGCGCCTTTCGGGCCGGAGTTGCGCAGGACGAGCACGCTATTTGCATCCACGTCGAGCGCGGGATCGTCGAGGCGCGCGTTCATGTCGTTGTAGTCCTCGAAAACGACTGCGCGGCCCGAGTGCTTGAGCAGAGATGAGTTTGCCGCGGCGGCTTTGATCACGGCTCCTGTGGGCGCGAGGTTTCCGTGCAAAACGACGAGGCCGCCGGAGGGGAAGAGAGGATTCTCCAGCGTACGAATCACGTCAGGAATAAAAATCTGCGCCTTCTGTATATTCTCGCCCAGCGTTTTTCCGGTGACCGTCATGCAATCCAGATCGAGATGCGGCGCAAGTGCCTTCATCAGAGCGGGAAGCCCGCCGGCATAGTAAAAGTCTTCCATTAAGTACGCGCCTGTCGGACGGATGTTTGCGAGCACGGGCGTCTTTTTCGAGAGCGCGTCAAAATTATCCAGGCTCAGCTTGAGGCCGGCTCGTCCGGCGAGCGCGATGATATGGATCACCGCGTTTGTCGAGCCACTGAGCGCCAGATCCGTCACGATGGCGTTCTTGAACGATGCTTCGTTCAAAATGTCGCGTGGCTTCAGGTCCTCCCACACCATTTCGACGATGCGGCGTCCCGACCGATCCGCGAGCTTGCGATGATTTGCGTCTACGGCCGGGATGGAACTTGCGCCGGGAAGCGAAAAACCGAGCGCTTCCGCGAGACTCGTCATGGTAGACGCGGTGCCCATCGTCATGCACGTGCCCGCCGAACGCGCGATTCCCTCTTCGATTTCGCTCCATGCTTGCTCGTCGATCGTGCCTGCGCGCAATTCCGACCAGTACTTAATCACGTCCGCGCCGCTGCCGAGAACACTTCCGTGCCAATTTCCGCGCAGCATTGGACCGGCCGGAACGTAAATCGCGGGGACGTTCATGCTGATCGCGCCCATCAGCAGCGCGGGCGTGTTTTTATCGCAACCGCCGAGCAACACGGCGCCATCGACGGGATAGGACCGCAGCAACTCCTCGGTCTCCATCGCGAGCAGATTGCGATACATCATCGTGGTCGGCTTCATGAATGTTTCGCCGAGCGAGAGTGCGGGCATTTCCATCGGGAACCCGCCTGCCTGCCAGACGCCGCGCTTTACGTCTTCGGCGATTTCGCGCATCTGGCTGTGGCAGGGATTCGCGTCGCTCCAGGTGTTGATGATGCCGATGACAGGCTTCCCAGCGTAATCGGCGCGGACGCAGCCCATCGATGCGGCGCGCGAGCGATGTCCGAAGGCGCGCAGATCGTCGACACCAAACCACCGGTGGCTTCGTAAAGTTTCAGGAGTTTTCTTTGGCATGAGATCGACCGAATTTTTCTGCGCGCTTGGCGTGACGAGAGGACTGAAACGGCACGTTAATTCGCGCGCGCGGAGTAGTGTATTGTAGACAGTCGAAGTTTGCGAGTTGAAACTCGGCGTTAACGGTAACGTCCGTTCCGCTGCCTGTACTTTTAATTGTGAATTGGTGCTCATGAACAAGACGACCATTCTGCTTTTGCGAGGTGGCAAGGAAGTGCCGCCGCTCGCTCCCCTGGCCGGGTTGCGCGAATCGGAAAACGTTGTGATCGGAGACTCGCCTGAGGCATTCCGCGCCGCTGCGCCCGACGCTGAAGTGATTTTCAACTGGTCGGGCGGGCTCCCGCTCTTCCGCGAAGTGTTTTTGATGTGCCCGAAATTGCGCTGGGTGCATTCGCGTTCCGCAGGGCTGGAGCGCTCGCTTTTTGTCGAGCTTGTGGCGAAAGATATTCCTCTGACGAACGGCAGCGGCGTTTTCAGCCCGTCGCTGGGCGAATTCACTCTTGCTGCGATTTTGTATTTTGCGAAGGATTTTCGCCGGATGATCCGCAATCAGATGGCCGGCGCGTGGTCGCAGTTCGATGTGGAGATGGTCGCCGGAAAAACGCTGGGGATCGTCGGTTATGGAGACATCGGACGCGCGATTGCCGCGAGATGCCGAGCAATGGGAATGAAAATTTTGGCTCTGAAGCGGCATGTTCCGGCTGATCCCAAATCGGACCAGTTGGTTGACCGATATTTCACGCGCGAGCGACTATGCGAGATGGCGGCGCTATGCGATTACATCGCGGTTGCGGCGCCGCTGACGCCGGAAACACGCGGAATGGTCGGTGCAGCCGAATTTGCCGCGATGAAAAAATCGGCGGTAGTGATCAACGTCGGCCGAGGTCCGATAATCGACGAAAAAGCGACGATCGCCGCGCTCTCTGAAGGCCGGATCAAAGGGGCGGCGCTCGACGTGTTTGACGAAGAGCCGCTGCCGAAAGACCATCCCTTCTACAAAATGGAAAACGTCCTGCTTTCGCCGCATTGCGCCGACCATACGGCGGAATGGCTCGACGACGCCATGCGCTTTTTTGTTGACCAGTTTGATCGCTACCGCAAGGGAGAGCCGCTGCTGAACGTGGTCGATAAAAAGCTGGGATACTGAGGCACGCCAAGAAGGCCAACAGAGATGTACGCGCGAAAATTGATTGCTGAAGTCGTGATCGGAGGAGATCGCCAGGCTATGCCTCTCGATTGGCTGGACAGCTTCTGCATGCGGAACTTCACCGGATCAGCGGAATTTGACGACACGCTTCCCACGGCCGAGGGTCGGCTTGAGGCGGGGTTGCGCGTTCAGCCCGAGCGCTTGGCTGCAGCCATGAGCGAGTGGTTCACGAAACGCGGTAAGGGCAATGGCAAGCCGGTCGCGGTAGAAATAAAGGAATTAGCTGAATAAGAGTCGAGTGGCTGGAAACCAGGATACAGAAAGAGCCGGTTCCTCCCACGAATGATTGGGGCGTTGCATCGGTCACCGCAAGAAGGTGCCGGCTCTGCGAGGTTGGACGCAGGTGCGGCCGGAATGTTAGCCCGCCTTGTAGGGTTATTTTCGATGCCGCATCAATCATTCATTCCGGCGCGGACCTGCCGGGGCCGTTTCGCGCACCCGATGCGCCAGCAGCTCCTTTATCTTCGGAATCGCTTCCTGCGCGGCGGCTTCACCCGCGGCAACAAGCTGCGGAGTCTTCGCAAACTCATCCCACAAAATGTGATGAACGTTCGGCTC
>DATNBB010000028.1:0-6965 GCA_035607335.1 Binatia bacterium | reverse complement strand
CGAGCCTGTCTCCTCGACTACCTCAAGCGTTCCGCTGAGAATCTGATCCGCGCGCAGGATTTGGATTCGCAGGCGCTCGACGGCTTCGGTAAATACACGATCGAACTTCTGCGCTTGAGTTCGCGCGACGCGGGTTATTTCTGCCGCGTCGCCCATGATGCTGTGAATGCGGTCCTCGGAATCATCGAGGATACGGCTGGCCCGAAGCAGAATTGGACCCATCCGGTTCTGAAGCTCGCTCGTGATCTTGGTGACTTCCTGAATGGCGACTTTCAATTGCATAAACATCGCCATCAGCACGGCGCATTGAATGAGGATCGCGAGCGCCGCGATTACGATGAACGCTTCTACCCAAACGGACATTCCGCCCCCTCAACCCCTTCAGATTGCCAACCACTGTGAGATTCCGGCGATCAGGAAATCTTCGCTTCGCGCCGGTAGGTTTCCTTGCCCGCTTCGACGGCGGAGCCGACCGCGGAGCTTACGGCGTCTTTCTGGCGCGCCATGATTTCCTTGCTGCGTTCGATCAGATCTTCGGCTCGTTCGCGGAGTTCACGTGCTTTCTTCTGTGCATACTCGCGGCCCTCGTCCGCCTTGCCGCTCAAATAGTCGCGCGTCTCCTCACCGGATTTCGGGGCAAACAGTATTCCAATCAGCGCGCCGATTCCCAGTCCTACGACGAAGAAACTCACCTTACTTCCAGTGTTCTCAGCCATGTGCGCCTCCAATTTTTTGACAGTAGCATAGCCTTTAAAGACAGGCAAGTTATGCACTGTCAGTATTGTGGAGCACTATCGGGCTTTCCGGGTATTGTTTTCCTCTAAAGGAGAACCTTGCCGCAAGCTGACGCGCTTCAACTCAAGTTGCTTGCGGCACGGTTGGCTCGGGATTCGCCGGCGATTCCGGGTGCAGTGCCTGAAAAACCTGTTCAGCTCGCGCACGCGGTACAGCCTCGGCGATTTCATCTACCGAGAGATCTTTTAATCTCGCGACGCTTCCAAATCGCTTCAGCAAAATTTGGGCCGTTCGCTCACCGACTCCCGGAATCTCGGTGAGCGACGTGCGGACTCGCGACTTGGTGCGTCGCAGCCGATGGAACGTGACCGCAAAGCGATGAGTCTCATCGCGAATCTGCTGCACGAGGTGTAGAACGGGCGAATGCCGCTCGAGAACAATCGGTTCGCTTTCGCGTCCAAACACATAAATGATCTCTTCTTTTTTTGCGATACTCGCGAGGGGCTGATTGATAATTTCGAGCTTTTCCAGCGCCGCAGCGGCCGCATGCAATTGCCCGAGGCCACCGTCGATCAAAATGAGGCTCGGAAATGGTTTGTTTTCTTCCTGCAATCGCCGGTACCTCCGCTCGACGGCCTCGCGCATACTCGCAAAATCGTCGCGGAGTAAGCCCGCATCTTTTTCTTTGCCGTCCGGCATTGCTTCGCCGCGAATAATGAATTTGCGATAGTCGGACTTTTTCATTTTGCCGTTTTCCCACACGACCATCGACGCAACCGTATCGGACCCTTGTATATGGGAAATATCGAAGCTCTCGATGCGTTTGGGCGTTTCCGGCAGCCCAAGCGTCGATTCAAGCGCCTCTGCCACGGCTTTGGCGGAGGGTTTGAGCACCCGGAATCGCTGCATAAACGAGTGCTTCGCATTTTCCTCGACGAGTTCGAGAAAGGCATGCTTTTTGCCGCGCTGCGGGTGGAACAGTTCAACGCGATGACCGGCCCTTTCGCTGAGTACGTTTTCGAGAAGCTCCCGTTCTTCGAAGTCCATCGGCGCATGAATGTTGCGCGGCACATAGGCGGCATCGAGATAAAGCTGCTTAATGAGCGAGGGCAGAAACTCCGCCGGATCGAATTCTTCGAGATCCTCCCAATAAAAGTCGCGGCGATCGACCACGCGCCCGCCGCGCAAGTGAAATAAGTTAGCAGCCACTTGCGGAGGCTCCGCGTACCACGCGATCACGTCTGTATCGTCGCCCGATGCAGCCGCTATCTTTTGCCGCTCGCTGATGTCTTCCAGAGTGCGCAATAGATCGCGATAGCTTGCGGCTTCCTCATAGCGCTGTTCCTCCGATGCGCGCTGCATGCGCTCTTCCAGGCTCTTTGTTAGATCGCTGCGGCGTCCTTCGAGAAACAGGCGGACATCGCGTGCTGCCTCGGCGTAACGCTCGTCTGTTATCAGGCCTTCGACGCAAGGTCCATAGCAACGGTGAATGTAATATTGCAAACACGCGCGGGGGTGGTGACGTGTGAGATCCACACTGCACGACGGAATAAGAAAATGTTTGTGGATCAAGTGAACCAGCCGATAGGCGAGGCTGGCAGGGAAGTACGGCCCAAAGTAGGCTGAGCCGTCCTTTTTCAGGCGGCGCGTCACATAAACACGCGGATATCTCTCATACGCTGTGAATTGGATGTAGGGGTAAGTTTTGTCGTCGCGCAGAAGCACATTGAACTTGGGCTTGTGCTGCTTGATGAGGTTGTTCTCGAGCGCGAGCGCCTCGGCCTCGTTGTCGACTACGATGTAATCCAAGTCCGCAATTTCGCGAACCAACGAGCCGGTCTTGGCATCAACCCAGCGCGCCTCGAGAAAATACGATTTGACGCGATTGCGTAAAGAACGTGCCTTGCCGACGTAAAGGATTGTGCCGGCTGCATCCTTGAAGAGATACACACCCGGCCGCAAGGGAAGTTGACCGGCTTTTTCGCGGGGCTCCATCTGGACGGATTACAATATTCGATGCGGCACAGCGCGGCAAAGTCGCGCCGGCCAAAGGACAACTTCATGATAACAAAAGTGAATCCCAACCGGGCGAGGGCACAATGCCAATTGGCCGATTAAAGACAGACTTTCATTTCGTCGCTTTATGGCTTCGCAAGAGTAATAACCTTCGGCGTGTGGCCGTTCTGACCTGCGTGTTTGCCGCTGCCGTGCCTATTGCGCAAGCGGCCCGGCAGTCTTCGTCCTCATCTTCTTCTTCGTCAAAATCGGCCAAAACCGACCAGGCGACATCCGATTCGTCAGGGGATTCATCCAGCCAGCAGCAGGCACAATACAATCCCCGAGAAGCCGAGAAAGACGTCGAGGTGGCGACGTTTTATATGAGGAAGGGCGATCCGGATGCGTCCATTCCGCGCCTTGAGGAAGCGATACGCCTGAGGCCCAACTATGCGAAGCCCCGCTTGATGCTTGCCGAAATTTACGAAAAGAAAGAAGACAAGGAAAACGCGCTGAAGTATTACCGGGAATATCTCCAGGTCTACCCGCACGCGCCTGACGCGAAAAAAGTGGAGAAGAAGATCGCCAAGCTGTCAGAGCCGTGAGTTAAGGGCACTTGCGCCCGGAGCGCTGCGGCTCGCCATCGAGCGAGAAATATGTTTTGTATTTTTCCGGGAGCGACTTCGGCCGTCCCTGGCGGTCGCAGATCACATGGACCGTCTCGCCTGTGGCCACGACCTCTCTGCTGGAGTGATCCACGATTTCATATCCAAACTTCACCATGCGGCGTTTGGATTCCGTTACGCGCGTCCGCACGATAAGCAAATCATCGAAGCGCGCCGGGCGTTTGTAGCGGCAGTGCGCCTCCGCCACGACGATAAAGCTGTCGTCTTCAATTTCCATCCGTTTATATTCGAAGCCGTTCTGCCGGCACCATTCGACGCGACCCACTTCAAACCAGGCAAAATGATTAGCGTGATACACCACACCCATCTGGTCGGTTTCGGCGTAGCGCACGCGTACGGTTGTCTCGCAATAGTTCGTCATATCCAGAAATTCGGCGCCTAGGAACTTCCGCTCCAGTGTGGCTCTCGCTTCTCCAGAAACGCAGTGAGGCCCTCGCGGAAATCGTCGGTCGAGCGAATTTCCGCATTTGCCTCGATTGCCAACTCCAATTCGGCGCGCAGTGCTTTGTCGTCATGCGCATAAAACAGCTTCTTGGTCTGCATCACGCTTGACGGACTGCACCCCAGAATTGTTTCGGCCATTTCGCGCGCACGCTGCATCACGTCGCCATTCGCTACGATCTCATTCACCAGGCCAATTCGCATAGCCTCGCCTGCGTCAATGATCTTGCCCGTCAGAAGCAATTCACGCGCGAACTTGTCGCCGACCTGCCGCCGGAGAAAAACGGCCACCAACGCGGGCACAAAACCGATTCGCACTTCCGTGTATCCGAATTTCGCCTCCGGCACGCTGAGGGTGATGTCTGCGAGCGTAGCCAGGCCGCAGCCTCCTGCAATGGCTGCGCCATTTACAGCGGCAATCACCGGTTTTGGAAAGCTGTACAGCCGGTAAAACAGCTTGGCGATTCGCCGCGCATCTTCGAGGTCCTTGGCGGACGAATGCGTCGCGGCAAGCGACCGCAGTTCGTCCAGGTCCATGCCTGCGCAAAACGCTTTACCAGAGCCAGTCAGGATCACCACTCGTGAGCGCGCTTCGGCTTGATCGAGCGCACCGAGCAGGTCCGACATCATCTGAGAGGAAATCGCGTTGCGTTTCTCGGGACGCGTTAGCGCGATGATGGCAACGTCTCCGTTGGTCTGAAACGTCAGCGTGGAGTAGCCCATACCTTGTCCGCTAATTCAGCTTGGCCGCTTCCTGTGGCGTGGGCTGCGTAGCATATTTCTCGCGCAGTTCTCCGGTAATTGCGCACGCCAGCGCGAGCGATTTTGCATCGATTCCCGTGGCAACACCGCGCGTCGCCAGGGTCGCAAGTATCGTTTCCGTCGGTAAATTCCCCACGAGATGATCGCCGGCAAACGGACAGCCGCCAAGCCCGGTGAGCGCACCGTCAAAGCGCCGGCAACCTGCTTCGTAGGCGGCAAGAACTTTGGAGGCAGCCTCCTCCGGCCGGCTATGGAGATGCACGCCGATATCGATGCCCGCCACGCAATCCTTCACGGCAAGATAAAGCGCCGCCACCTGTTCCGCTGTTGCCATTCCTGCAGTGTCCGCCAACGAAACCACACGCACGCCGGTGTCTTTCAGCCAGATCAGCGTTTCCTCCACGATCTCCGGTCCCCAGGGTTCCTCGTAAGGATTGCCGAACGCCATGGAAATATAGACGACAAGCTTGCGCCCCGCTTTTTTCGTCTCGCGCTGCAAAAGAGCTACGAGCTCGCGCGATTCGCCGCGCGACATGTTCGCATTAGCCCGGCGGAAGTAGGCCGAAATCGAGTACGGATAGCCAATCGTCGTAACGCCTGCGGCAAGGGCGCGCTCAAGGCCCTTTTCGTTGACGACGATGCCGATCACTTCTGGCGCGCCACCTGAGGGCAGCTTCGCAAGCCGCAGTCTTTCCATTACCGCTTCGGAGTCCGCCATCTGCGGCACGTGTTTTGGCGAGACGAAGCTCACAGCGTCCAGGTGGCCGAATCCGAGCGAAATCAACCGCTCAAGATAGGCGATCTTCTCTTCCGTGGGGATTACCTTTTCCAGCCCTTGCCACGCATCTCGCGGACACTCGACGATCGTTACGTTTTCCACATCTCTCCGATCAATGATTCTGCGTCTGCCGCACTCTTGCCGTTATAAAATCCACAATCGCTTGGGTTGCAGTCCCGGGCAGAAATATTTCCGCAATCCCAGCGCTCTTGAGGCCGGGAATATCCGCTTCGGGAATGATCCCACCGACAACCACAATCACGTCCGTCATTTTCTTCGCGCGCAACAGATCCATCAATCGAGCGCAAAGCGTATTGTGAGCGCCAGACAGAATTGAAAGACCGATGACGTCGACGTCTTCCTGCTCCGCCGCCGAGGCGATCATTTCCGGCGTCTGGCGCAGTCCGGTATAAATTACTTCCATTCCGGCGTCACGCAGGGCACGAGCAATGATCTTCGCGCCGCGGTCATGTCCATCGAGCCCCGGCTTCGCAATCAGGACGCGTATTCGCTTTTCAGGCACGTGTCGGCAGTCGGAAAAATTCGCCGATGCGAGTGTATTGCCCACTATCGGTTCGCAGCAGCGAGAATTCGATTCTAGGGGAAGAGGATGCGGCTCGCAAGAAAATGGGGCGGCAGGATGACCATGCCGCCCCGAGTTCGCAGCAATCTTCTAATTACTGATTTGGAGTTGCCGGACTATTGCTCGGAACTGGAGTGCCGGGAATATTCGGGATCGGCACAACATTGGGAACGTTCTGCCCGGAGATCGTGATGTTATGCGTTTCCAGCGTGCGGCCCATCGCCTGATCCAGGGCAACGATTGACTCCACCAGATTAATCTCATCCTGTAGCTCGGTTGTTTCCGCTAACGTCAAGTCGCGGGACCGAAGAGCGACAGTGTAGGAGTCGGACGAACCGAGTTGGTATTTCTTCTGTTCGTCTTCGAACGTCTGCTGCGCCAACTGTCGCGCAGTGGATGCGGCAGCCACAGCGTTCCGGCTCTGCGAAACGGCAATGAGCGCGTTTCGCACGGCCAGATAAATCACGTTCTTCTGTTCCTGATAGAGCGTTTCTTCCTGGCGGTGATTTAGCTGGGCGATGCCGTTGTTTGCCTGGGCGACGCGATTCCGGATCGGCAGAGTCATTTGCAGACCGACCTGGAAAGTGGGGAAGCGGGAGTGAATCAGGCTATCCCACGCATCGCTGATGCCCCCGGGCACTGGCGTGACGGTCGAGGTACTGGGAGTCTCGCCCACAAATTCGCCGGGCACGGCTGTTCCGTTCAGCAAGATCGGGGCGTTAGGATTGGGAATAAGCGAACCCTGAGTAATCGTCGTTCGTTTGCCGACGCCGCCCAAGCCCGTCGTCGAATATTGCCCCACAAGGTTCAGCGTGGGCAGCAGGGCGTTCTTCGTCACCTTCACTTCTACGTCGTCGTTTTTTAACTGTAGAGCGATCTGCTGAAGCTCAGGACGCGCCGCCCATGCTTGCTGCACAGCGTCTTCAAGCGCCGGATTGCCGACCGTATCCGTCGTCGGAATCGGTGTTGTGGGCACGACTTCGAC
>DATNBB010000018.1:0-3922 GCA_035607335.1 Binatia bacterium | reverse complement strand
GAGACGTTACTCCATGGCCATAGCGGCGTCAATGTGGGCGCAGCGGGAGATAGACCCAGATGCACGGCAGGATTAAACGCGATTATAAGGACACGGCCTGCGTCCATTTCGAAAGGAGATGAAATCATGGGTTTGAAACCTGTGCCGCGCCTACGGCGCTCTGCATGTTTGCTTGCCTTCCCAGCGCTTCCGCGCTGGGCTAAGTTGTACCGTGCCTACCGCACTGATTTTGCACCTGGCGCTTGACTGCCGCGCTTACCATCCGAGGCTAGCACTACAGACGGTTACTCGATCTGAATGCCTTCCGGGGTCGTGTTCTCCGTTCTGTGAAGCGAACGATTGAGTTGTCTTAGTAGCACCTGCAAACCGGAGACGAGGGCGATTTAAAAGCTGCCCGCCTCACGCAGAAACCGCGCATCCCCGCTGTGAGGCGCGGGACAAAGGCGGCCGCTACGTGAGTCAAAAGCAGAATCTAAAGCAAAAAAATAAGAGAGGTGCTTCGCCTTGCCGCTGAAAACGCGGCAAGGCTCAGGATGACGACGCATTTAATTTTTGCAACCAGCATTGTTGCGAGCGCTGAATCGCGGTGCATTGGGGCTGCTGGTGGTCAGGTGTTTCCCTTAATTTAGCTTTTAGGCACGGTGGGCGATGAGAGTTCAGCAACAGAATTGTGCATTCGGATTTATACTGGGGCGGCTTTGTGGGCGGATTTAGGATAGCTCTGGGAAGCGGGCGCGTGATGTGGAAATGGGTCGAGAGATGAATCACGTCATTGAAGAAAAGTTGAGTTTCGGAGAACAGTTTCGCGGCTTCCTGAAAACGAATGCGACGTTGCTGCTGGTGGCGGCGATGGCGCTGCTCCTCATTTCGGACGTTTTCGGCACGCATGGCGTGCTGGCGATGCGGCGTTCGCAGAAGCAGGCAGCTGATATTCAAAGAAAAATCGAACAGCTTAACCAGCAGAATCAGCAGCTTGAGGCGAAGGTTAAGGCGCTCAAGACGGACCCCGAAGCCGTGGAACGGATCGCGCGCGAAGAGATGGGACTGGCGAAGCCGGGAGAATATATTTTCAAGGTGGCGCCGAATGCGAATTCGGCAAGCGGCGGCCGCGGCACAGATTCGAACTCAAAACCGTGAGTTGAATGGCCGCATTTCGAGATACGAAAGACCGCACAAGCGGCTAACGGATGATGACCGGCTGACCAAAAAGCCGGTCACTACGAAGCGTACCCGCGCAATTGTTTTTTCGCACGATGAAAGCGCGTCCTCTCCAGAGTAGAAAAAGCGACAGAAAAATCTTCTTTTCCCCACGCCCAAGATTGCGGGTTATGGCGCGGCTGAGGCTGTGTCTTGCTTTGCGTTTACGTTGGCGATATGAGTAGTGAACCAGCGGTAGGTTTGTTCCAGGCCTTCGCGCAGGTTGATGCGGGCGCGCCAGCCTAATGCGTTCAGGCGAGAAACATCGAGCAGCTTGCGGGGAGTGCCGTCGGGCTTGGATGTGTCCTGCACGATGCGGCCGCGAAAACCCGTAATTTCGGCGATCAATTCGGCAAGTTCGCGAATTGTGACGTCCTCACCGGTGCCGACGTTGATGATTTCGGGCTGATCGTAATTCTGCATCAGGAAGACGCAGGCGTCGGCGAGATCGTCAACGTGCAGAAATTCGCGCCGGACGGTGCCGGTACCCCAGAGCGTGACTTCAGACGCGTTGTGCTGTGCGGCTTCGTGGAAGCGGCGAATCAGCGCGGGCACAACGTGGGATGATTCGGGATCGAAATTGTCATGGGGGCCGTAAAGATTCGTGGGCATGAGGCTGATCGCGTCAAATCCATATTGCTTGCGATAGGCTTCCGCCATTTTGAGGCCGGCGATTTTGGCGATGGCGTAGGGCTCGTTGGTTGGTTCCAGGGGGCTGGTGAGCAGGGCGTCTTCGCGGATGGGTTGCGGCGCGAATTTCGGATAAATGCAGGATGAGCCGAGGAACAGCAGCTTTTTTGCGCCGTGACGATAAGCGGCGTCGATGACATTGATCTGAACGAGCAGATTTTCGTAGATGAATTCGGCCGGCTGCGTGGAATTGGCGAGAATGCCGCCGACTTTCGCCGCCGCAAGAAAGACATACTCGGGTCGCTCCGCTGCAAAAAAGCGATCGACCGCCGATTGATTGAGGAGATCGAGTTCCTGGCGAGTTTTCGCGATGAGATTGGCGTACTTTTCGGATTGCAGGCGGCGACAGATGGCCGAGCCGACAAGGCCACGATGTCCTGCGATATATATGCGGCTCGTCTGGTCCATGTCAGCTTTCGCGCGATTGGCGTTCATCTTTGCGAGGCGCCGCGTTGCGCAACCTGATGGCCGGCCTTGGTGAGAGTGGTTTCCTGGCGTGCGAGTTCGAGATCGTGTTCGACCATTAGCTTGACGAGTTGCTCGAAGCTGACTTTCGGCGCCCATCCCAGTTTCGTGCGCGCCTTCGTTGCGTCGCCGCACAGAAAATCGACTTCGGTGGGACGAAGGTAGCGCGGATCTTCCTTTACGTGTTTTTTCCAATCTAGGCCGAGGCAGGAAGACGCTTGGTCGAGAAATTCGCTGACAGAGTGCGATTCACCTGTGGCGACGACGTAATCGTCAGGCTCGGCTTGCTGGAGCATCACCCACATCGCTTCAACGTAGTCTTTCGCGTAGCCCCAGTCGCGGCGGGCGTTGAGATTGCCCAGATAAAGTTTTTCCTGAAGTCCGAGTTTGATGCGGGCAAGGCCGCGCGTGATTTTGCGGGTGACGAACGTCTCGCCACGGCGCTCGGACTCGTGGTTGAACAAAATTCCATTGCAAATGAAGAGCTTGTACGCCTCACGATAATTGACGGCGTACCAGTGGGCGGCGACTTTGCTGGCGGCGTATGGACTGCGCGGGTAAAAGGCCGTCTTCTCATTCTGGGGAGGAGCGGCGGCGCCGTACATTTCCGAAGAGCCGGCCTGATATAAGCGCACGGCGTGGCCCGCGGTTGTGTAATCGCGAACGGCTTCGAGCAACCGGAGAGTTCCGGTAGCGACTGCATCTGCCGTGTATTCGGCTTGATCGAAACTGACGCGGACGTGAGATTGCGCGGCGAGATTGTAGATTTCGTCGGGCTGCGCTTGATCGAGCGTGCGGCGAAGAGCAGCGCCGTCAGTGATGTCGCCATAATGAAGGCGGAGGCGGACGCCGTGGTTGTGCGGGTCGGCGTAGATGGCATCGAGACGCTCTGTGTTAAACGTGGAAGCGCGGCGGACGATGCCGTGAACTTCGTAGCCGCGAGAGAGGAGAAACTCCGCGAGAAATGAGCCGTCCTGGCCGGTGATGCCTGTGATTAACGCGCGGCGCACGCGAGTGCCGTTGCCCTGCTCCGTCATACGAACTTAATCTTTCTCATCGCGGTGCCCACCATTCTCAGCAGAAGCCAACAACGCTTCCAGTGCTCGACGTTTGTCGCGTCTGCGGCCAACTGCTCACAGCCAATCGGCAGATCGACAATCTTTAGGCTGTATTTAGCCGCGCCGAAAAGCAAGTCAAAATCGCCGAAAGGATCGAAGTCACCAAAATAGGCGCGGTTTGCGGCGAGCGTTTCGTAATCGCCCCTGCTGATAGCCTTCGTACCGCAAAGCATGTCTTTCACGTTTTGGCCGAATAGCCAACTAAAGGCCATACTGAAAAACTTGTAGCCGATTACCCGGGGGAAACCCATCGGAGCGACTTCGGTAGGATAAACCAGGCGGACGCCATTGACGAGCTCGCCCTTGCCGCTGCACCAGGCTTCGTAAAAGCGCGGCAGGTCGCGTGGCGAAACCGTGAGGCTGGCATCAAGCGTCATGAGCAGGTCGCCATCGGCATGGGCGAAACCGAGACGGAGAGCGTCGGCTTTGCCTTGCCCTTCGTGGCGAAGAAG
>DATNBB010000003.1:0-5441 GCA_035607335.1 Binatia bacterium | reverse complement strand
GGGTGATGTGGCGGCTTGAACCGCCGTATTCTTGGTGATATAAAGAAAGTTCGGCAAAGTGTGACGGATCGGCACCGCACGTCGTTGCCCAGCCCTTGTAACAGGAGAACGTGTAATGGCCTATGTAATTGCAGAGCCCTGTATCGGAACGAAGGACACGGCCTGCGTGGATGTGTGTCCGGTCGATTGCATTCACCCGCGAAAAGATGAGGCGGACTTCGAAGGGGCGAGATTGCTCTCGATTAACCCCGATGAGTGCATCGATTGCGGCGCGTGCGTGCCAGTATGCCCGGTGACGGCCATTTTTGCGATGGAAGACCTGCCGGAGAAGTGGGCGTCGTTTGCCGCGGAAAACGCGCAATACTATAAAAAGTAACAGCGCAGGAGTTCAGCATTTCAAACGGACACGGCGGCTCAGGCGGGCCGCCGTTTTTGTTTACGGCGCGCGGCCAACCCTTTGTAGATTTCAAGATTTTATCCTTGAGGCCGAAACGTTTGTTTGCGATTAGGCGTATCCTGATTGGCGGCTCCGAGGAACTTTGTGGGCAAATTCCAGCTCGTCCTTCTCCTGCACGCGCACCAGCCGGTCGGCAATTTTGACGACGTAATCGAACGCGCGTACCAAGACGCTTATCTTCCGTTTGTCGAAGTGCTCTCACAGCATCCTGCGATTCGAGTGGGGCTGCATTATTCAGGCCCGTTGCTTGAATGGGCCGAGCGCGCTCATCCCGAATATTTCGACAAACTGCGCGGGCTCGTGGAATGCGGTCAAGTGGAGATGATCGGCGGCGGGTTTTATGAGCCGGTGCTGATTGCGATTCCCGAACGAGATCAACAGGAGCAACTGACGCGCCTGGCGGACTACCTGGAGAAGCATTTTGGTAAGCGGCCCGCGGGGGCGTGGCTTACCGAACGCGTCTGGGAGCCGCAGCTTCCTTCTTCGTTAGTGCAAGCGGGTGTGGAATATACGCTCCTGGACGACAACCATTTTCTCGGTTCGGGATTTGAGGAAGAGCAGCTTTACGGCTACTACACGGCCGAGAATATGGGGCATGTGGTGAAGCTCATACCCGGCCTGAAGATTCTGCGATATACAATTCCGTTTCGCCCGCCTGAAGACACGATTCAATTCCTGCGCGAAGCGAGCGCAAAGCACCCCGCGGGGTTTGCAGCGATGGGCGACGATCTGGAAAAGCTGGGTTCCTGGCCGGAAACGCACAAGCATTGCTATGACGATGGCTGGGTAACGAATTTCTTCAGTGAGATTGAAGAGTGCGCAGATTGGCTCGAGACGGTCACACCAAGTATGGCGATGGCGGCACGTCCGGCGCAGGGTCGCGCGGACCTGCCGACGGCGTCGTACACCGAGATGATGGAGTGGTCGCTGCCGACGCGTGCGCGGATTCGGTATCACAATCTCGTAAAGGAATTCGAATCACGGCCTGAGGCGCTCCCGTTTCTCCGCGGCGGGACATGGCGGAATTTTTTCAGCAAATATTCGGAAGCGAACCTGCTTCACGCCAAGATGCTGCACGTATCGCAGAAGGTCCACGATTCGGCGCGGACCAAGGCAAAATCCAAGGCCGGTGCGGCAGAGGTTGGCGAAGCGCTGACTTTGCTGTTGCGCGGCGAGTGCAACGATCCGTATTGGCACGGCGTTTTTGGCGGCCTTTATATGCCGCATCTGCGCACGGCGGTGTGGCGCTCCCTTGCGCACGCCGAGGCGCTGGTTGACTCATGCGCTCACAAGCAAGCCGAATATGCGCAAGCTGATCGGCTCGATTTCGATGCAGACGGAAACGAGGAGATCTATCTTACGTCGAGCGAATACAGCGCGCTGATTCAGCCCTCCGACGGCGGAACGCTCAGCGCGCTCGATATTCGCAAGACGAACGTGCCGCTCATAAACTCCCTGATGCGCCGGCCGGAGGCGTATCACGACGCGGTTCGCACGACGAAAAGCATCGTGCCGGAACATTTCGTTTCCATTCACGATGAAGTCCGGACAAAGGAAACGGACCTCGATAAGTGGCTAACGTACGACCGCTGGAGACGGAATAGCTTTCGCGTGCTGCTCTTCGCGATAGAGCGAAATTTCGAGGACTATGCACCGATCCGGCTGGATGAGGACGGGAGTCTGGCTGGCGGCCGTTATCGTGTGACGAACACATCGAAGCGGAGCGCCGAGTTGGTTTCGGAGGAATCGTGCAATTGGTCGGTGACGAAGCTGTTTTCGTTTGCGCCGGCTGAAGATGGATTCGAAGTGACATGCGACGTTACGCTCAAAAAAACGAGTCCGGGCGATGCGACGGTGCAGGTCGGGCTGGAAGTGATCGTCAATTTTCTGGCTCCTGCGGCGACGGACCGTTATTTCGATGCGAACGAGCAACGCTTTCCGCTGCGCTGGTCGGCAAAAACGGATGCGAATCCGCTGCGCGTGATTGACGAATGGCAGAAAACGGGCGTGTCGCTGCATGCGCCGGGGGCGCGCGAGTTTTGGCTGGCGCCCATCGAGACCGTCTCGGAATCCGAGGGCGGCTTCGAACGCATTTACCAAGGTTCGCAAATCGCGCCGGTCTGGCTGGTGCCGATCGGGCAAGGCGATGAATGGCACGGGAAGCTCTCTCTGAAGGCTTTCCAGATGCGGTAGATTTTTAGCCGAACCGAGAGGAGAGATGAATGGCTGTTTCGCAGGAATTGTTGGAAATGCTAGTTTGCCCTGTTTGTAAAACGCCGGTGAAGATGACAGCGGACGAGAAGGGCTTGAAGTGCGCGACATGCCACCGCGTTTATCCGGTGCGCGATGACATTCCCATTATGCTGGTGGACGAAGCTCACATCGAAAGCTAGCGTCGCGAAGACGGCTGAGGAAATAAGAGAGGTCCTTCGGCTCGCGCTTTCGCGGACGAGCCGCAGGATGACGGAGTTTACGTCTTAGCTTTCCGCTTAGATGGGCGGGAAACTGATCGACTCGTCTTTGAACTGCACCCAGAGTCGCACCTGCTTGGTCTTGCTCGCCTTGATCGGATCATCGTCTGCAGGGAAGGGGCGGTACGGGCTGACGTCCACGGTGATAGAGACGACGGTTCCCTGCTTCTGCGTCAGGTGATTGTCGATCCGAAAGCTCTTCACCGGGCCGTAGTAGCCGTCTGGGCCCCAGTCCTGCATAAAATCCTGAAAGGTGTACGAGGGCGACGGCTTCCAGACCTGATATGCCTGCTGAAAATTGCTCTCGGCGACGGCGTTCATAAATTGGCGCACTGTGTTGCGCTCAGTGTGGAAGCGCAATAAGACGGCAATCGTGATCGCCGCAATCACAACTGCGGCGCCGACGGCAATAGCCAGACGGCGATACTTCCACGGCGGTTTTATGGGAGGAGCATCAAAGATAGTCATAAGGTTCTTCCCGGCATGTAAGCATCATAACTGCCGCTGAAACAGTGCGATGCAACCGGCGGTCATCAACACAGTAAACCCCAATAAAACTAACACGTCGCCGTAAATTCCTTCAATACCGGTGTTTTTAAGCGTCAGGTTTTGCAGGGCATGCACGATCGGTGTGAGCGGGTCGACAGTGGCGATCCACCTCAACCACGAGGGAAACGCTTCAATCGGGTAGACTGCGCCGGAAGGAAAATAGAGCAGTGTATTGAGCACGCCGAATATCGCGCGCGGCACAAGCGGATCAGACACACGCACCATCAGCAAGAACATGAAGCTCATCATCGCCAGAGACGCGGCAAAAATGACGCAGGCGATATACGCAAGCCGTACGGGATCCCAAAGACGAGGGATTCCGACCATCAGGCCCCCGATGATGGCAAGGCACATGCCGGCCATCAGTCCCTTGATTGCGCCCGCGCCGATCAAGCCAAAGACCAGTTCGGATTTGTGGATGGGCGTGACGAGATAGCCTTCATGCAGGCCGCGAGACTTATCATCGATGAAAGTGATGCCGCCGCCGATCATGGCGACCGAAAAAATCCCGAGCGTCACGGCGCCTGCGAGCAGAAATTTTGCATACTCGATGTACGGGTAAACCTCAACGACATCCAAGGCGACCTGTTGATTGAGGGCCGAATGAACAGACGGCGAGTTGAGTTGGTTGACCATGCCCTGGATTTCGGATTCCAGCGCCGTGGAGATGAATTGATCGGTGTTATCTTCACTGAAGGAGATGCGAGGGCGGTTTTTCTGGAAATATCGTTCGGAAAAATCATGCGGGATTTGGATTACGCCGCGCACAAAGCCGGAGCGGAGGTCCTGAATTGCGTCCGGAAGGTTATTGTAATCGACAATGCGGAAGGTCTGGGGCCCGGCGGCGATGGCCTGGAACATTTCGCGTACTTTGCGAGATTCGACAGAACGATCGAGGTCAACAAATGCAACGGGCGCGTTTTTGATTTTGCCGCCGAAGGCATAGCCAAGCACCAGGAGCTGCACGAGAGGAAAAATCATCGACACCATCATCAGAGCGGGGCTGCGAAAAAATTTCCGCAGGTCTCGCTCGATTAGCGCCCAAACTCGATAGAACCTCATCCGCAAACTCCTCTTTGCGCGCAAATGGTGCGCGTTCCTTGCTCGTTTACTTGTAAAGGTGGCTGACGTCGAGCCTGCCGCGCTGCGTGGTGTCACGCAAATCACTGCCTGTGTAATGCACAAAGACGTCATCGAGCGTCGTTCCTTGGACCGTAACGCGCTTCACAGTGACTCCGCGCGACCGCGCTAAATCCATGAGAGCTGCCACTGTCACGGGCCCTTCATGCGAGCCGATGTGAAACGCGCCGTCGCGCTCGACGACATTTGCAGCCTGCGGCAAAGCGCGAAGCTGTTCGGCCCAGTCTTTTGGCGCACCCACGAATTCGGCCTCCACGGTATCAGTTCCGGGCACGTTGTCCTTCAAGTTGCCAGGCGTATCCAGCGCGACAAGGCGGCCGTGATCGACGATCGCGATGCGAACGCAAAGTTTATCTGCTTCTTCCATGTAATGCGTGGTGAGCAGGATTGTGAGATCGGAGCGGTCGCGCAAGGCACGAATCATTTCCCACACGTTCGTGCGAGACACCGGATCAAGCCCCGTCGTCGGCTCGTCAAGAAAAAGCACATTTGGCGAATGCACCAGGCCGCGCGCGATTTCCATGCGGCGGCGCATACCACCGGAGAATGTTTTTACGAAGGCATCGCGAAAGCGTGTCAAGTTGACCGATTCGAGTAGTTCGTCGATCAACTGATCGCGGCGGTCGGCAGCAACGCCATAAAGCTTGGCGTGCAGGAGCATATTTTCGTAAGCGGTCAGCTCCGGGTCGGATGTGAACGCTTGCGGAATCACGCCGATCGCATGACGAACGCCATCTGCATCTTTCGTAATGTCGTGGCCAGCAACGATCGCGGTGCCCGACGTCGGGGGCGTCAAGGTGGTCATCATGCGGATCAAAGTGGTC
>DATNBB010000001.1:0-9700 GCA_035607335.1 Binatia bacterium | reverse complement strand
ATGGAAGAAGTCATCGCGCGCTTGCTTACCGAAAATCGCGCGACGATTGCCGTCGCTGAGAGCTGCACGGGCGGCATGCTCGCCGAGCACCTTACGAATCTTGCGGGCAGCTCAAACTATTTTCTCGGCGGCGTGGTTTGCTATAGCAACCAGATGAAAACCGCACTCGCGGGCGTGCCCGCATCGCTTATCGAGGCAAAAGGTGCCGTAAGCGCCGAGGTGGCTTCGGCACTAGCGGATGGAATCCGCAAAAGCGCTGCCGCGACGATCGGAATCGGGATCACAGGCATTGCCGGTCCCGGCGGAGGCACGCCGGAAAAGCCGGTGGGGCTCGTGTATATTGGCATCGCAGACGAACACGGGTTGCATTCCCACGAATACCGTTTTTCTGCCGCCGACCGCGACCGCAACCGCCAAATGGCTACCCAGGCTGCGCTCGACCTGGTTCGCCGCCACTTTCTCTTCCCGAGGCCTGCAAACGGCCGATAGCAAATCGAACCTCGCGACTCTCAATACGAGCTTGCCCACTCAAGATGACCGTCATGACTTGTAAAATAAGAGATCATGCGACTCTTTGTGGCATTGGAAGTTCCCGATGAGACTCGCGAGGCGCTTGCCGCGCTGATCGCCGAACTTCAGCCCAAGTGCCGTTCTGCGCGCTGGGTTCGCCCGGACGCGATGCACATCACGTTGAAGTTCATCGGGCACGTCGGTGCGGAACATCTTGCTGCAATTCGTAACGCTCTCGCGAATCTGAAATCCCCCGAGCCGATCGATATGCATTTTCGAGGCTTGGGATTTTTCCCCGGCGAAAAGCGGCCGCGCGTTTTATGGTGTGGTGTGGAAGCTTCGCCGAATGCCGCGGTTCTCGCCGCAGACATGGACCGCGCGTTAGCGAGACTCGGCATTGAGCCGGAGAGTCGTCCGTTTACTCCTCATCTGACGCTCGCACGCTTCAAGGAAGACGACGGGCATAGCCGCGGAAAGCGCGCAAACAGCGTCGCGGAAATCCTGAATCTCGCTGCTATACAAATGAAGGAGTTCGGCGCGATCCGCACCTCGGAATTTCATCTCTTCGAAAGCAAGACGAAGCCAACCGGCGCCGAGTATACTCGTTTGGAGACGTTCCACTTCACCGAGGCGGCCAATTGAATTCCACTACTTCTCTCGTTCCGGAACTGATGCCGCTTATCATCCCCATTGCCTATCTGCTCGGATCGGTTCCTTTCGGTTTGCTGATCGTAAAGCTGACGCGCGGCACGGACGTTCGCCAAGCCGGCAGCGGTAATATCGGCGCAGCCAACGTGACGCGCACCGCCGGTTATCTCGCCGGAGTCCTTACTCTTATTCTCGATGCAGCGAAGGGCTTTGCAGCGGTATGGATCGCCATGCACTGGTCGCACGGCAACATGCGTTGGATGATCGCGGCGGCCGTGGCGGCGGTCGTCGGACATGTCTTCCCGTTCGGATTGGCATTCCGCGGAGGAAAAGGCGTGGCTACCGGGCTCGGAGTATTCCTCCTGATCTGCTGGCAAGCGGTGGCTGCCGCCGTGGTGCTCTGGATTGTGATTGTCGCCTTTTGGCGTTATTCCTCCCTCGGATCAGTGGTCGCAACGGCAGCCTTGCCGGTATTCGTCTACGTGCTCTACGCGCCCGGGCACGCTCCTCCGGATTTCGTGACGTTTCCCACCGTTTGCATCTCAGTGCTTGTGCTGCTCAAGCATCGTGCCAATATCCATCGCCTGATCGCGGGCGAGGAAAACCGCATCGGCAAACGGAAATAAAAAGCGAAAGTCCCGTCGGCTCCTTGGCAGGAAACCGGGCTCACGGACAGGCAAGAGTCCGCATATTCATGGTCTCCTAAGTGCCCGCACGCCTGTAGCTTATCCGCCAACTACCCTGTACTTTAGTCCCGTTGTTCCTGCCCGTGGGGTCGGCTAGCATTTTTACGGATATTCCCGTGCGCAAACTATCCCTCCGTCTCTCGCCACGTAAGCTGCGGCTCATGTGGATTGTGCTCGGCGCGCTTCTGCTGATGAGCGCCACGCCGCTCTGGCTTTACCACAGGCAAGTGCTGCAGTTGAGCGAAGAAAAGCTACAGGATACGGAGCGCGTCCAGCAGACCGATATCACCCGCTCGCTAGCAAGCGAAACGCTCGACTTTGAGCAAGGTGTTCGTCAGCAGCTTCTTGCCGAGCGTCAGATGCTCACACTGACGGGCTGGATCGACGACGTGAACGATCCGCTGCACGCACCGCAAATCTCACGCCTGCTACAAGAATTCGCAAACGATCCGAATATTCTCTACGTCACTGCGGTTAACCGGGAAGCCAAAGGGCAGTCTGCCGGCAGCTTCCATGCCGACCAGGATCCTTTCATGGACGCTGCCTTGCGCCGCGCCTTCACTTCAAGTTTTCAAGGATTCGATTCGATCAGCGAGGCGTTTGGCGTTGGCCGTGACAACAAGCCGGCGCTTGTAATGTCCATTCCATTGACGTCGGACGGGCAATTCGCCGGGATGTTTGCTGCTGTCGTTTCGCTCGGTAAGCTCGAATCCCGTTTGCGCGATGCAAGCGAACATAACCGCACCGTCTATATTGTCGATGGACACGGTCGCCTGGTCGCCTTCCCGGATTCCGCCGATTATGTGCCCGGACGCGACGTTAGCTCTATTTTCCCGATTGTAAAGCAAGTGCTGGATCCCAAAGAGACGCGGAACACGGTCAACATGATGTATTCCGCGCCGGGCAAGGACAAACATCATCTGGTCCAGATGATCGGCACCTACAGCCCGATTCCCGAGCTGCGCTGGACCGTAATTGCGCAGCGCAGCCTGGATAATGCAAGGGCCGATGCGGGCGTCGAAGAACTCACTGCGCAGGCACTGAGCTTTGTGATGGTGGTGACAATCGTGGCGCTCTCATTCGGGTACCTGTTCGCGCTCGGAATTACGCGCCCGATTCAGAGCCTCGTTCATTCCACGCGCGCTATCAGCCGCGCCGAGTTTCACGAACGCGTACCCGTCGGCGGTGCGGCTGAAATCAGCGAGTTGGCCGAAACCTTTAACCACATGGCAGGCGATATCGAGGAGTACGTCGATAAGCTCAAGGTCGCCGCCAACGAAAACCGCGAACTGTTCCTTGGGTCCATCCGCATGATCGCGGCGGCAGTCGACGAAAAGGACCCGTACACCCGAGGCCACTCCGGCCGTGTTGCGAAATATTCGACTATGCTTGGCGACGCCATGAGCCTGAGCGACGAAGACCTTGATACGCTTAAAATTTCCGCGCTCCTACACGACGTCGGCAAAATCGGTGTGGATGATCGCGTTCTGAAAAAGCCCGGCAAGCTCACCGATGAAGAATTTGAGCTAATGAAGCAGCACACGGTAAAAGGCGCCAACATTATGCGCCCCGTCGCTCAGCTAAAAGACATGATTCCCGGCATCGAACTTCATCATGAGCGCATGGACGGCAACGGCTATCCTTATGGCCTTTCGGGAGATCAAATCCCGATGATGGCTCGCATCATCGCCGTCGCCGATACGCTTGACGCGATCACTACCAACCGCCCGTATCAATCCGCTATGGACTTGGATTACGCGGTGGAGCGCATTTCCACCCTCGCTGTTTCAAAATACGATGCACGCGTTGTGGCCGCGCTGCAAACGCTCGTCAAATCCGGCCGCCTGCGCCTGAATTCCGCGGCGCTCGTCGAAGTCTAGATTTTCGGGCAATTTCCCAATCAGTCCGTTGGGCGCACTCGTCTACCATCACTCTGCTAGAATGAACGCTTCCGCATGCCCTCGTGCGGTTTCAGTCCATGATTACACTATTCGGAAACGAAAAAAGAGAGCCGACGCTTCTCGAACGCCTGAAGCAGTCCGTCACCAAGACGCGCACCGAGCTTTCGGCACGCGTCGAGCAACTGCTCACGGGCGACCGTCCCGTCGATCCGGCCCTACTAAAGCAGCTTGAGACTGCGCTTTTGGGCGCGGACATTGGCACGCGCACCACTCGGGAAGTGATCGCTGCGATGCGCGAACAAGTTAACGAGCACAAGCTCGAAGGCTCCGCCACATTAAAAACAGCGCTGAAGAATGAGATTCGCGCAATCCTTGTCGCTCCGGCAGCGGCACACAATGGCAACGGGACAGGCATAACTGCTCCCGCGCCTCGCGTCGTCTTTGTTGTCGGCGTCAACGGCACCGGGAAGACCACCACGATCGGCAAACTCGCCAATCGCCTGAAGAAAGAGGGCGCGAGTGTGATGCTCTGCGCGGCCGATACCTTTCGCGCCGCTGCCATCGAGCAATTGGAAGTGTGGGGACGCCGCTCAGAAGTTGAAGTCATTAAGCAGAAATCCGGCGCCGATCCCTCCGCTGTGATTTTCGATGCGCTCTCCGCAGCGCGTGCGCGGGGAGTCGATCTCGTAATTGTAGATACGGCGGGGCGGCTGCACACGAAGTCCAACCTGATGGCCGAACTCGATAAGATGAAGCGCACCGCCGCGAAAGTAGTGCCGGGCGCGCCGCATGACGTTTTGCTGGTTCTCGACGCGACAACCGGCCAAAACGGCCTAAATCAGGCGCGCGAATTCTGGAGTACAGCCGGCGTGACGGGAATTGTGTTGACTAAGCTTGACGGCACAGCCAAGGGCGGTATTGTTGTCGCGATAGCGCGCGAGCTCAATCTGCCGATTCGCTACGTTGGAACCGGCGAGCAGATCGACGATCTCGTGCCCTTCGACGCGCAAACTTATGTCGACTCGCTCTTCGATTAGCGTAGCCACAAAATTTACCGAATTAGACAGACAACATATGGGCCGCGCACTGGAGCTGGCGCGGCGCGGCACCGCTCTGGCACATCCCAATCCAATGGTTGGTGCGGTGATCGCGAAGCACGGCGTTGTCGTCGGCGAAGGATTCCATAAATATGACGAGCGCGATCACGCGGAAGTCATCGCGCTTCGCCAAGCCGGCGAGAAAGCCTGGGGCGCCACGCTCTACATAAATTTCGAGCCCTGCTGCACCACCGGCCGTACCGGACCATGCACCAGCGCGCTCATATCCGCAAAAATCAAGCACGTCTTCGGCGCGATGGACGATCCAAATCCCGCCGTCTGCGGCCGAGGCTATGCAGCGCTCGATCGCGCCGGAATCGGAGTTTCGCTGGGCCTGTTTGAGGCCGAAGCAAAGAAGCTCAACGAGGATTTCGCGAAGTGGATCACCACGGGCCTCCCGTTCATCACGATGAAGGTGGCGACGACTCTGGATGGCCAGATTGCCATCCACGCCAGCGAAACGACACCGATTACAGGCGACGCCTCGCGCTCCGCCTCCATGCGAATGCGGCATCGCGCAGACGCGCTGCTCACGGGCATCGGCACAATTCTTGCCGATAATCCTCAGATGACGGATCGTAACGGAGAGCCGCGCCGCCGCAAGCTCCTGCGCGTCGTCCTCGATTCAAAGCTTCGCCTGCCGCTGAAATCTCATCTCGTTCTCTCGGGCAAAGGCGATATTCTCGTCTACACGACGCAGCCGGTCGATTCGCCGCGCGCCCGCGCGCTCGCCACCGTGGGGGTCGAAGTGATACAACTGCCGGCCAACGGCGACCGCGTCGACCTTCAAGCGGTAATCCGCGACCTTGGCCAGCGCCAAATCATCAACTTAATGGTCGAAGCCGGCTCCGAAGTGAATGGCGCTTTGCTCGCGGCTGGCTTGGTGGATAAGGTCGCGCTTTTCTTCGCGCCAAAATTTCTGGGCGCGGATGGCGTGCCCATGGCTCGCACGACAGCGAAGAAACTGACGCACTTGCCGGAACTGGCAAATATGACCGTTGAATCGTACCCGCCGGACATACTGGTGGAGGGCTATTTTCGCGACGCGTATGCTTCGCGCCGCAAGCGCGAGACCGACCGCCGCAGGCGAAAGCCGCCGATCGGCTCACCTTACACCTAGGTCGGCGCAGCTACTCTTGGCTGTGCCCGCGAGCCGAAACTGTATTCTGAAGCGAAGGGACTTGCATGTTTACAGGAATTATCGAGCACTTAGGCAAAGTGGCTTCGCTCGCAGTGACGAGCGACGGAGGCAGGCTGGCCATCGATTTGACGAGTGCGCCCGAGATCGCCGCCGAAATAAAACAGGGCGACAGCATCGCCGTTAACGGCTGCTGCCTCACCGTCGTGGAACACGACAAAAGGCACTTCTCCGCTGATCTCTCCGGCGAGACGCTGCGCCGCACCTCGCTGGGCGAAAAAAAACCGGGCGATCCCGTGAATCTCGAACGCCCGCTCACCGCAGGCGCGCGCCTAGGCGGGCATTTCGTACAAGGCCATGTCGATGGAGTGGGTCGCGTGACATCGCTTACGCCCGAGGGCGAGAATTGGTGGCTCTCGATCGAAGTGCCGGAGAATCTGCGTCGCTATGTCGCCGAGAAAGGCTCAATCTCCATCGAGGGCATCAGTCTCACGGTGGCGCGGTGGCATGACGGTATCGCAAGCATTGCGATCATTCCGTTCACCTATCAGCATACGAACGTTCACGCGCTCAGCGCGGGAGACCCGGTCAATTTGGAAGTAGACATCCTTGCAAAATACGTCGAGAGCCTGCTGACGCCAGTGAAAGCAAATTCAGCAACTCGTCTATCTATAAAAGAGCTTGCCGAACAAGGCTTCTGACTTTCAAAGTTCCCGCGCATATTACAGGTTAGCCATTTTTTGGCGGCTGCCCCGCCAGTAAAGAAACAGTCCGATCAGCACAAATAATCCTGTTCCGCCGATCAATTTCCCCTCAAAGAGCCATTTATTGGCGGCTTCGCCCGGTGGAATCACAGACAGCACAATTCCCATGAGTACCACGAGAAATCCCAGCGACCCGGCTAGCCAAACGCCAAACCGCCCGCCCGGAATCAACACGGCGCTTTTATTCTCGCGACGATCAGGCCGCCCGGCGAGCTTCATTGCCGCCGCGTACATGTAAAGAAATGGAATGAAATTCAAAATCGTGCCCGCGTCCACCAATATCTGGTAAGCGCTGTTCGCCGACTCATTCAGCTGGATCAGCAGCAAGATCACGCAAGAAATTCCGGCCTGCACCAGAATCGAAACCCACGGCGTCCGCCACTTGGGGTGGATTTTTCCAAACGCCGCGGGCATATAACGATCGATGCCTGCGACAAAAGGAACGCGCGAAATTCCCGCCACGGTTGTACCGACGCCGCCGGCATTTCCCACCGTCGCCAATGCCGCCGCAATCACTCCGAAGAATCCGATACCCAGAACCGCTGACCCAGCCTCAATCGCGCCGAACGCGCCGCTCTTTGGATCGACGACCGGCGCGCTCTGCATCGCCAGAATCGCGACCGTTCCCGCAATATAGAGAACCGCAATCGATAGTCCCGACCCAAAAATTGCCCGCGGAAACGTCCGCCGAGGCTCGTGAATCTCCTCCGCCATCGTCGCCACAAGCTCCATGCCGGTAAACGCGAACGCAATCTGCGGCCAGAAATTCACGGTATTCCAATCCCAGACCGGCATCATGTTGTGCAGCGTGAAGTGCGTCGCTGACCCGCGCGCGTGCCAAATATAGGCGCCGAGCCCGATCAGCATCACCAGGGGAATGTATGTCCCGATGCCGCCCGCGTTTTGCAGCCACTTGCCGATATCGAGCCCCACGATGTTCAACACGACGGCGACAAATAGCAGCGCCAGCGAACCCGCTATCAGAAATGTCCGGTCGTTCGCCAAATGCGCGCCAGCCCCACCGCCAATGTAGGCGGCCATGGCGGCGCTCGCCATCAGCAGTCCAGGAAAATAGAAAAATGTGTAAACCCAATACGTCCAGCCCGCGACGAATCCGTGAAATTCGCCGAAAGCTTCCTTAGACCAGGCGTAGAGTCCGCCTTCATGCGGAAAACGCGTCGACAGCTCCAGCACTACAAACGCCGTCGGCACGAAAAACAGCAGCGCAGCCAATATCCACAGGCTGATTGACGAAGTTCCGTTGTGTGCCGCAGCGGCGATCCAGCGCGGGCCTAGCACCGCGGCAATGTTGAACAGCAAGACGTCCCAGAATCCCATTACGCGGCGAAGCTGTTTCTTCGCGTCGCTGGGAGCGGGATGGGTCACGCCGTCGCGTCCAATGCGGGGATCATCGCGTCTTCTGCAAGGAAATTACGAAGGAAGGGATCTTTCGAGGCCTCGAGCTCGGCCCACGTTCCAAAAAACGCCACGCGCGCGTCGTTCAGGAAAATCACACGATCGGCCAGCTTCTTCGCGAGATGCGTGTCATGCGTCACCACAATTGCGGTCTTATGAACTTTCTCCTTAAGTCGTGCAATCAGGTCGCTCATGTGCGCGGCCATCAGTGGGTCGACCATGGTCGTCGGCTCATCGTAGAGGATCGCCTCCGGCTCATCCGCCAAGGCGCGCGCAATCGCCACAGCGCGCTTCGTGCCCGTGCTTAAATCCGCCGGCAGCCGGTCCGCGAACTGCGACACCTCCAGCATTTCGAGCAATTCGTTCACGCGCTTGTCCACTTTTTCCTCGTCCACGGCGCCGCCCTGGCTCACCAGCGGGAAGGCCACATTCTCCGCAACCGTGAGCGAATCGAATAACGCGCCAGCCTGAAACACCATCGTCACGCGGCGCCGAATCTTCGAAAACTGCTTCTCGGTCCAACCCGTCACATCCTCTCCTGCCACGATGATTCGACCCGCGTCAGGCTGCAAAAATCCCAGCAGCAGCTTCAGTGACACGGATTTCCCCACGCCGCTGCGACCCATGATCACTGCGGTCTCGCCCGGATCGACGAAGAAGCTCACATCCTTCAGCACCTCATGGTCGCCAAAGGCTTTCGAGACTTCCCGAAATTCAAGGTAATGGCCGGCCATCAGTTCTCGCTATGCTTCTCTTGGTTCGAAGATTCTCAAAAGCGAATTCCAGCGCAATTCTCATACATGCGGGCGCCAAACGCAAAGCCGGTCTGCCGCCGATCGCTAGACGCCGTGCCTCTTCTTATTTTAGGTCCCAGATGCGAAAATTGAGCTAGCGTATGCCAAAGCCGAAACAGGGCAAAGTCTTCTTCGTCGGCGCCGGCCCCGGCGATCCGGAGCTTCTCACGCTGAAAGCCCATCGTCTTTTGCGCGAAGCGCACCTCATTTTGCATGATGATCTCGTGCCGGCGGAAGTTCTCGCGCTCGCCGGCCCGGACGCCAAACTTGTCAACGTCGGTAAGCGCTGTGGCGCGAAGCGCATCACGCAAGGTGAAATCAACGCGCAGATGATCGATGTCGCTCGCAAAGGTACCGACGTCGTCCGCCTGAAATCCGGCGATCCGGCAATCTTCGGGCGCCTTGGCGAAGAGTTGGACGCCCTAGAAGATGCGCATGTCGCTTTCGAAATTGTTCCTGGCATAACGGCCGGAATCGCCGCTGCAGCCGCCCTTGGCATGTCACTCACCGATCGTCGCAGCGCCTCGCGCCTACTTATCGCCAGCGCGCACCACGCGTCGGAAAACGCACAGGATGCAACGGCGCTGTCTAAACAAGACTGGTCCGGCCTCACGCGCGGCGACACCACGCTGATGATCTATATGCCAGGCCATGGCGTGGCGAGTCTGCGCGACGAACTCCTCGCGGCGGGACTTGCTGCCGAAACGCCTGCGATCATCGTTTCCCGTGCCACCACGCGCCGCCAG
>DATNBB010000323.1:0-13182 GCA_035607335.1 Binatia bacterium | reverse complement strand
GCCGCGACGTCCGGAGAACACGCAATATCCAATACCTGCATTCCGCCTCTCTCGATCACGAACCCAATGAATTGCACGGTGTAACGCTGATACAACTGCCGCTTACCGGACCGCTGTGGCCGACGATTTTGCAGTGGCCCAGGACAGCTTCCTCCGGGCGCAGACTTACGCGAGTTACCTTCGGAGCCTCGTAGGGCTTCCGGGCCTGCTGCGTATTGGTCTGCTCTTCGGTCATTACAAATTCCAAAACACCGGTCTACCGGTGCGCTCCACATGAACCACATCCGCCGCTCTGGCACCCCGCAGGTTCCTGCAAAACATTCAGTGCGCCAGCTCGTGCGGCAACCGGCAGAGGCGCGGACGGCAGTTCCTGGCTGCGAATGCGCTTTGCGGCTAGCGTCAGATCCTTGTGATGTGTGCCGCCCTTGCAACATGCACAATCGCCGTGCGCAGGCGGATCGATCCCAAGCGCGAATGCGCGCAGATGCGCCACTTGGCACAGAAAGTCGACGGGCGATTCCGGATCGCCGCTTTCAAGCTCGCCGTTCGCTGCGCACATACTGCACAGCGATCGAATGCGGCAGGTGTCGCAGATCGTCGGGCGCCGGCGGTCCTGGTTGCGAATTTCGAGCATTCGCCCGTTCCAGCCTTTGAGAAAACCGCCATCGCGCAGGGAATAACCCTGTTGATGTGAAAGCACGCAGATCGTCATTTTGCCAATTGGATCAATCGCGCAGCCATACATTCCGCCACCGCAGGTGTAGCGCCTCGTCTCGGTACGTTCGGGCGGCGGAGCAGAAGCTTCGGCAGTTGCTATCCGGCGCCACTCTTCTCGGCGCTGTGCATCCTGAAAATCGAGGGTCACAACTTGTTCAGGCGAGAGGCGAACTGCGAGCGGTGCTTGCGAGCAATCGATTCTCGGATTGACAATGGGATCGAACTTGAATTCAACACCGAGGTCTTCCTCCGCCATCCTCTTCATTTCGTATACTTCGTGATAATTGATTGTCGTTGGGACGGTTTTCAGCTTCAGTGGCAGACCGCGGTCGAGAAGCAGACGGATTCCCTTCATGCAGCGATCGTAAGAGCCCGGGATTCTGGTCAACGCCTCGTAGGTCTCGCGCGTGGCACCATAAAGGGTGATTTCGATGGAAAAAGGACGCCAGTCGGCGAGGTAATCCGCGATGCGCTCGTTGATCATCGTGCCGTTCGTGAAGAGCGTGATCAGAAACCCGCGTTTTTTCGCTTCGGTATAGATGGCAAGGAAATCCTTGCGAGCGAAGATTTCGCCGCCCGTATAAAGGAGCCATAAGCAGCCGGCTTCGAGCAGTTCATCCAGCAGACGCACGTGCTCGGCGAAGGTCAGTTCTTGCGCGCGGGCCGCAACGTCGGCCATCGGCAAATTGTTGTAACAATGTTGGCATTCGAGCGGACAGCGGCGCGTCACTTCGATCGACACCTCGACCGGCGCGCGCTTTCCCAACTGGCGCGCGTGAAGACCCCCGCTGAATTCAGCGTATGTCGCGGTTCGCACAGCGAACGTGTTCACCTCAGGGGCTCACGACCCCTGCTCTTTAGCGGGTTAACAAATCCGGAGGGAATGTTGTCGAATTTCGCGCTGCCGAGCGCCGCCTATGCGGTACGCACGAGGCGTTCTTCACGCAATTCAGCTACGAACCGGGCGACATCGGCGAATGCCTGCTCCGCTGTCACCTCATAATTGGCGCGCACCCACTCGGCCAATTCCTCGGACGTGCGCCCTTGCTCGAGCTGCAACCATAGACGCGCGCCAAGTTCGTTGAAGGTGTAAACGGAATCGAGATCGCCAACGCCATGGCGGACCGGCACGGCCAAAGTTTCGCCAGAAATTTCACGAGAAACGATTGCGCTGGCGCGAATGTGCCGCAGTTGGCCGCCGGATTCGACCGATGGAACCAAATTGGAGTCGCCTATTCCCAATGGATTTCCCTGCAAGTAGTGTTACGTACTAGCACTACCCTAGCAATGGCACTCCCGAGCGCCTGTTTCGTAGGTATACACAGGGAAACACACGTCTACAGGGATTACTGGAGGAAAATAGATTCCTAATGGCTGTTGCTTGAGAGTTCTTTGACTATATCTCCGACGAAAGCCTTTGCATCGCCGAAGAGCATGAGTGTCTTGTCAAAATAGTAGAGTGGATTGTCGATGCCGGCAAATCCCGGGCTCATGCTGCGCTTGATGACCATCACAGTGCGCGCCTTATCGACGTCTAAAATCGGCATTCCGAAAATTGGGCTGCTCTGGTCTGTCCTCGCGGCGGGATTTGTAACGTCGTTTGCTCCGATGATCAGCGCGACGTCCGTCTGCGCCATATCGGAGTTGATGTCGTCCATTTCCACGAGGCGGTCATAAGGAATATCAGCTTCGGCCAAAAGCACGTTCATGTGACCGGGCATCCGGCCGGCGACAGGATGGATGCCGAATTTCACATCGACCCCCCGCTTTGTGAGGGAATCGAACAGCTCGCGGACCTTATGCTGCGCCTGTGCAACGGCCATGCCGTATCCCGGCACAACCACAACCTTGCTAGCTGCTGAGAGAATACCAGCGGCTTCCTCCGGCGATGCGCTACGTACTGTCCGCTCCTCGGTGCCCGCTTTTGACGCAGTCTGGACCTGGCCGAAAGCTCCGAACATCACATTCGTGAACGAGCGGTTCATCGCTTTACACATGATCACAGACAGGATGAAGCCCGACGAGCCGTCCAGCGCACCTGCGACGATTAGAACCTTGTTATCGAGCACAAATCCCAATAGCGCCGCAGAAAACCCGGCGTAGGAGTTCAGGAGCGAGATGACCGTCGGCATGTCCGCTCCGCCGATTGGAGTCACCAGCAAAATCCCGAACACCAGCGACACGATTACCATGATCGGGAAAAGCAACGGTGTATTGGGATTCACCACGAGCGCTACGGCCAAAACGATCGCAGCGGCAAGGACGGACAGACTGACGATATTCTGCCCTTTGTACGTAATCGGACGCTGGGGCAATACTTCCTGCAGCTTTCCTGCCGCGATAATGCTGCCGGTGAACGTGAGCGAACCGATGATGACTTCGAGCGCGATCTCGCCCATCCCGAAGCGCGTGACATGGGGTATGCCGACGTAATATTCCGCGATTCCGATCATCGAAGCCGACAGCGCACCAAACGCATGGCTTAAAGCGGTCCGCTGAGGCACCGCCGTCATGTGAACCATGCCCAGGGGTATGCCGATTGCGGCCCCGATGATTAATCCGACGATAATCCAGCGGTATTGCACCAGTAACGGATTGCACAGCGTGGCGCCAACAGCCAAGGCGGCGCCGATTTCCCCGACGAGCACACCACGACGCGCCGTGACAGGCGAACTGAGCCACTTCAGCGAAAGAACGAAAAGTACGGCGGCGGCAATATAGGCCGACTCGATCAATTGTTGGATGGCAATTGCCGTCATGGATTCTTCCTGCCGCCCGTCTTGAACATCCGTAACATGCGATCCGTAATGAAGAAGCCGCCGACCATATTTGAAAACGAAGCCGCAACGGCAATCGCGCAGAGCACAGTCGAAAGCGTCGTTTCATGCAGGCCGGCAATGATGATCGCAGCGACGACAACAATGGCATCGAGCGCGTTAGTGAGCGACATCAGAGGCGTATGGAGGAGCGGCGATACGCGCTTGATCACTTCAAAGCCGACGAAACCAGCCAGTATGAAAACGTAAAGGTTCGATAGAAAATCGGCGGGCATGTCTTCTCCTTACGTCCGCGCCGCTAATGCGGGCAGGTTCCAGAAATCTCTCACTCGGGCATTCACGAGTTCCCCATTTTGCGTGAGAAGGGTGTCGCGAATAATGTCATCCTGCATGTTCAGATTCAGTTTGCCGCCCTTAGCCAGCAACAAGAGAAACGCCACCAGGTTTCGCGCGTACATCTGGCTGGCGTGATACGGCACGGTGCTTGCTAGATTGATTTCGCCCACGATTGTCACGCCCTTGACCACGATAGTTTCCTCGGCGCGCGTCAATTCACAATTGCCGCCGCGTTCAGCTGCCAGATCGACGATCACTGAACCCGGCGCCATTCCCTGCACCATTTCCTTCGTCACGAGGACTGGCGCCTTCTTCCCCGGAACTACCGCAGTGGTGATTACTACGTCGCTTTCCGACACCACGCGACCGAGCAACTCGCGCTGGCGCGCATAGAAGGCTTCGTCCTGCGCTTTCGCGTAGCCGCCCGCATCCTGAGCGTCTTTAGCTTCGATCGGCAGCTCGACAAAGCGCGCGCCGAGGCTTTGCACCTGTTCCTTAGCGGCGGGACGCAAATCGTAGCCCGAAACCACGGCCCCTAGACGCTTTGCCGTGGCAATAGCCTGCAATCCGGCCACTCCGGCGCCAACAACCAACACGCGCCCGGGCGTAATCGTGCCGGCAGCAGTGGTCATCATCGGAAATAAACGGGGCAGCGTGTTTGCCGCAATCAGAACGGCTTTGTAACCGCAGACCGTCGCCATAGAAGAAAGTGCGTCCATGCTTTGCGCACGCGTGCTGCGCGGCATCATTTCCACGGCGAACGCGAGCGCTCCGGTTCCGGCGATTTCCTCCACCGTTTGACGCGAGCCAAGAGGCCTGAGGAAACCTATGAGCACCTGTCCGCGGCGTAGAAGTGGGATATCTGCGCGGCCGGTCTTGTCGTTTGAACCATAACAGAGGACCTGCACGACGATGTCTGCTGCAGCAAAAACCGAAGCGCGGTCAGGCGCGATCTTCGCGCCTTTCTCCGCAAAGGCTTCATCGGGATAGCCCGCCTGCCAACCCGCGCCGCTTTCGACGGTCACTTCCAAACTGGCCTTGGCAAGATTAGGGATAACGGCAGGTATTAGCGCAACTCGTCGTTCGCCGGGGAAGCTCTCTTTCACGACGCCAACGATCACGAAACGGTCTCCATCATGTCCAAACCTTTACACCCCAATTTGGCGGGAACCATGCCGCCGTATCGAATTGCCAAAACTGCCTTCGATGGCCCCGTATTCTAATCTCGACAGCACACGAAATGCACGAGTTTTGCAAAAATTCGGCACTCCCCCTGCTCTTGTCCGCTTCTGAAACGGCTACTTTTCAGGTTAAAATAGCGGGATTCCGGAGGAAACATGTTGCGCGTAGGTCTGGTTGGGTGGCGGGGTATGGTGGGAAGCGTTCTCCTGCAGCGGATGCGGGAGGAGCACGACTTCGATGGCATTGAGCCGGTGTTTTTCTCGACCTCGAATGCCGGTGGCGCGGCTCCGCCCGAATCGAGCAATCCTACCCTCAAGGACGCGAGCGCGCTGAAGGAGCTTGGCGCCTGCGAGGTGGTCATTAGCTGCCAGGGGGGCGAATACACGACCGAAGTCTACGGCCCCTTGCGCAAGAGCGGTTGGACTGGCTACTGGATCGATGCCGCTTCGACACTGCGCATGGCCGATGATTCGGTCATCATCCTGGATCCCGTAAACCTCGATGTGATCCGCCAGGGATTGGCGGACGGTTTGCGTACCTATGCCGGAGGGAATTGCACCGTCAGCCTGATGCTGATGGCGGTCGCGCCGCTTTTCAAGGAAGGTCTCGTCGAGTGGATGACTTCGATGACTTATCAGGCCGCCTCAGGCGCAGGCGCGGCCAAAATGCTCGAACTAATCAAGCAGATGTCGATCCTCACGAATCCGTATCGCGAGTCCCCAACTGGAAATGCGCTTGAGGCCGACCGATTGCTGCTCGACGTTCAGCGCTCGGCGCAATTGCCCACTGCCGAATTTGGCGCTCCGCTGGCCGGCAGCGTCCTTCCCTGGATTGATAAGGAGATGCCGGGTGGACAAACAAAGGAAGAATGGAAAGGAATTTCCGAGACGAACAAGATTCTGGGCCTTGATCCGCCTGTTCCGGTTGACGGCCTCTGCGTGCGGGTCGGAACGATGCGCTGCCACAGCCAGGCGCTCACCTTCAAATTAAAGCGCGATGTGCCAGTCGGCGAGATCGAGTCGATGTTGGCTGGCGCCCATGAATGGGTGCACGTTGTCCCAAACAACAAAGACTCCAGCGTGCGCTGCCTTACACCGACGGCTGTGTCAGGTTCGCTTAATGTGGCCGTTGGACGAATTCACAAATTGAAGATGGGACCCGATTACCTCGGAGCCTTCACGGTCGGCGATCAACTGCTTTGGGGAGCCGCCGAGCCGTTGCGACGCATGCTGGGCATTTTGCGAGAGCACCTCAACACGTAATTAACTCCGCAGTTCCCGTTCGAGCATGCTCAAGAAACGGAGTACTTCGCCCGGCGTCTGCAAAAAAAAGCGGGCGTGCGTTTTCGGATTTCGGCCCACGCGGATCGTCACATGACCTTCGAGTGCCGCAAAGGCCGGTTCGTCTGGCTCGTCATCGCCGATGTACGCGAGGGCGGCGGCAGGCCAATCGTCCACGACCCTCTTCATCGTGTCTCCTTTGCCCGGAATTTGCCGCGGAAGCACTTCCCATACCTTTTTGCCGTGCAGCACGTGAAGATCGTGCCGCAGCGGAGCCAGAATCGCTTGTAGCGCCTGATTTGCTCTTTCGATTGTCGCCGGTTCGGCTTGACGATAATGGACGGTGAAACCGTACCCTTTGTCTTCGAGGTTTATCCCCGGAAACTCCATCAGGTTCCGTCGAGCACTTCGCTTGGCCTGCCGCAACGCCTTACGTTGTTCGCCTCGAACACGCGGCGGTTTTCCGCCTTGCTCCGCACCATGTAAACCGAAAAGCCGGATCGCTTGAACATCCACGAGCGCTCTAAGCGACTGCACATTTCTCCCACTCAGAATTGCCACGGTCGTATTGGGGAGCGTCGCCAAGCGCGCTAACAGTGTCCTGGCTTTCTTGGAAAGGCGTACATCTTCGGGGCGTTTGCGTATTCTGACAAGCGTCCCATCGAGGTCCAGCAAAAGGAAGCGCGTCTTCGCTTCTTTCAATTGCAAAAGGATTTCGTGAAACGCGCGAAAGGCATATTGCGGATGCTGTCCATCGGGCAAGGAGATGCTTTCGTTGCGGTGAGTATCCAGCTTTCGCGCCGTCGCACGGCGAATCGCGGTCAAACCCTGGGCCCTCCGGTCATCGAGGTTTCCTGCTTCAAAGCCATTTCTGAATCGTCGATACGGATTTCGGCCAATTCGTTGATGAGCGTTCCGGCCCAGCGGTACACGTTGTTCTCGCGAATCGTGCGCCGCATTCTTTGCATCCGTATCTGCCGTTCATCGGCGTCCATCTCGAGCGCGACGCGAATCGCTTCGCTCACGCCTTCTGTATCGTATGGATTGACGATCAAGGCATCGGGCAACTCGCGCATCGCGCCCGTAAACTGACTCAGTATCAGCGCGCCCTGCTCATCATCTCGCGCCGCAACAAACTCCTTAGCGACCAAATTCATGCCGTCGTGGAGCGAAGTGACCATGCACAAATCCGCGGCGCGGTAATAAGGCAATATTTCCGTGTGGCTATGATGCCGGGTGAGCAAGGCGATAGGCTTCCAGCCGTTCGCTGCAAAACGCTCATTGATTCGTGCCGCTTCCCTCTCAACCTCCGCCGTGAAGTCCTGATAGCGCGGGATGCTGGAACGGCTCGGAGCGCCAATCTGAACAAAGGTAAAATGTTTGACGTAAAAGGGATTCTTCTCGAGAAACCGTTCAACACCGCGGAAGCGTTCGATAATGCCTTTCGTATAGTCGAGGCGATCGACGCCCACGCCAAGGAACCTTGCGTTGATGCCAAGATTCTTGAGAATTTCCGCGCGAATTTCGTATGTAGAACGCGTTTGCCCCGGTATCGGAGATTCGCGCATATCCACGCTGATTGGGAACGGACGCACGAAAGTCGTGTGGTCATCGCGCCTTACAGCGAAGCGTTCCCAGTCGATGCGCGACTGCAAAGCGGCATCGACCGTTTCGAGGAAATTGTTGCAATGAGCCTGAATGTGGAATCCGATAAGGTCGGCGCCCAGCAAACCGTCCAAAACTTCCTTTTGCCAGGGGCAAATCCGGAACGCCTCCGGATTCGGCCACGGAATATGCCAGAAGATCGCAACGCGAACATCGGGCCGCTGCGCCTTGATCATCTGAGGCAGCAACGCGAAATGATAATCCTGGACGAGCAGCAGCGCGTTCTCCGCACCCTCCATCTCCTCGAGAACGGCATCCGCGAATTTTTGGTTTACCGCTTGATAGCTTTCCCAGTCTGACGCGCGGAACGTGGGCCGTGTGTGCGCGATGTGGCAAAGCGGCCAAAGCCCCTCGTTCGCAAACCCGAAATAGTATCCCTGCTCTTCCTCGCGTTTGAGCCACACGCGGCGAAGCGTGTATTCGGGATGGTCGGGCGGGACGCGAATATGATCGTGACGATCCACAACACTGCGATCCGCGTCACCAGAGCCGTGCGCAATCCATGTTCCATCGCACGCGCGTAAAACAGGTTCCAGCGCCGTAACCAAACCGCTCGCCGGCACTTGCGCTTCAATAGCTCTTCCGTTGCGGACGTGCGCATAAGGCTGCCGATTGGATACCACGAAGAGCGGTCCCAGCAACCGGCTCTGCACGATGGCACGCAAGCGCTCGGGCGTCCAGTGCGACTCGCCTGTTTCCCGCAGACGCGCCTCGTACTCGGCCGCTGCCCGTGCTTCCGCCAGGCTGTGAGCTAAATTCACCACCTCTTTCGAAAATGGCAGAAGAAAGTCTTCGTTGGGAAGGCGCGGTGGCGGAGTCACGCGACCGGTGCGCAGTTCGCGCATCCAAGCGGCGGTTTTCGAGAGCGGCTGAACGATCGTCCATCGGAAGATAAGCGCAAACGCGATGAGAATGAGAAGCGCTTCGGCCAGCACATGCCACAGAGTGTCACGCCAGATGGTATTGCTCTGCGCTTCGATGTAACTGGCGTCGTAGAAGATCGCAAGGATCCCATTCATGCCCGTGTCGCTCAGCAAGGGCAGGTAATACGCCTCGGTCTCGCGGCCATCGATACGAATCGTTTGGCTAACGCCCGCCGCATCGGCTTTAACTTTCTCGAGAGGCAGAGCCGGCGGCGTAAAGTGCCTCACAATATTTGGACTCTCCGCCAGAATCACGCCTCCTTCATCGTAGACGATGAGGCCTTCGAGTTGTTGGCGATTACCGAAGCGGTCAACAATGTGGCGGAGTTGTTCGTGAGAATGCTTTGCGAGCGCGGGCTCGACGATTTCCTGAAGGCTTTCGGCCAGCAACTCGGCGCGCCGCTGCAAATCGGCTCGCATACCAAGTTTCACCGAACGAACCTGGCTCCGCGCGATCAGAAACGTGACGATTGCCATTCCGATCACGAGTAAAACGATGAGCCGGACGCTGAGTTTCACACGGACTCCCTGAAAGCACACTCAACGCTGAGACGGCTGACGTGGACCATGTCGGCGTCGGCAGCCGCGGGCCGGGTGGCAAGGAAAATAGACAACCCGAATATTATCACGGGATAAAGAGGGCAGGCATACAGGTTTTACTGGAGAGTGACGAAACGGCGTAGGCGCGTTTTGCTTCGCGCGCAGAGCGCTACGCTAAATTGCCAAAAAGTATCCGGGCGGCACCGGCTGAGGGACCCGAACCGCCCGGCATTTTCTCACCCATCTCCGCAGGGTTTGGGCAAGAAACCGTTATGCGCGTCAGGCTACTGCGTGTTCGCCATTGCGCATGAATTCGTAGCGTTCGATCGCGGCCGCAACTCCCACTTCGCCGGAGTACTCCGCGCTCGTACGCAGGATCCGGCCGAGGCACCGTACACGGACAGGCCCGGCCTGGGTCAGTTCGTGCGGGAGCGTCATCACAATCTCCACGGGCGAACCGCTCTTGAGTCCTTTCGGCAGATGGAAGTACAAACCGCGGGAGCTAACCTCGCGCGATTCCGTCGCCGCTTCGCCTACCACTGCTTCGTCGGTCCAGCGGACCGTCAGCGGAAGGCGCATGAGGAAGCGCCGGGCCGCTCGCCGTTCTTTCAGTGTCACTGCATCCTCCTGCTCTCTGAGACGCGTACAGAATAGATGGGATGCTGATTGTAACCAATAGAGCGAGAGACTCAATTCTAAAAGGGACTTTCGGTACAGAAGTACTAGGCAGGTCAAACGTGCTAAATCACTTAGTTCTAGGCGCTTACGTCAAAAGCAGATTCCATCGGCCGGGTTCGCGTTCTGAAAATGCATCAAGCCTGATCGATCAAGCGGTGATGAATTGCATAGAGCGCCAATTCGAGCCGGTCAGAGACACCAAGCTTATCGAAGATATTGTGAAGGTGGTTTTTCACCGTCTGTTCGCTGATGAAGAGCTTTTCGCCGATTTCGCGATTGCGGAAACCCTGCGCCACGAGTTGCACAATCTCTTTTTCGCGGTCGCTCAGCAACGGCTTCTCGCGGCGCGAACCCGCTTCGGCGGACTTCTTGAATGCGTCGATCACTTCCGCCGTCATGCGGTTGTCGAGCCAAATCTCACCGTCGGAAACTTTGCGAATGCTCTTCAAGAGCAAATCGCTGGCGGATTGTTTTAACACCACGCCCCGCGCACCCAATCTCATCGCGCGCACAACATCGCGATCGTCTTCTGCCGCCGTAAGCACGATCACGCGCGTGCCCGTCGTATCGAAATTCACTTCTTCCAGGACGCCCAATCCGTCTTTTTCGGGCATGCGCAGATCCAGCAGAAGAATATCCGGCTTCAACTTTGCGAGCATCTTCGTACATTCGACGCCGTTTGCCGCTTCGCCGATGATTTGAACGTCCTCCGCGCCTTCCAAAAGCTTGCGGAGGCCGTCACGAAAGATGGCATGGTCGTCCGCCACCAGGATCCGAATCGCCTGTTTGGTTTTCGTCATATCAATTCAATGGGATTTCAACGGTTAGCCGTGCCCCGTGGCCGGGATTCGACTCCACTGTCAGAGTGCCCCCAACACCCCTTGTTCGCTCTTTTATTGAAATCGGACCGAGCCGCAATTTATCGAGTTCTTCGCTGCTATAAGTCCCGGAAAAGCTGAATCCACGGCCGTTATCATCAATGACGAGAAAAACTTTCGACTCGTCTTGACCTAGTTTTACCACGACGTGGCTGGCACGCGCATGCTTTTTTACATTATGAATTGACTCCCTGTATATTTGGAATAACTCCCTGCAAACGCGGTCTGGAAGCCTCAAATTGCGGTCTTCGATGAACAAATCGATCGCTAATTCCTGCTCGCTGCGGAATCGTTCAGCGAAACCGAACATCAACTCGCGCATGTCCGCGCTCTCCACGCGCAGCGGCCGCATCTCCGTCACCATGCGGCGCAGCTCGTCGCTTTCCTCCTGGATCATCTTTTGCAGATTAGTCACTTCCGCACCCAGGCCATTGCTGGATTCCGGCAGCTTTCCACGCAGCACATTTAATTGAATCTTCAGGCTCAAGAGCGTCTGCAAAATGCCGTCGTGCAGATCGCGCGAAATGCGGCTGCGCTCCGCCTCCACGGCCCGCGTGCGCAAATTGCGCAAGAGGAAAAGATTTTCCAGCGGCGGCCCGAGGTGCCTCACTACCTGATCGAGCCAGCGCAACTCCTTTTGCGTAAATCGTGGCGAACCGCTTCCCCTGTCGGAAGCCGATTCGGGCCGGACCAGCAGCACTCGTCCAGCGGGCCGCTTGTCGAGCTCGATCGTGGATGCCAGCAGTGAACGTGCGCTCAACTCGCGCTGAGTCGCTTGGGGCGGCGCGGGAATTTCACGAAATTGCCAGCCGGTGCGCCGGTCCCAGCCAAAACCACGCCCGTCTTCGGTGCCAAACTCCCAGCCTAATGATACTTCGAGCGAATCGAGCAAGAACGTCTCGCCCCGTTCGAGTGCCAACGTATCCGGGCCCAGCACGTTCGTCTCACCCTGTCTGATCTTCCAGACAAAGATGCGTTCCAACTCTTCATCGCGAACGGCGAGGCAGGCCATTTCGCACTTGAATTCCTGCGCCAATTCGCCGAGAACCTGCCGTATCGACTCCGTCAGGCCCCGATCGAAGTCGAGCACAGCCGTAATTCGCTCCAGAAAACGCTGGCGCGAGAGATGTTCGCGTTCGCGCGCGCCCAGAAATCCCATCCCAAGCCCCGAGACCAGCATGCCAAAAGCGATAACGATCCAATGCCAAACGCTTTGCCACTCGAATCGTTCGGCCAGCCCCACTCGCACCAGCACGCCCGCCGTGGCAACTCCCACCAACGCAGGAATAGCTTTTGTATTGCCGCGCGTGGCCAGCGCAAACACCGAAAAAAGGAACAGAAACCAAAATGCCGAAACGCTCGGCGTAAGCACCAAGAACGCCAGCAACACCGCGAAATCCGCCGCCAGAGGTATCCTGAAAATCTTTTTACGGGAGGAATGCTCGACTACGATGCCAATCAGAGCAGCGAAGAGATACACCGAAAGGAAAATGACGTCAACGCGCCGCACGGGCTGTTCGGCGGTCTCGAGCAGCGCCACAAGCGAGAGGGCGACGAGAATCGCCCGGCCAAGCGTTACTTGACGCTCGAGATAGAGTCGTTCTGCGTTTTCGAGAACCATTGCGGAAGGCAAAAGCCCCTAAAAGCATAACAAGGGTTTCGCGCCCGCAATGGCGTGCCGAAACGTCGTGTCATCTTTTGGTAATCTGGCCGGACATCATAGTCTCACTCTGAGGAGTCACCAACTACTTATGATATGATCTGGCTATGAGTCTGGCCTTGCGCGCCGTCGGCATTGTGATCGGATTAGTGGCGCTTCGCTTGATGTTCCTTCCACCTGTTCCCGCGTTTTACAAGCGCCTCGTACACAGATGGGGAAAGCGCACGACAATCGCTATCGGTACCTGTTCGCTGGCGATCGCTGCGATCCTCATCCTAATTTCTCGCCGCTGAACCAATTGTCTTCCCTTCACGGTTCGCGTGAAAATGCTGTGGAAAATCGTGAAAAGTCGCGCGAAATAGCGTCCCGATTTCTTGACACCTGGTAGATAATCTTTCGCAGCAGTTCTTTAACCGAGGCTTGGCGGCTTGCCCCAAAGTTACACGCGCAAGGAAGTGGAACGCATTCTGGGAGTAAAGCAGAGTCGCCTTCGCTACTGGGAGCGGCTGCGGTTGATCTATCCCGAAAGCCGCTGGGGTGAACGTT
>DATNBB010000317.1:0-18077 GCA_035607335.1 Binatia bacterium | reverse complement strand
GCCCGGAACGCCACCTTCGGGTTGTTCTTCGACAGCACCTTCGTGATCGCCGCCGTCAACGTCGTCTTGCCGTGGTCAATGTGCCCGATCGTCCCGATATTGACGTGCGGCTTGCTCCGCTCGAATTTCTCCTTCGCCATCTCCCTCACCCTCGCATGAAGAACGTCGCGGCAACGCCGCTTTGGCCCCAAACCAAGACCGCTTCTACTGCCATTACCCTGATGTTGCTACGATTCGATGGAGCGGGGGACGGGGCTCGAACCCGCGACCATCTGCTTGGAAGGCAGAGACTCTACCACTGAGTTACCCCCGCTCATTCCGCATGCTCCTTTAACTTCTCGGCTGCAACCTTCTTCAACAGTTCGCGACCGACCCCGCTCTTCAAGTACTTCTCTCGGCTCCGGGCCGCAGTCCGCGAATCGAAATGCTCGACATAAACAAGCTCAAACGGCAGGCGCGGGCGCGCTGAACGATTTCGCCCAGCGTTGTGCTCCTTAATGCGCTGCTGCAGCCTCGACGTCATACCAACATAAAATCCGCCATCTACTTCACTGCGCAAGGCGAACCACACAACAATTTCCCAGAACCAAGCACCCAAGCCGAACCCGCGACCTTCTGCTTGGAAGGCAGAGACCTGCCTGCCGACAGGCAGGCCCTACCACTGAGTTACCCCCGCTCATTCCGCCACATCTCCGCTGCTTCAAAACTGGAGCCTGGGACCGGGATTGAACCGGTGACCTCGTCCTTACCAAGGACGCGCTCTACCAACTGAGCTACCCAGGCTCAAAACCGGCACTCACTCTCGCAACACCGCAATAGCCACCAACTGCAACCACCAGAACTCCGCGAAACTGGTGGACGGGGAAGGATTCGAACCTTCGTAGCCCGCAAGGAGCGGCAGATTTACAGTCTGCTGGTTTTAGCCACTCACCCACCCGTCCCGCAAATCACCGGGACGCAATCACGTCCCTTACTCTCTGCGGCGCGAGAACTTTCCACTTCAAGTTACCGCCCGCGAATTTGCGGACACAACATCCGCTTCTCGCAAACGGCCAGAAATAGTCAGGACAGCCTTCGAGGTACTCCGCAATGCAGAAAGGGCTCGTGCCATGAAGACACTAGCCCTAGCGCTTTTTGTTGCGAGGAATTCGTCCGCAACCTTGCTCGTTAATCTCGACGCTTCAAGATCAGCTGGCGGAGGGATTTGAACCCCCGACCCTCTGATTACAAATCAGATGCTCTACCAGCTGAGCTACGCCAGCCCCGCGCAAACCTAAAGAAATTATCATGCGGGCAATGGAATTGCAAGGGGTACCCAAAACGCCACAAGACGCGCCCGCAAGCCCTCTGCCAATCCTCACTGAATGCCAGACTGCAATGCCCAATCATGCAGCCAAACCCTATTGTACCTTACTATCACTATCCCCGCCCTGTGGCTTCGCAAATTCGCTGTCGTCCAGATCCACTCCGTGATGAATTTCACTGATGTGGATTGTGAAATCCGCACTCCCGCCCGTCTGCGCAATCGTAAACGGCAGTTCCACTCCATCCACGCGCCGATAATCTGAAAAATCTTCCTGAAGCCTCGCTTCTCCGTCAGGCGTATGCCGAGGGTTCACGATCCGCAGCGCCAGTCCGTTCTCTACATCGAAATATATTTTGTCGGGTTCGCTCTCGTCCGCTTCCGTCCCCGCCAAAACGTACGCGTCACGATCGCCGACTTTTTCCGTTCCGGCAAAGGTCAAGCTCGAATAAATCTGCTGCAAGTGTAACGGACGAAAAAAATCTGCATCTCGTTTCGCTTCCGTCAATTCAATTCCAGATAGCACGCGCAACCCGTCGGCCGGATCGTCGGTCCACGCGGTCGTGCCGTCAAAGCCTTGCCGAAACGCGTTCCCATTAAAGACGACCACCTGCAACGTCTTGTCCGGCGCTTTTTCGTGAATCATCACTGTGCCGGAAAGCTTCATCGAAGGTACTTCGATTTTCCCAAGTGACGCTCGCGACGTAATCTTCTCAATCGCCGCGCGCCCTCCAATCGCCGCAACATAGCGATCGATAATTTCATTCACGCTTGGCGTCGCAGCGGTCGACTTCGGTTTCGCCTCTTGCGCCGGCAGACAAACACCCAGCGCAACTATCGCGATCAAAACCGTACTCAATCTCGATGTTCGAATTCGCATGGAGGACGTGCTCTTCCTGTCTATTCAGTGTTCGAGGCGGCGCTGCACGGGAAGGTTGCCGCATCCTCGACACCTTTTGTGATGCGCAATGCCAACGGACACCTTAAACTCGTCAATAGGCTCGACGCGGGAGAAATCGTGGCTTCGTCTACACCGAAAAAAATTCTGATCGCGGTGATCGTGATCCTGCTGCTTGCCGGAATCGGCGTGGGAATTTACTTGTATCGGGTCTCGCAACCGCTTGCAGGGCCGGCAGCGGTGTTAGGCCCAGCGCCGGATGTCTTGAGTCTGATTCCTTCCAACGCGCCCGTCGTGGCTTTCTTGGATGCGCGGGCGCTTAGAACGACTCAGAATTCCTCGCTCCAGGCGATTGGCAGTATCATGCTCCCTACGCCGCAGCAGGATCCGGATTACACGCAATTCATTAAAAACACAGGCTTTGATTACTCCCGCGATCTCGATCGCGCCGCCATCGCCATGTGGCCCACTCAGCTCGGGGCTGCCGCCAGCGCCGCCGGCGAGAATCGCACCCTCTCGATCGCGGACGGCCGCTTCGATCAACAGCGCATCGAAGCCTACGCGCTTCACGTCGGCGGCCACGCCGTCAAACGCGGCGCCCTCACGATTTACGAAGTTCCCGGCAAGCCCCTTGTCGCCTTTGAATTTCTCTCCGCCACGCGCGTCATCATGGCCAGCGGCAAAAACGCCACATCTCTTCTGAGCAATCCCACATCGACCCCGCGCGACTCCGAAATGCAGGACCGCATCAATCGCGTTGCGGGCGCGCCGCTTTTCGCCGTTGCGCGCACTGATCATCTTCCCGATTCCTTCTACGCCGACTTCAACAATTCGCCGCAATTGCTCGGCTACATTCGCAGCATCCAAGCCATTACTCTCGCCGGCCAGCCGCAAGGCAACGATCTCGACCTCACGCTTGATGCCGAATGCGACTCAATGAAAAACGCCATCGAAATAGGCACCCTGCTCAACGGCTTCCGCATGATGGGATCGATCGCGCTGAAAGACCCCAAAGAGCGCGGCAACATGACCAAGCAGCAAGCCGATTTTCTCTCAACACTTCTCGCCAAAGTAAAAGTCTCTCCCCAGGACAAATGGGTCCGCCTCAGTATCGCGCTCACTCCCAAAATGTTGGCAAGCGCGGCGCCTTCGCACTAGACTCCCGCGATGCGCACGCAAATAGGAATCATCGGAGCAGGGCCTGCAGGTCTTTTTCTCTCCCACCTTCTACATTTGCAAGGAATCGATTCCATCGTCATCGAATCGCACAGCCGCGAACACATTGAAAGCCGTGTCCGCGCCGGTGTTCTCGAACAGGGCACAGTCGATCTCTTCAACGAAACCGGCATCGGCGACCGCATGCGCCGCGAAGGCCTTAGTCACCACGGCTTCGAGTTGCGCTTCAATCGACAAGCGCACCGCATCGATATGTTTGAACTGACCGGCGGCCGCTGCATCACCGTCTACGGCCAGCAGGAAGTGATCAAAGACCTCGTCGCGGCCCGTCTCAACGCGGCCGGCCAGATCGTTTTCGAAGTCGAAGACGTTTCGATCCACGATTTTGATTCCGCGAAGCCGAAAATCCGTTTTCGTAAAGACGGCCAATCGCAAGAGATTGCTTGCGATTTCATCGCAGGTTGCGACGGCTACCACGGCATCTGCCGCCCATCGATTCCCGCCGGCGCGCTCTCACTTTATGAACGCGCCTATCCGTTTGCCTGGCTCGGAGTTCTTGCCGCAGCTCCTCCTTCCTCTCACGAATTGATCTACGCAAACCATGAACGCGGCTTCGCTTTGCACAGCATGCGCTCGCCGTCGCTCACGCGCCTTTATCTGCAATGCGCACCCGATGAAAATCTCGAGAACTGGCCTGACGCGCACATCTGGGAAGAACTGAGCGCCCGCTTCGAAATGGACGGCTTCGTCCTGAACATCGGGCCAATCCTGCAAAAGAACATCACGCCGATGCGCAGCTTCGTCGCTGAGCCGATGCAGTTCGGCCGCCTGTTTCTGGCCGGCGACTCCGCGCATATCGTCCCGCCAACCGGCGCAAAAGGCATGAACCTCGCCATCGCCGATGTGCGCTTGCTCGCTCAGGCTCTTGCTCGCTTCTACTCCAGCGGCAGTGAAGAGGAACTCGCCACGTATTCCCAGCGCTGTCTTCGCCGCGTATGGCGCGCCCAATATTTCTCCTACTTCATGACGAACATGTTCCACCGCGCCAACGTCGCCGATGCCTACGACTATCGCCGCCAGCTCGCCGAACTGGACAACATCACCTCGTCTCGCGCCGCAGCCACGAACCTCGCCGAAAACTACTCGGGCTTTCCGTTTAGGTAGTGTTCAATTTGGAGGCTAAAATTTATATCGTACGGTAAAAACGAGGACGAACGTCACTTTGTGGCCTTTGTACCTATCGGGGAGGGATGTCCAATGACATCTGGGTCAGTTCTTTGACCGTTGCGGTAACGGTCTTCGCGCTCACGTCTGATTGGTCTAGCTTGCTGTAAATATATATCGGGTAAAGCGTATTTGTTTCCTGATGATAGTAGCCAATAACACGGTAGCCTCCTCGCGATCCCTTATTGCTATCCGAACATTTTGCCCTGTATTTATAGACCGTATTCGCGAAGCCAGGTATCGATTCAGCGCCTCTTGCGTTTCGATAATCTTGGGCAATGTCTGGCCAGATTTCGCGCAGATCATCGTCTATGTGGCGGAATCTTTTTCGGAGCGAGGCGACTAGAGACTTGAAGGTCGGACTGCGGTCAGCGTCAACGTGACACAGTAGCACTCTCTTCAACCCCGAGTCTCAATTGATCAATAGCGGATGATACAGCTATTTTGAATTCGGGGTCGAGTGCCAGATAGATATTCTCCAGAATTGATTCGAATCCCTCAACTCTGTCCTCAGTCTCAGATAGATCGGCAGCTAAGACTCTATGGGACTGCAATTCAGAATCTTCGACTAATCTCAACAGAGAAGTAGTTAGCTGCTTCAAAAGAGCCGCTACTTCTTGAAGCTGTTCCCGATTAAGATTATCGAGCGAACCAGATCGCAAAGACTCACGCAGTTGACCAAGTTTGTGGTTTAGAAGCACTAGCAGGACTTTCCCGAGAGTAGCGGCCAGAAACCCATCTCGGACACGTCGCGTACGATTAGCAAGTGCCACGCTAGTGGCAGCGCGGAATTCGACTTGATCGAACGTGGTGCAGGCGGCGGTCATGGTTGCAAACTAACCCTAAACGTTAGATGCAAACAGAGAACCAATCGGTACTAATGATTCTAAAGAACTTACGGTACACAGTTCTCCCAGACGGGTACTTTTTCTCACATAAATTGTCTAGTTGTCAATACGGGACCTTACGAACAGAGCTGAGAGGTTAACTCATCGGGGGCCCCGAACACTCCTGCTAAATCGACCGGGATGGCCAAGAACCAAAATGAGTCACTGCAGCCGTTTGACTAAGATTGTGCGCGACTATGGCACGTTGTAATATGTCGAGCCAAATTCCTTTAAAAGGAGCCGTGCAATGGACCCGACGAAACCCAAGCTGCCGTTTGAGGCCATCGAGCTTTACAACCAGTTCATTCACGGCGAAATCAGCCGGCGCGCGTTCATGGACGGCATAAGCCGCTTCGCTGTAGGCGGCTTGGCGGCATCGACGATCATCAGCGCCCTAATGCCTGACTACGCCGCGGGCCAGCAAGTCTCAAAAAACGATGACCGCATCAAGGCGAGCTATGAGACCGTTCCTTCTCCGCAGGGCAACGGCAGTATCAAGGGCTATCTCGTGCGTCCCATCAGCGCGGACACTCGCTCGGCGACGCCCTCGAAGCTACCGGGCATCATTGTCGTCCACGAAAATCGCGGCCTGAATCCTTATATTGAGGACATGGCGCGCCGGTTCGCTCTCGAAAATTTCATGGCCTTCGCCCCGGACGGACTCACGTCCGTCGGCGGCTATCCCGGTGACGACTACCAGGGCGGCGAACTTTTCAGAAAGGTCGACGGCAAGAAGATGCTGGAAGATTTCCTCGCGGCTGCGCAATGGTTGAAGGCGCGCCCGGATTGTTCCGGCAAAGTCGGCGCAACCGGCTTCTGCTACGGCGGCGGCGTTGCGAACACGCTGGCCACGCGCATGGGTTCCGATCTTGGCGCGGCTGTTCCCTTCTACGGCGCGGTTCCGCCGGAAGCCGAAATCCCGAAAATCAAAGCCGCGATCCTCGTTCACCACGGCGCGCTTGACACCCGCCTCGCCGCGACATGGCCGGCCTATGACAAGGCGTTGACGGCAGCCAATGTGGTCCACGAAGGCTACATTTATCCCGATTCCGGCCACGGCTTTATGTGCGACGCCACGCCCGAGCGTTACAACAAGGCCGCCGCCACGCTTGCCTGGCAACGCACCATCGACTGGTTCAACAAATACGCCCGCTAAGGGTGCCGAAGGGGCGGTGCTTGTTAACCTGAGCGCTCTTGCGAAGGGCTGCGCCCCGTTTTTGTTCAAGCTCGCCCCCCGACTACCCGCAATTAAATCGTTCCTGGCGAAGAACCATCTTCGCCCGTTGTTTTGGGCGATCGACTCGCTTTTCAGTTGGTCAGTCTGTTGCCGCTGCTGTTTTGTAACGTTGGAATCTCTCGGGCGAATCTGCAGTTGCGCGCGTATTTTTCGCGGATGCGGAATGCTATCGTTCGGACCCGCCCGCGATTCGCAAAACCTCTGCTCTCTTAGATAATACGTCCATATCCGCATTGCACTCGTATGTTTAGTCGTATTAAAGTGCCTTATCGTCGTCGTTGCGAGGGGAATTGCTATGCCCTTTATCGTTCGTAAGGCTCCACTCTGCGCACAACAAGGCCGCGCCGCACTCGTGGCATATATTCCAGTTCGTTGCTTTGCGTCCTTGCGTGCGCACTCATCCTTGCGGCATTTTCACCGGGCACTTTCGCACAGGACCTCGCGAGCATTTCTGGCACAGTAATGGACCCTTCCGGCTCCGTGGTAGCTGGAGCGGCGGTCGATGTGAAAAACGCGGATACTGGCGCAGCGCGAAGCACTGTGACCGATGACACAGGCCGGTTCCGCGTGGCTTCGATCCCCGTGGGGAATTACGAAGTTCACGTGCGAAAGGACGGCTTCAAAGAGGAAGTCCGCTCTGGCGTTCATGTTGTCTTGGGGCAGGACGTGAATCTTTCCGTGGCGCTAAGCATCGGGAGCGTGAGCGAAATCGCCACCGTTACAGCCGATGCGCCGCCCGTGAGTGTCGAATCGGCGGACGTTTCGGGTTTGGTGGCCGAGCGGCAGCTGAAGGATTTGCCGCTCAATGGACGCAGCTACGACCTGCTTATCCCACTGAACCCGGGCGTAGTGAACTTTACCTTCGAAAAGACCGGCGGAGCCGGTGTTTCGAATTCAACGAACGGCAATAATTTTGCGGTTTCTGGTAACCGGCCGCAGCAGAATCTCTTTCTGCTCAACGGCGTGGAATTTACGGGTGCAGCCGAAAATAACATGCAGCCGGCCGGAACGAGCAGGATGTTGCTGGGAGTCGATGCGGTGCGCGAGTTCAATGTGCTGCGCGATTCCTACGGCGCGGAATACGGAAAGCGTCCCGGCGCGCAAGTGAGCATCGTCACGCAATCGGGTACGAATAGCTTCCACGGCGGTGCGTACGAATTTCTCCGCAACAACCATCTCGATTCGCGCAATTATTTCGACGTGGGTTCTGCGCCGCCATTTCAGCGCAATCAGTTCGGCGTATCGCTTGGCGGTCCCGTTGCCAAAGATAGGGCGTTTTTCTTTATGAATTACGAAGGCTTTCGGCAGAACCTTCATCAAACCTCGGTAACGTTTGTGCCGGCCGATGATGCTCGGAACGGCACGCTCGCGCCGCTCGGCTCGAGCTGTCCGGCCGGAGCCCAACCCGCTTGTGCCGCCGTAGTGCGGCAGTTGCTCGCCGCGTGGCCGATCGCGAATGGACCGGAGCTTGCACTTCCCAACGGGAACCCGAGCGGCATCGCACAATTCACAAGTAGTCCTTTGCAGAAGATTCGGGAAGATTTCGGCACCGCTCGCGTGGATCGGATTTTCTCAAGCCGCGATTCGCTCTCCGCCGTTTATACGATTGATGATGGAGCCGATACCACGGCTACCGTGGCTGATCCTTACAGCACGGATCTCGCTGACTTGCGGGAACAAGTGCTGAGCCTCGCTGAAACCCATCTCTTTACGCCGCGCATCGTGAATACGGTGCGTTTCGGGTATTCGCGCGCTGCATATTACTTTCTCGGTGAGCCAACGCCGGGGTCTCCTGCCGCGAGCATTACGAGTTTTGTCGGCACGCATCCTGTGGGAGCGCTGGCGGTGGGAGGAAGCACGGCCTCGAATCCCGCAACTCAACTCGGCTTGGCAGGCAGCAACAACGGCACGGACCTGGACGTCTTCCGGAATCTCTACACCTATGAGGATCAAATCGCGTGGTCGCACGGCCGAAATGAATTCAGTTTTGGCGTGTGGCTGCAGCAATTTCAATCGAACGAAAACCTGGCATTGAGTCAATACGGGCAGGCTTCGTTTGCAAGCATCAACGCCTTGCTGGGTGGCATAGCCACGTTTACCTATGATCCTGCATCGACCGAATTGAACTGGCGTTCGCTTTTCAGCGCTGGATATTTTCAAGATAAGATCCGGCTGATGCCGCGGTTAGTCGCGACGCTGGGATTGCGAATCGAGTCCTCAACCGGCTGGAATGAAGCTCATGGCCGCGCAGCAAACTACTTTTATACCAATGGCGTGATCGATTCCACGCCGCACGTCGGAAGGTGGGCCTTTGCCGCGAACAATCAGAAGTTCTTGCCGGAGCCGCGCATCGGCATCGCGTGGAGCCCTTTTGGCGAGAAGACGATCGTCCGGGTTGGGTTCGGCATGTACAACGAATTGCCGGATTCGCTCGGCTATAGGATGGATCAGAACGGGCCGTTTAATCCGACATACTCCGTAAGCAATTTGCCGGTGACGAGCTTTCCGTTAACGTCTGTTCCGGCAACGAATGCGAAGCTTGCCCCGGGAGGGGTCGATCCGAACCTCAAGCCGCCGACGCTCATTTCTTATTCGCTCCGGCTTCAGCGCCAGATTTCGCCGAACACGTCCCTCTCAATCGATTATATCGGATCGCATGGCTATCACGAGTTGATTGGCGAGGACGGCAATGAGCCTGCTCCGGTAATTTGTCCGAACTCACCGTGTCCCGCGGCGTATCCGGCGCTTTATCGCGCAGACGGAACGGCGGTGACGGGGACGCCTGTGCCCGCGGGCGCGTATTACATTCCTGCTGCGTGCGCCGCATCAAACACGACGTGCAATGCGAGCCTCGCAGGCACCTGGACATGGTTTTCGCATGGCGTGAGCGATTACAACGCGCTGGAAATCGATGCCGATCGTCGTTTCAGCGGCGGCCTCACTCTTCGCGGCGTCTACACGTGGTCGAAAACGCTCGATGACGGCGATTCATTGAATGGCACGACGGCGAACAACGCGCCGGGCTTGGTTTCCAATCCGTTTGATCTGCGTGCGGACTGGGGTCCGGCGACCTACGATGCGCGCCACGTCGCCGTAATCGATGCAGTGTATGAATTGCCTTTCGGGAATGGTGCGAAATTTGGCAACGGCCTGACGGGTTGGCGCAATCGGCTGGCTGGCGGTTGGTCGATCAATAGCATCGTCACGGTACAATCTGGATTTCCGTTCACACCGCAGCTTAGTTATAACCCTAGCCGTAACGGTGACACCAAAAATCCAGTCCGGCCATTCCTGAATCCGTCGTTCAACGGTCCCATCGTCGTGGGCAAGCCGGATGAGTGGTTCAATCCAAATGCCTTTCTCACAGAGCCGAATAACAGCGGGTTCTACGGCAGTTTGGGCCGGAATTCACTCTCAGGTCCGGGGCTTGCCACGTGGGATTTCTCTTTGGCCAAAGAGACGGCGATTGGCGAATCGGCCCGGCTGCAATTCCGCGCGGAAATATTCAACCTTGCCAATCGTGCCAATTTCAACACGCCTAATTTGATCCTGGCTATCTTGCCTCAGGGTTCAAATAACCCGCAAGCGAACCCCGCAGCGGGCCAGATCACGAGCACGTCGACCACCGCGCGTCAGATCCAGTTCGGACTTAAGCTTCTCTGGTAAGAGCGATTCGCGAAATCCGGGACGTTTTCCAGTTGACGCGAATCGCACGCATGACGGTTCCGTACGCCGGTCCGTAATGACAATTCGAAAATGAAGCCCATTTTATGGCGCCATTCGCGGCGTTCCGCGCCCGAATTCACAAGTTTAAGGCGCCCATCGCGGCCTTTCAGGCCCAATTCCCGGCGTTTCGGCAGCTCGCAATAACTCGAAAGTGTCTCAAAATAGACACACGGAATACCCTTGACATTACGTTGAACGTCTGGTAAACTGCTGTTCGTGTTTTGCGTCGTACAAACCGTGCCCGCAGGCGGCACTAAGCAAATCAGACGCATCTCCCCGCCTCGATCCGATGCCCAAGTTCTAATCGCCGATCTGCCGATTAGAAATCGCCGTAACCCAAGTAGCTTCAACAAAATTTCGATTTCTAATCGACAAAAAAACGTGCTTTTTCGACCGCCTGTCGCCTTCAACCTGAAACCCGTCACCTGTCTTCCTGATCCGTGCCCGCCGGCATCTTGGCGGGGCAACTCACAAGAATTAAAAACGAACGCAACTCTATGAAAACAAAGAGGAGGGGCACCTTCTAATCGCAATCACCAGTGGGGGGAAGATCAAAATTAGAGAATCCGCGGACTTAGGCGGCCATGCACGCCGTTCTGAGCATCAGGTTCTGCTATAATCGGAGTTCGCTTCGCGATTGGGATATGGGCGGAAGAAGCGCAGGGGCGTAAAGGAATATTGGCATGAGCAATCTTTCGAAGGCGATTGTCGTGGTGCTCACGGTCGTCGCGTTTGCCTACGTTGGCGTGGGTTATGTACTCGCGCATTCTTCGGACGATAAGGCCTATCAGGCCCTCACGGTCTATAGCGAGGTGATGGACCGGATTCAGCGCGATTATGTCGACGAACCCAATATTCCCAAAGTGACTTCAGGCGCGCTTCACGGGCTGCTCGATTCGCTCGATGCGGAATCGAGCTACATGAGCCCGCTGGAATATAAGGATTACAAGCAGCGCATCCTCGTAAAGGACAAGGCTACGGCGGGTATGGCGCTGACGAAAATTCGCGCCGGATACATCAGTGTCCTCTCGGTGCTGCCCGGCAGCCCTGCCGATAAATTGGGACTCCAATACGCGGACGTGCTTGAGAAGATCGGCGACTTCAACACAGAGCAAATGTCCATCGAGCAAGCGAGACTTCTCCTGAGCGGCGATCCGGGAGCAACGGTAAAGCTCTCCGTAATCACCCGGGCAAAGCCGGAGCCGCAGGAGATGAACATCACGCTTGCGAAGATTGCACCGCCGAAAGTGACGGAGGCAAAGCTTCAGGATAACGTCGGTTATATCGGTGTGCCGGAGTTCGACGAGAGCACCACCAAAGAAATTCACGACGATCTCGTGCAAATGAGTCACGAAGGCGAGCAAAAGTTGATCCTCGACCTCCGCAACTGCTCGCTGGGAGAAGACGCCGAGGGCATCGCCACCGCGCAACTCTTCGTCCCCTCTGGGACAATTACGACCCTGAAAGGCCAAACCGTCAGCCCGGTAGTTTCGTCGGCCGACCCCTCCAAGGTTGTGTGGAATGGGCCTGTAACAGTTCTGATCGGAAATGCGACGGCGGGTCCGGCTGAAATCGTCGCGGCCGCGATCTCAGATAACAAACGTGGGCAGACGATCGGCGACCGCACGTTCGGCAAAGCCTCCATGCAGAAGCTGATCCCGATGGATGATGGATCGGCATTGATTCTGACGGTTGCCAACTACTACACCCCAAGCGGCAAAGAAATTCCGTCGGAAGGTGTCGCGGCAAGCGTGCCAGTCGCGCCAGCAATGGATCAGATGACGGGAGCACCGCTGCCGCCGCCCGCGCAAACATCTTCACCGGACGACCCGACGGTGAAAAAGGCCTTGCAGGTTTTGCAAGGCACCGCTCCGGCGCAAAAGGCAGCCTGAGCGGCTCGCTCGCTTGGCATCTGTGTATCCCCGCAAGCGCAGAATCTCACAAACCTATCATTTTCTGCTGTTTAGAGGGCTTTGTACGGGCTTGATGTGCGCATGCGCCGTTGTAGCCCTTCTGCTTGCCGGGTGTTCGAAGAAACCCGCGCGCAAAGCTCGCGCTAAGAAGGAAGAGAGCGAGACCCGTTCGGCTCATCGCGAGCCGGCTTTCCGCAGTGCACGGCGGTTAGCAATCATCATCGACGATATGGGCAACGACCGTGCTGAAGACGACGCCGTGATCGCCCTGCCCTATCCTGTAACGGTCTCCGTGCTTCCGCATCTACCCCTCTCCACCACGATTGCTGACGAGGCTGCTCGCCGAGGCGACGAAGTAATGCTGCACCTGCCGATGCAGCCCGATTCTGAAAGCACGGCGCACGAAGCTGTCGAACTGCGCCCCGGCATGTCCGCCAAAGAGGTCCGGTCCGTGTTCGCCGGGATGCTGGAGACCGTGCCTCACGCCGCGGGAGTGAATAATCACGAAGGATCCAAGGCTACGGCCGACCCACAACTGATGGATGCGCTAATGCCTGCGCTTCGCGAGCGTGGGCTCTTTTTCGTCGACAGTCGGACGACGGCCTCGACGGTTGCATACAATACCGCGCGACGCTACGGCGTTCGCGCTGCGTCCCGGAAGGTGTTTCTGGACGATGCGCTCAATGCGGATGCGATTGAGAAGCAGATCGACCTCGCAATAAAGGATGCCGATCGCGACGGGCAAGCGATTGCCATCGGCCATCCCCATCCGGAGACGATCGCGACGCTGCGCCAGATGCTTCCGCGGCTGAAGGAAGATGGAATTCAACTCGTATTCGCGTCGGATTTGGCGCACTAAATTCCCGTACTAAGGCACTGCGAGCGTCCTCTCCATGTCTTCGCCTGTCATTGTGTACAGTGATTCGTACTGGGACGAAATCTGTTCGTACGTCCTATTTCCCGCAGGCAACCCCGTCATTAATAATCTTCATGCACGTGACGCGCGGCGTTACGTAACACGCTCAAGGGTAAGGAAGGTGAATATGTCCCACTGGATTGGAGCGGCATCACCCGTGGATGCCGGGATGACGGACTTCAAAGAATGCCTCAAACTTCTAAGAGACGGAGAAGCCGGTGAGGCTCTCCTCCACGCTCGACGCGCCCTCGGAACGGCCCCCAAGAATCCGTTCTACCTTTCTTATACAGGATTGCTTGCCGCGATAGCAGAACGCCGCTTCGTGGATGGGGAGTCGTTGTGCCGGGAAGCACTGGGACTGCGGCACAACCATGCTCAACTCTATCTGAATCTGGCCGAGGTTTACGTGCAGGCAGGCCGCACACCCGATGCCATCCAAACACTCGAGAAGGGGATGATCTCAGCGGGGCGGGATTTCCGGATTCGGCGCGCGTTGGAGAAAATCGGGACGCGACGCGAGCCGGTTTTCTCGTTTCTCGATCGCGGCCATCCGTTAAACCGAAGGCTGGGCAAGCTGCGGCATCGCATGTCTGGCCCGTCGAAAGCTGCGTAAACAGCAGAATCATAGCCGCGCCGGATTGCGCCAACTTCGCGCACCGGCGCGGATTTTCTTTTCGATGCGCCGATACGAAGTGAAAACTAGCCTTGGCCAAGAGGAAGAAAATACTGCGTCCCCTTCACCGGCTGGCGCAGACGGTTCAGCAACTCCTGCAAATCCTGGTTGCGCTCAACAAAGTCGATTTCCGAAGTATCCACTACTAGAAGATTCGAAGCGGAGTAGCGAAAGAAGAAGTGTTCGTAGGCATTGGCGACGGCTTCGAGGTATTCCGCGGATATTTCCGTTTCGGATGGATCGCCTTTCTTCGAAACCCGCTTGCGCAGGACTTCCGCCTTGGCCTGGAGATAGATGACAAGGTCGGGAACAGGCAAGGAGGGCGAGAGAAGATCGAAATACCTTTCATAGAGCCGAAGTTCTTCGTTGTCGAGGTTGATGTAGGCGAAAATTTTGTCCTTTTCGAAAATGAAGTCGCTCAGCAGTGGACCTGCTTTTTCATCTGCGGCAGCGTCGGCGAGGCGGCGATAACGTTCGTAAAGGAAATGCATCTGGGCACGAAAAGCTGCGCCGGGTTTCTCGTCGTAGAACTGCGCCAGAAAGGGATTATCTTCGGAATCGAAGATCCTGCGTGCGTGCAACTGTTCAGCCAGAATGCGCGCCAGCGTGGATTTGCCGACCCGGATGGGCCCTTCGATAGCGATATAGCGTGGCGCTCGGAAAGCTGGACCGGGCATGGCGAGCGATTATAGCAAAGCCTTCGCCGAAGCCCGACAGGTCAGGAGGATTCAACCTGTTTTCGCGATTGTGGCGATGAGCGATTCGCGTTTGGACAATGCGATGCCGTCGATGCGGCCGAGCACGGCTTGATATAGAGCCCATGCAGCCAGAGCTAAAGCCGCAAATACGATCGTGGCCAGCCAGAGGCTCCCATAATGACGCGCGACAAGCACCACGACGATGGCGATACCAATCGTGACCGCCTGCACACCGAAACTGGCAAGGACTGTGAGACCTGGCGCGCGCTGACGGCCGAAGGCACCATAGTCATATTTTTTGGGTGAATAGAGCGAAAGCAGATTGCCGACCGCGAAATCAAGGGGAATCGCGAACAGCACACCTACGAATGTGGCGCTGACCACAGCGGGGGCAGGTGATCCGTACATGAAATAAGTAGCCACGAACACAAGGCACATTTCCAGGGCAAGAACGCCGCCATGGATAAGATTTTTTGCGATTATGACCGAGCGCATCTTTACTGGGGCGACAAAGAAAAACTGGACGCCCATGCCGTCGGCTCCGAAGTTGTTGTAGATCAGATTCGTAAGAAGCAACAGACAGTAGGCCGCGCCAATCGGGAAGGCGAGATTGGGATTGTGAGCAACGGCGTTCGGGCGGTTGGGATTGCCGCCCATGTGGAACAGCAGCAGCACAACGATAGGCATGATCAAAGCAAAGAGCATTGGGCCGCTGCGCGAGAGGTAACGCGCTTCCTTTTCCATAATGGCGGCGAGTTGGCCCGAGAGACCCGGCAAAGCCCATCCGGATTGGGTCTCGGCCTTTTCCATGCTCACCTTTTCGCGAGAGACGGATTCGCTAAAACTTTCTCCTGCGTACAGCCCGCGCAAACGGATGTGGAACAGAAGACAGAAAACACCGGCATAAGCGGAGAGCAACAACAGCGAACCGGCTGCGGATAACCAGTCAGCGCGAACAGAACCGCCTAATGCTCCTGCGACCAGACCGGGCGGCAGAAATTTTTGAATCAGGATTGCCTGGGAAATGTAGGCTGGCAGTTGAAAGTGTTGTCTATGGGCGCGTTGCGTGAGTGGGCCGATGAATTGGAAACCGATAATGATGAGGAAGAAAATAATGCCCATGATTTCGCGTGTTTTGCGCTGGGCGAGCCAGCGTTCAATCCAAGAGAAAAGGGCACGAACAAGGAAAATGTTGGCGGCGCCGAAGATTGCGAGGGCCAAAACAGCCCATGGGGTGGACGATGGCTGAGCGATTGAGATGCCGAGGACGGCGCCGATCAACCATAAGAGACCCACGACCGTGCCGCCGTCGAGCGAGCCGTAGATAAGGTTGACAAGAAAGAACGAAGAGTAGCGCAGAGGATAGCGGAGCAAATTCGAGGAATCGAACACTTCCGTGAATGCAGTGGCAACCAGCGGAAAGCAAATCCAGAAAATGAATATTGGCCAAAACAGCGCGGCGAGCAGATCGCTGCGATTATGAGAAACCATCCACCAAGAAGCCGCGGCGATTCCGAACGCACCACCCAGGCCCAGAGCTACGAACCAGAAGCCGACAAAAATCCATGAGACGGCTTCCAGCCTGCCCCGCATCGTCCTGAGAGAGTTCTTGAAGATCTGCCAGCGGAGAAGGGCGATTGTGCGAAGTTGCATGCCGGCGTCGGGCAGAGCGAGCGGCACGCCGGTTGGAGCTACGTCAGCCACGAAAGCTCCTGATCCTCTGAGCGAGCGCCGCCCACGATGCGCAGGAATATTTCTTCCAGCGTAAGCTTTTCAGGCTGCGCACCGGCAAGATGTTGATCTGCAGGCATCGCTTGAACACCGCTGCGCAACTCTTCGAGCGAGCCCTGGGCCACGAGCTTGCCTTGATGAATGATCGCGAGATGGCTGCAAAGGCGTTCGACGATTTCGAGTACATGCGAGGTGAGAAAGATGGTAGCGCCGCGGAGAATCATGCGCTGGAGCATCGCTTTCAGAGTACCGGATGCGATCGCGTCAACGCCTTCGAACGGCTCATCGAGAAAGAGGATTTTGGGGCCGTGAATTACAGCGGCGGCAAGCGCGAGTTTTTTTTGCATTCCATGGGAATAATCGGTGATGAGTTTTTTGGGCTCGCGATCAAGCTGCATGAATTCGAGCAATTCAGTGGTGCGCTTGGCGGCGGTTTCGCGGTTGAGTCCATACATGCGACCCGCAAAATTCAGATATTCGGGACCTGTGAGGCGTCCGAAGAGGGCCATCCCCTCGGGTACGACTCCGATGTGCTGCTTCACTTCAAGAGAATGCGATGCAAGATCGAGTCCGAGAATCTCCATTCGTCCGGCGGACGGCGCGAGAAGACCCGTGAGCATTTTTATGGTGGTCGACTTGCCGGCACCATTCGGGCCAAGAAAACCGAAGAACTGTCCGGGCGTGACTCGCAGGTTTATCGAGTCAACGGCCACGAAATCGCCGAACCGGCGCGTGAGATTTGTCGTCGAGATCGCAGGGGTATCCATGTGGGATCAATCTAGCATACGTGCCGGAGCCGCGGAATGTTACGAATGAGGGCTTGTAAAACAATCGCGTGCGCTGATGCAGGGGAACCACGTAGTGCGTTCGCCCTCATCCTTTATGGAAACGTTCCGGAGACATGGTCTACAACTCCTGACTGGACTAGCCGGTCAGGAGCCGCCGACGCCATGGAAAAAACGCTCGATCGCCGTCGGAATCAAGGAGGTCGACGATCGTATCTGGTTGGTGACTTTTATGGATGATCTCGGTTACATCGATCTGGAGGAAAAAACCCTTCAGCCACTCAATAACCCTTTTGGCCCGAAGGCGTAAAGTATGTCTTCGGAACGTTCTGTAAAGGATGTCCTCGGATTGTACAAACCAAATCTGGCGGAGGGGGTGGGATTCGAACCCACGAGACCCTTTCGGGCCTAACGGTTTTCAAGACCGCCGCCTTCAACCGCTCGGCCACCCCTCCATTTGGTTCCTCAAGGCATTGTAACTTGCAATGCGATTGGGGGACAGGGGAAGACAGGAGTGTGCGGATTCGGCTGTGAGGAATTGCGGAGCGAGGCTGCTATTTTGGGGCAAATTGCAAGGGAGGCGCTTGGGATATTTCGAAAATCAGAACTGGCTGTCGGCTTTCTCGCCTGATCGTATCTGAGTACAATTCGGACCCGTTCAATTTTTCAGCTTGAAGGACATTTCGATGGTTTGCACCGTCTCGATGGGCTTTCCGTTGAGCAGTGCGGGCTCATAGCGGAACTGGCGGGCGGCATCGATAGCGGCCATTACTAGCGATGCCGGTCCGCTTACTAACCCGACACTCCGCACCGTTCCATCGACGCCAACTACGACCCGCAGCTCGACATCCCCTTCCACATGAAGTTGTTTTGCTGTCACAGGGTAGACCGGCTGTACCGAATGAACGAG
>DATNBB010000316.1:0-7208 GCA_035607335.1 Binatia bacterium | reverse complement strand
CCGGGCCACTGGGACGGCATCGTAACCGACCACGGCGAGCCGTTTGTCCAGGGCGCTGACGATCCCTTCCCCGGCTTCTATGTATCTCAAACGGCGCTAGTTGACTGGAGCAAGGAGATCACCGATCCGGCGCGCTATGTGGACGCATCAAAAATTCCGTACATCGTGCTTCCCGGCGAACTCTCGCATCAGTTCGGCGCGCGCCTCGGCGATTTCGCCGTCGTCGTGAATATGAGAAGGCGTATCGCAGTAAACGCGATCTTTGCCGATATCGGCACACTGGGAGAAGGTTCAATCGCGCTGGCCGACGAGCTCGGCATCTGGTCCAATGCGCGCGAAGGCGGCACGCGCGGCGGAATTCTTTATCTGGTATATCCCGGCTCGGGCAATCACCACCCGCGCACCCTCGATGAGATCAACACTGAGGCGGGCAAGATTTTTCAGCGATGGGGAGGAATGGAACAGCTGAGTTCGTGCCAGACCGGAATGGGCGCGGCACATCCTCAGGTGGTGGACAAGAGTTTCCACTGAGCGTCCGTCAGCGGCACGACGGACAAACGTCCCTGGCGCACCAGAGGTGAGGTGGCGAACGCTTTATTCGACTTTATCTCGGCGAGCGTTACCGGCTTTTTCAGCGGCACGCCGGCCTTGATCGTCACCTGCGGACTCTTAGGATTGGAAGCGTCGACCGAAACGACCGACGCAGTGCCGACGGCGCTTTTTGTATCGCCAGTCTCGTAGATGATGAGCTTTTCGCCGGGTTTCATTTCGCGCAGGTTCTTGAGGGCGACCGGGTTGGAAACACCATCCCAAACTGTTTCGCCATCGCGCTGGAGATCGGCGAATGAATATTCGGAAGGCTCCGTTTTCAGAAGATAAAAAGGCATGGGCATTCTCCTCAGTTCGGTGCGAGCATTGTACACGGAGAGTTCGGGCAGCGCCAAAAGGGCGCGCGAGATCGCCGGTAGGGGCAGACATGCGCCCCTACGCGGACGAGAAAACTGAATGACGACAGCAACGGAAATGCAGCGCAAGCCGGCGAAAATAAAAATATACGTCACGACTGGCGAAGGCGTGGAGATCGCCTGGGCAGACGGGCACACGAGCCGCTACGATTTTCCTTATCTTCGCGACAACTGTCCTTGCGCGATGTGCAACGACGAGCGCGAGAAAAAAGAGCAGGAAAAGGCAAAAGGACTGCCCGCGCTGCCGATGTTTAAAGAGCGCGTGAAGGCGCGCGCCGCGAAGCCTGTGGGAAATTACGCGATCCAGATTGACTTCTCAGACAACCACGCCACTGGAATATACAGCTTCGATTATCTTCGCTCGATTTGCCCCTGCGCGGAGTGCAAAGAGATACATGCATCGGCGTGAGCCGAAGCCACATCGCAAATGGCCATGCTGAGATGCCCGGCGCGGCATCGCTTTTTGATTTCGTGTAAGCGTAGAATAGCGCGTCCACTTCCCCGGAGATAACAGCTCATGATTGATGAAGCGGAACGGAAAAGCGAACCGGAGCAGGACGAAGACGAGGAACAAGGCGGCGCGAGATCCGCAATCATTTTGGTTGCGGTCATCATCATTGTAGCGGTCTTCAGCACGTCATACGGATTGCAAACACTACAATGGATCGCGGGGCATCAATGGGCACGGCAGAACGCTTGGCTTTACGACACGCCAAAACCTGTTCCGTCATCTGCTACTGGGCCGAATGCCGGGATCGCAGCTATAGCTCCTCCCACTGCAGCGGGCAAAGACACCAAAGCCGACGGGCAGTCCCAAGGCACAGAACTCAGCGAGTACGGCTATCAAATGAACGTGCCGTGGACTAGCAAGATGAAAGAGAGTCCGTCGGCGGGCGGCGCGGAATTCCGGTTTGCGACCGGACAAGTGGTCATCTTTGGCGACCCCGAGGCGCAACTGGACACGGTTCACATTTTGCGCGATACGCCCGGCGAGCAATATCTTCCCTACGCTCCTCTCTTCGCGAACGGCGAAATCCAGACGAATTACGATTTATATAAGGCTGCTTATAACGCTTCGCCATCACAGGTTACGCCGTTTACAAACTATGCGGCGGCGCAACGCGACCGCGTACTACTGCTGATGAAACTATCTTTTGGATTCGATCTCGCAAAGCCGATTTACTCCTTCGATTTCGGCAAGAATCGAGGATTTCAATTCGGCGATCCTGCCTCCGGTCCGGTGGCGCTGCATGTGTTTGATCCGCACGACAAGCATCTGCGATTCATTTTCACGGTCGCGGCGGGATCGGGAGGAAAGATCACTCAGGACGATATCAACGAGGCTGTTCAGTCAATGCAATCCGTGGAGTCCACGTTCGGCAAGAGCAAACAGGGACAATAAGTTAGTCAGGCTGAAGCAGTTGCGCCCGCACCGCGCAGGACGCGTTCGTAATAGGCTTCGTATTTCGGGATAATGTCGTTTGAGCAGTAGCGGCTACGCGCATTTTTGCGGGCCATTTGCCCCATCGCGCGGCCGCGGTCCGGCAGATTAAGAACGTCGAGCACGGCTTTCGCTGCCGCCGCTACGTCGCGCGGCTCGACTAGGTAGCCGTCGACGCCATGCGTGACAACTTCTGGCACGCCGCCCACTCTTGTGGCAACGACCGGGACTTCGCAGGACATCGCCTCCAACGCGGCTAATCCGAACGATTCCTCGTCGCTCAGGAGCAAGAGGACGTCGGCCACTCCAAGTTTTTCGTGTATCCGGTCCTGCTTGCCGAGGAAAAACACATCTTTCGACAATCGCTTCTTGCGGACGATATACTCCGCGGCGCCACGGTCCGGCCCGTCGCCGATCATCACGAGTTTGGCGGGCATCTTTTCGCGGACCTGGGCAAAGGTTTCGATAGTATCGGTGACGCGTTTGACAGGTCGAAAATTCGAAAGATGCATGAGGATCGGCTCGCCATTAGGCGCCCATGCGGCGCGCAGCTTTTCGCCGTCGCGCTTATAAAAATCGCAATTCACAAAGTTCGGGATCACTTCGATCGGCCGCTTGATCTCAAATTCTCGCAGCGTACGGTCGCGAAGGTAGTTCGATATAGCCGTGACCCCATCACTCTGCTCGATGCTGAAACGGGTGATCGGGAGATAACTGCGGTCATTGCCGACGAGCGTTATGTCAGTGCCATGCAGCGTCGTCACGAAGGGGAGGCGTCGGGGGGCGGCCATCTGGCGGGCAAGGAGCGCACTTACCGAATGCGGAATTGCGTAATGGACGTGCAGCAGATCGAGCTGCGCACTCTCAGCAACTTCGACCATTTTTGTCGCCAGAGCAAGTGTATACGGAGGATGATCAAAAAGCGGATAGCTGGTAACTTCGACCTCGTGAAAAAAGATGCGCTCCGAAAAGTTTGTAAGGCGAATAGGGACCGAATAGCTGATGAAGTGGATTTCGTGCCCGCGCGCGGCCAGTTCGATGCCAAGCTCGGTTGCGACTACGCCTGACCCACCATACGTTGGATAACACGTGATTCCGATCTTCATCTGGGCCCCCGGACTGGCGCCGCGTTGGCGCAGAACTGCTTGGAATGCAACGGCTAAGGCTTAGGCATTAGACGCGGCTGGGCCAATCTAGTTGCAGGCAAAGAAAAGGGGCCGCGTGAGTCACGAGGCCCCGGGATAAGCGCAAATTGTCAGCGACGCCGGTTTGACAGCCGCTACTGGCCGTTATTACCGCCGTGAGCCGATTCTTCGCCGTCTTTATAGAGATACTTGATGCAATGCTTATAAACCATCAAATTAGGGCTACCGTAGCGAGTGAGCTTGATGCAGTCGCGGTCGTACCACTCGACGATGCCGCGAAGAATTTCGCCGTCGTTGAGAACGACAGCGACAGGCGTGCGAGCCTGCATCTGCTTTACGTAGTAAAAATTCTCTGCGTGAGTTTGTTCCGGAGGGGCGGGTTTCTTGCGCGGCGGCGCTGCCTGGGGAGCCGGCTGAGGCCGCGGCGCGAGATTCTGCTCCTTCATTTCTGTAAGGTTCGGACGAAACAATTTCCGGTTCACGATGAAGACTCCTTCGAATAAATGCCTGCAATGCTAGCAATATTGACTGCCGGGAAAACAAATAGGTTTCAATCTATATAGAATAAGCAAAGTAATCCAGAACTTAACGGACTCCGACGGAAACAGCCAGCGCGTCCAAACCCAATTGCCGGCCGACATTACGCCTTAAGCGGCTTTCGAGTGTGTCCAAAGCTTGCGTGGCTTTCAAAACCCACATCCAATCGACTTTCTTGCCGAGGGATTCCAGTTCGCGGAGCAAATCCGGATTCCGGGGCAGGCTGTTTTTCCGGCCTTCGGAGACTTCCAACAAGTCCGTGAAAAGACTATAGAGCAGGCTCAGTATATTTTCAAACGATTCCTTCTCCTGCTTCGCAAGCTGAGCGGTGGCAGCAAAAATTTCCTGATATTTTTCTTCAGCCACCGCTTGCTCTAAAAGTCGCAAAAGCATCCGGCGGAGGCGCATCGATTCCGCGAGATCGATCGACAATGCAGCACCCGGGCTGCCGTCGGCCAATTGCGCGGCGAGAGCAAGCTCAGCCGGCTTCCCTTCTCTACGATCCTTGAGAAATGCTTCAATGCTTGCAGTGGGAACCGGCGCAAAATGAAACTGTAAGCAGCGCGAACGAATTGTCGGCCGAACGGAATCCGGAGATGGCGCGAGCAAAATCAGCGTGGCGGAAAGCGGCGGCTCCTCCAGAATTTTCAACAGAAGATCGGCATCGTTGGGGCGCATCGTGTGAGCGCCGTCCATGATGAAGACTCGCCTTTTGCTGATCGGCTGGAAATAGGCGGCGCGTTGCACGGCGCGCAACTGGCCTACGCGAATCATGGGTCGAGCGACCGGAGTTCGCAGGCGAACCGGATCAGGAACGATCAGCCAAACATCGGGATGCGTTTCAAGAAGAAGCGGTGTGCGCTCTACGGCGGCAGCATCGGCGTTCTCTCCGCGCTCGGCCAAACCGGCTTCCACGAGCGGAGCAGGATTCTGGAGCCGGCCAATGCGGCGGCAATCGTCGCACTCTCCGCAGAAATCGTCCTGAAGACGCTCACAATTCGCCGCCTGCGCGAACATCACGGCGAGTGTGGCCTTGCCGACGCCGGTTGGGCCGGTAAAGAGCATCGCGCTTGGTATGCGCCCGCGGCGGAACATGCCTCGCAGAGCATTCACGACGCGCTGATTACCAAGAAATTCTGAAAAACCCATTCTTCACCGCACCGCATGAGCCGGCACCGAAAGGCGCTCGGCGATGACTGCAATAATTTCGTCGTGTATCGACTCCGGGGAACGGATTTGCCCAGTCCCGCGCTCCGCGCAATCGACCACTACCCAATTCGTCTGGCGCGCAAGCTCATCGTAGACTTCGGCGGCGGCGGCCAAATGCGCCCGGTCGGCCTCTTGCAAATCGCGACGGCGATTTGTGTAATCGCGCGCAGCTTTTTCACCGATCAGGCGATGGGCTTCGTCAACGGGTACGCGCAAATAGATAACGAGGTCCTCGCTCGGCAAACCGTAGACGTGATATTCCAGATGGCGCAGCCATCGGAGAAACTCCAGGCGCGCAGCCGGAGCGACGCGGGCTCCCTGATGAGCGAGATTCGAGCCGATATAGCGGTCAGCGAGCAACGTCTTGCCGGATGCAAGCGCCGCATCCATTTTTGGCTTTGACTCCAACCGATCACCCGCATAAAGAAGCGCGGAAAAGTGCGGATCGACCGCTTCGAGCGGCCCAAATTCGCCATTCAGGAAACGAGCCACCATTTTGCCGAAAAAGCCGGAGTAGTCCGGAAAGCTGACCTGCTCGCAGACCACACCGCGCTCGCTCAGAACTCGCGCAAGGATTTCCAGTTGCGTTCGCTTTCCGGAGCCGTCGATCCCCTCGAGCACAATGAATTTGCCGCGCGCACTCATGTGAGTGCCGACAGTCTAACACGACCTGAAAACCCTCCCCGGCGCATGATTGCGCTCCCTGAGCACGAACAAAGCACAATCCGGCCGGAATCGATTGTTGCGATCCCGGAAGCGGTGTTACACTTGCGCGCTCGGGTTCTTGTACGCCTGATTGCGCAACGTGGCGGAGCGGCCGGAAGCAGCCGCGCCCAAGCAGACGCAAGAAGTTCCGACACATGTAGCAGAGCAGATATGTTCTGAGTCACGCGGAATCGCCCTCCATTTGTGCAATTCCTGTGAAACATATTTGCACTGGCGCGCGTTTAAGTACCTTAGGACTTCTTCGACAACCCAGAGGGGAGACTGATGATCGCAAGGAAACTGCAAGTGTGTGCCGCGCTCCTGGCCGCGGCTTCGATGACCTTTTCACCGCTTTATGCGCAGACTCCGGCAGGCGTGCAAACCACGCCCGCGACGCCAGCGCAGAGCAGTCAGCAGCCCGGACCGGCACCGGCCGCACCCGCACCAGCTGCCGCCAGCGCGACAAATACGACGAACGTGCCGCCTGCCCCATTTCCGCCGATGAGCCTTTCTCTGGCGCCGGACTATTCGCATGGGCGTCCGTGGTTTCCCAATGTCGCCGCGCCCTATACCCCGCGACACATCCTTGAACCGCAGTTGACGAATTCTCCCCGCCTAGCGCAACTCATTCAGGACGGGAAATTGAACCTGACGCTTCAGGATGCGGTTGCCCTTGCGCTTGAGAACAATCTGGACATCGCTGTGCAGCGTTACACGCCCTGGATCAACGAAATGAACTTGCTTGCCGCCAGGGCCGGCAGCCGCGTCAACTTCGATCCCAACGTGACGATGAACCTCAATCTGGTGGACCAGACCATTCCAGTCGCGAACCCGCTAATTTCGGGCGTTGGCGTCACGTCTGCCGCGGCGTCCTCACTGACCCAGCATTCAACCGTGGGAAATTTCGGCTACTCACAGGGCTTTGCGCCTGGCACGGAAGTCGCGATGACGTTTAACAATAACCGGACGAGTTCCTCGGCATCGGCAAACGTCTTCAACCCAAGCTTGCAATCTACGCTGGGCGTCTCGATAACGCAGCCTCTTCTGAACGGCTTTGGAATTTTGCCGAACGAGCGTTTCATTATCGAGCAAAAGAACAACGTCAAAATCGGCGAATGGCAATTCAAAACGTCGGTGACTAATGACATCACAACGACGACGGACGACTACTGGAACCTCGTACAGGCACGCCAGCAGGTGAACGTG
>DATNBB010000314.1:0-2793 GCA_035607335.1 Binatia bacterium | reverse complement strand
CTCGATTTCCATGCCGCCGGCCGCGCTCGCCATGAAAACGGGCGCGCCGACCGCGCGATCGACGAGCAGGCTGAGGTAAAGCTCGCGCTTGATGTCGAGGCCTTCTTCGATCAGCAGGCGATGAACGATTCGGCCCTCTTCGCCCGTTTGAGGCGTCACCAGCTTCATGCCAAGGATTTTCTGCGCGAGCGAAACGGCTTCGTCTGGAGATTTTGCTAGCTTTACGCCGCCCGCCTTTCCACGGCCGCCTGCGTGAATTTGCGCCTTCACGACGACGACTTTTGTGCCGAGGTTTTGCGCCGCGGCGCGCGCATCGTCCGCGTTGAACGCGACATGCCCGCGCGGGACGGGAACACCGAACTTTGAGAGCAAACCCTTCGCCTGATACTCATGAATCTTCATCGAGTGTCCAATAGTGCTAAAATTTGGTGAGTCGCAAACCAAGAAGTTTACTGGGAATCGTGAGCGTGGGCAAGGCGTCCTAACAAAAATGATTCACGATGCAATTCACAAGGCGGTGGCGGGCGAGGATCTTTCTCGCGTCGAGGCCGAAGCCGCTATGGAGCAGATTCTGGCCGGTTCGGCCAGCGCTGCGCAGATTGCCGCGTTTCTGACGGCGCTCAGGATGAAGGGCGAGACGGTCGACGAGTTGGTCGGCTTTGCAACTTCGATGCGGCGGCACGCTGCCTTGAGCTTCCCACCTTTCTCCGCAACCGACGGCACAATCCTGGTGGATACATGCGGCACCGGCGGTGATGCGCGCGGCACGTTCAATATTTCCACTGCCGCAGCATTTGTGGTGGCGGGTGCCGGAGTACGCGTGGCAAAGCACGGCAACCGTTCAATTAGCTCGCGCTGCGGCTCCGCGGACGTGCTCGAGCATTTTGGCGTGAGCATGGATATGCCGGCGGAGCGCGTTGCGCAGGCGATTCGAGAAGTGGGAATCGGCTTTCTTTTTGCGCCTGCCGTTCACGCCGCGACGCGACACGCCACTCCCGTGCGGCGCGAATTGAAGATGCGGACTGTCTTTAACCTGCTCGGCCCCCTTACGAATCCGGCGGGCGCAACGGCGCAAGTCGTTGGCGTTTATCATGCGGATTTGACGGAGTTGATCGCGCGTGCTCTCGGAGAGCTCGGCGTTCGGCGCGCGTTCGTGGTCCACGGTGCGGATGGATTGGATGAAATTTCGATTTCAGGCGAAACGGCGATCGCGGAGCTGCGGGATGGAATTGTGCGTCGGTACACCGTCACGCCGGAGGACTTCGGCTTGCATCGCGCACCCCTCGAATCGATTCAAGGCGGCGACACGAAACACAATGCGGAGATCATCCATAAAATTCTGGGCCGGTCGCTGCTCTATCGTCCACACGGACCTTATCGCGATATCGTGCTCGCCAATGCCGCAGCGGCGCTTGTTGCGGCAGGACGGGCGACAGATTTTCTTGATGGCGTGAGCATTGCGACCAAGTCAATCGATTCAGGCGCGGCGCGCGAGCGATTGGAAGCGTTGGTTGCGTTTTCGCAGTTTGAACGGGCAGAGGGGCAAGCGGCTTCGTAGTCACAACTCCCAAATTAGGGCGCAGCCCTTCGTAAAAGCACTCAGGGTAAACAAGCAGTGCCCTACGGAAGTCTCTCTGTCACGGTTTCCAGCGGAGGATGGGTTTGCGGGCGGCGGCGGTTTCGTCGAGTCGGCCGACGCGGGTGTTATGGGGCGCGGTTTTTACTAATTCCGGATTCGATTCCGCTTCGACGGCGATCGAGCGCATCGCTTGGATGAAGAGGTCGCACTCTTCCTTTGATTCCGATTCCGTCGGCTCGATCATCATCGCGCCAGGCACGATCAGCGGGAATGCTGTTGTGTAAGGATGGAAGCCGTAGTCGATGAGGCGTTTCGCAATATCCATCGTGTTGACGCCATGCTTTTTCTGGCGAGCATCGCTGAAAACTACTTCGTGCATTGACGGCAGGTCGTAAGGCAAGTCGAAAAGGTCTTCGATGCCTTTGCGAATGTAATTCGCGTTGAGGACGGCATCTTCTGTTGCCTGCCGGATGCCGGGTCCATAGGCGAGCGTATAGGCCAAGGCGCGCAGCAGCACGCCAAAATTTCCGCAGTACGCGCGAACGCGCCCTACACTCTGCGGACGGTTCGAGTCCAAAACAAACCGCCCTTCTTTCTTTACGACTATCGGCACCGGCAAAAACGGCTCAAGTTCTTTTTTTACGAGGACAGGGCCCGCACCTGGACCACCGCCGCCATGAGGCGTCGAAAAAGTTTTATGCAGATTCAGGTGCATTACATCGACGCCGAAATCTCCCGGACGAGCGACTCCGGCAAGAGCATTCATGTTCGCGCCGTCCATATAGACGAATGTGCCGCGCTCGTGGCAGATTGCCGAAATCTCCGCGATGCGATCTTCGAATACGCCCAGCGTATTCGGGTTGGTCAGCATGATCGCGGCGACTTCTTCGGAAACCATGCCGCGAAGATGGTCCGTGTCGATCTGGCCGCGCTCGTTCGATTTGATGTTTTGGACTTCGTAGCCGGCGACCACGGCGGACGACGGATTTGTGCCGTGCGCGGAATCGGGAATCAGCACACGTTTGCGCGCATCACCGCGGCTTTCCAGACAGGCGCGAATCATCAGCAGGCCGGCCGTTTCGCCCTGAGCGCCCGCGGCAGGCTGAAGCGTAACCGCATCCATACCGGTGATTGCGAGCAGGCACTGTTGCAAATCCCACAAAATTCGCAAGCAGCCCTGCGAAACCTGATCGGATTGCAGCGGGTGTTCTCCG
>DATNBB010000298.1:0-8396 GCA_035607335.1 Binatia bacterium | reverse complement strand
GTAGCTTCTCGGAGTGAAACGATGTCACTTCAGACGACGCGCAAACCACGACCATGAACAATCGCGTGAGAGTTCTGGCACTTCTCGCTATCGCCGCTTTGCTGGCGATTACCCTCCGAAACGCGTATGCCGTGTCGGCCCAATCGTCTGCAACCGAAGACTGGGAAAAATCTGCGGGCGGCAAAATGTCATTTGAAATAGGTTCGATCAAACAGATTAATTCTCCTGACGGGCCTCCTGTTCACTTCACGCTTACCGGTGGTTTGTTTTCTGCGGCGGGATACAAACTGGCCTTTTACATAGGCTTCGCATACAAACTCTCACCGTACGAAGGTGGGGCGGTCTTCTCGCAACTGCCAGACTGGGCAAAAACAGCCCAGTATGACGTGGAGGCGCGCGCGGCCGGTAATCCGAGTACGGATCAGTACCGGCTGATGATGCAGTCGCTGTTAGCGGAGCGCTTTAAGCTCCGGGTTCATCGCGAGACATCGCAGGCTCCTGTCTATGACCTCGTTTTGGTCAAATCCGGGAAGCTAGGCCCGAACCTGCGAAGGTACGCGGAGGATCCTCCGTGCCCGTCCACTCAGGTCCAATCTGCCGCGCCCATTGTTCAGGGAATTGGCGAACTTCCGACAAACTGCGATGTCTTGGTACCGATGAAATCCAGCGGGTCGGGGTTGTTGAAGGCCGGCGGTCGAAATTTATCGATGCCGATGATTGCAGACTATCTGCTCACTCTCTTTAATCTCTCTCCTTATAAAGGCCTGGACAGACCTGTGCTCGATCACACACAGCTTACGGGAACTTTTGATTTCACGATCGAGTGGTTGCGGCAAAGTGCTGCCCCTGTCGCAGCGTCCATGGTGGAATCGTCCGGACCCACGATCCAGCAGGCTCTGCAAAACCAGCTAGGCCTCAAACTTGTATCGGCAACCGCGCCGGTCGAGAAGCTTATCATCGACCAAATCGAAGAACTCTCCCCAAATTGACTTTTGGCTCTAATTGCAGTGCCAATCGTGCCAAAAGTGTTCCCGATGATTGATCATGCGGTGCCAGAGGTGCCAATTTGGGTTCCAAAACCGTGTCCGCGGGTCAAAAGGCGAGTGTCTCAAATTTGACACACCAAAAATGCTTGCAAGTAAGTTTATTGTCTGGTATACTTGGTTTTGAGTTGTCGGTAAGACGCCCCGTGTTGGGAGGGGCGAGACCGAGGGCACGAGAGGTAACTCCTACAAAACAAATGGTGACACCCTGTTCTAATCGCGGTCGCCAGCAGAGGAAACACAATCCACCGCGATCGAGCCTTATCATCCGCCACCTGAAACCTACAACCGACTTTTCTCTAATCGAGAAGCCTCGATTAGAAACGCACGTAAATGCCTCGCATTCAACAAAGATTGCATTTCTAATCGAGAAAAAAGGCTGGTTTTTTAATCGAAAAAGGCAAATGGAACAAAGAGCGGTTGTGACTCTCAGTGGAGAACGATCGGCATAGGCAGCGGGAATTTGGCCGCTGAGGCACTCTATGGCACACTCAAATGTACGCAAAAATTCATGGACCCCCATTTCATCCGAAATTTCTGCATCATTGCACACATCGATCACGGGAAATCCACGTTGGCGGATCGCCTGCTGGAGCTGACCGGCGCGCTCAGCCAGCGCGAAATGCAGGCGCAGGTTCTCGACTCGATGGATCTGGAGCGCGAGCGCGGGATCACGATCAAAGCAAAGAGCATACGGCTGCATTACGCCGCGCCAGACGGCCACGAATACCGGCTCAACCTGATCGATACGCCGGGCCACGTGGACTTTTCCTACGAAGTTTCGCGGGCGCTTTCGGCGTGCGAGGGCGCGTTGCTCGTGGTGGATGCGAGCCAGGGCGTCGAAGCGCAGACCGTCGCGAATACGTTTCTGGCGTCGCGCCACAATCTCACTATCCTTCCTGTAATCAATAAGATTGATCTGCCGGCCGCGCGTCCAGATCACGTGAAAGAACAGATTGAAAATGTACTCGCGATTCCCGCCGAAGACGCACTGCTGATTAGCGCGAAGAGCGGAATTGGTGTCGAAAGTGTCCTCGAAGCCATCGTAAAACACGTTCCAGCGCCAAAAGGGGACGCAAATAACCCCTTACAGGCGCTTATTTTCGATTCATGGTTCGATCCGTTCCGAGGCGCGGTGATTCTGGTTCGCGTGATGGAGGGACGCATCGCGCCGCGAATGAAAATCCGATTGTGCGCCAGCAACGAGATCTATGAGGTGGAGGATCTCGGCGTGCTGACGCCGAAGGCCGTCGTCCTAGATGAATTAGCGGCGGGTGACGTCGGATTTGTGATCGCGAATATCAAGCGCGTGGCTGATGCGCGAGTGGGAGACACGGTTATCGAAGCGGATCGTCCTGCTGCACCTCTGCCGGGTTTTGAGGCGATCAAGCCTATGGTGTTTGCCGGACTTTATCCTGTGAACGCCAGCGACTACGAACTGCTCCGCGACGCGCTTGGCAAGCTCCAGCTGAATGATGCGGCATTTTTTTACGAACCGGAAAACTCCGTCGCGCTCGGCTTCGGTTTTCGCTGCGGTTTTCTCGGCCTGTTGCATATGGAGATCGCGCAGGAGCGGCTCGAGCGCGAATTCAACATTGACCTGATTACGACCGCTCCCAGCGTGGAATATAGGATTACGACGATCAGCGACGAAGTGCTAGAAGTGGACAGTCCCGCAAAGTTTCCGCCACCTAGCTCGATCAAAGCGATTGAGGAGCCGATTTTGACGGCGATGATTATTACGTCAGACGAGTCCATCGGCGGCGTTTTGGCGCTTTGCGAGGAAAAGCGCGGCGTGCAGAAGAAATTCGAATATCTTTCACCAACGCGTGTGATGCTCACGTACGAAATGCCGCTGAATGAAATTGTGCTCGATTTCTATGACCGCCTGAAGAGCGTTTCGCGCGGCTATGCTTCGCTCGATTATCACCTTTCCGGCTATCGGGAATCGGATCTCGTGAAGCTTGACGTGCTGGTCGGCGGGGAACTGGTGGATGCGCTGACAATCGTTTGCCATCGCGATCAATCTTATGAGCGCGGGCGCGATCTGGTGAGCCGGCTGCGGAAGCTGATTCCGCGGCAGCAATTCGAGGTACCGCTACAGGCGGCGATCGGCAGTCGCGTGATTGCGCGCGAGACGATCAGCGCGATACGCAAGAACGTGCTGGCCAAGTGCTACGGCGGCGATATCACGCGAAAGCGGAAGTTGCTCGAAAAGCAGAAGGAAGGAAAGAAACGCATGAAGCGGGTGGGCAGAGTGGATATTCCGCAGGAAGCGTTTTTGTCCGTGCTGAAGGTGGCGAGTTCGGCGGAAGAAGAATAAGTGGTGGAGGAGGCACAGGACGCAGAGGAGGTAAAGGAGGCATAGAGAAGGCCAAAGCAAAAACGCCTCGATTACAAGATGAGTCGCCCGCTACGCAAACCGAACATCCATTACGGATGCAGTTGTGAGACCTGGGGCATTTGCGATGTGTTCCAGCCGCCGCCGAGAGCTTTCACCAGCAATACGCTTGCGGCCATTCGCCGCGCCAGGATATCCACGGCAGTTCGTTCGTTGACCAGGGCCGCGCTTTGTGCGGTAGTCACTTCCAGGTAGTTCGTCACGCCGCCGCGATAGCGCGTTTGCGAAAGAGAAAGCGAATGCTGCGCGGCTGCAACGGCTGCGTCTTCGGTGGTCGCCTCGGTTTCAAGAATCCGCAGCGCGGCGAGATTATCTTCCACTTCCTGAAACGCGGTGAGCACCGTCTGGCGGTAATTGTCGACTGACTGATCGTAATTTGCCCGCGCCTCTTGAACCGCCGCGCGGCGCGCCCCTCCGTCGAAGATCGTTTCCGCCGCAGAGCCTGCAAGCGACCAGAATCCCGCCGGGCCTTCCAAGAGCGTCGTGATCTTCGCGCTATCCAAACCTCCAGTTCCACTGATCAGAACATTCGGGAAGTACGCAGTTCGCGCCACACCGATCAGCGCGTTTTCGGAAGCGACGACTCGTTCAGCTGCTGCAATGTCAGGGCGCCGCTCGAGCAAATCGGAAGGCAAGCCGGTCGGAATTGCGGGCGGCGGGACCGTTAAGGGCAAGGCGTCGATTTTGAAATCCGAGGCCGGCTGACCAACGAGCAGGGCAATCGCGTGTTCGTCCGCCGCGCGGCGTACTCCGGTATCGACTGCTTCGGCGCGAGTCGTCTCAAGCTGGGTTTGCGCCTGAGCAACGTCAACGGCGGATGCCAGGCCGCCATTGTAAAGATCTTGCGTGAGGCGCAGCGCCTCCGCATATGAGTTCACCGTGGATTGCAGCAGCTGTTCCTGCGAATCCATGCCGCGAAGATCAAAATAATCGAGAGCAAGCTCGGCGTGCATGCTTAATGCGACGTTTGCGAGGTCCGCGGCGCTTGCCTGCGCGTTGGCGCGCGCACTAACCACGGTTTGCCGAACGCGGCCCCAAAGGTCCGGCTCATAAGAGACATCAAAGGGAATCTGGTAGTCGGAATACGTTTGATGGCCGTTATTGCCGTAGAGCGCCTTGTTCTGGGATTGGCCAATTCCGGCGGCGGATGGAGCTACGCTGAGCGTCGGATAATATGCAGCACGAAAGCTACCAATAGCCGCGCGAGCGGCGGCAAAACGATCTTGCGCTGCTTTCAATGTTTGGTTCGCGGCAGTGAGCTGATCTTCGAGCGCGTTAAGCTGCGAATCGCTGTAAATTTCCCACCAGGTTCCCTTGGCGATGGCATCGCTCGGCGCCGCGAGTTTCCACTCTTGGCCGGGCTCTTTGTAGGCTGTCGGAGTGACAACGGCCGGTCGCGTGTATTTCGGGCCGACGGTGCAGCCGCCCAGCGCAAGCACGGCAAGAGCAAGAATGAATGCGCGCTTCATCGTGCTTACCGCGCGCCTGCATTCTGACGGTTTGGAGCCGACGATGCGCGGCCCGCGCCGTTCTGCACGTCGCTGCCTGGGGCTTGGGTGACGCGTACCTCTTCTCCTTGCACGAGCGAGTCTGGCGGGCTCACCATGACGTGGTCTTGCGCGGCAAGTCCGGAAAGCACTTCAACTTCATCTCCATAATCGCGGCCGAGCGCGATGTTGCGAATCTCTGCGTGTTGGCCGTCGTTCACGACGGCCGCTTGTAATCCCTGAGCGCGGAAAATCAGAGCAGTCACCGGAACGATGACGGAGGGTCTTCCCGCTGGGATTTTCAGGTGAACCTGCGCAAATGCTCCGGGCAAAAGCTCGCCGGTCGGGTTATCGACGTCGACTTCTGTCAAGAGCGTGCGCGAAGTTGGATCGATTGCGTTCGCTGTACGTACCAACGTCCCTTTGAATCGCTTGCCTGGGAATTCTTGTAGTTCGAGATCGGCGGAGAGGCCGGGCTTTGCAGAGGCTGAATATTCCTGGGGCACGTTAATGTAAACACGGAGCTTGTTGATCGCCGCAATGTGAAAAAGTTCGTTTCCGGGCGCGCTCGCGCCGGAATTGATGAGGTGACCGACGTCAGTATTTCGGACGGTGATGACCCCATCGAACGGCGCATAGATTTTCTCGAATGATTGCAGTTGTTCAAGCCGGTTGACGTTGGATTGCGCGGAGGCGACCATCGCTTTTTTGGCTTCGAAATCGCCAGTCGCATTGTCCACGGCTTGCTTGGAAACCGAATCGCTCTTCGCCAAATCCTGATAACGCTGCGCTGTGGTTTGCGACAGGTTGAAATTTGCCTGAGCAGTATTCAAATCAGCTTTGGCCTGGTCGAGCTGCTGATCGATTTCCGGCGTCTCGATCTCGGCGAGTAATTCGCCCTTTTTTACGTGCGCTCCGATATCGGCGTACCACTTTTTGAGGTAGCCATTCGTGCGCGAATAGATGGGTGAGTCGGTGAACGCTTCAATGTTGCCGGGCAGCACGATTTCGGTCTGAGGAGCGCCTTCGCGTGGCTGCGTTACGACGACGGTAGGCACAGCGAGTTCGTCGGTTGTTGCTTTCAGCTCTTTTTCGGCACGCATGCGCGGGACGATGCCTGCTACCACAATGGCCGCAACGACAAGCAATCCGATGATCGCGGCGAGGCCACCCTTGCCAGCCTGCTGATCAGCGATCCGGCGGCGATCTTCGAGACGTACCCTGTGACTCATTCAATCTCTCCTGATGATTCCGTTGGCGAAGGAAACTCATCGCGCTTGCGTCCGTGAACAACGCTGAAGAAGACGGGCACGAAAAACAGAGTGGCTACCGTGGCCAGCATGAGTCCGCCAATTACGGCGCGACCCAACGGGGCGTTCTGTTCACCGCCCTCGCCGATGCCCAACGACATTGGCAGCATTCCAATAATCATGGCCAGAGCTGTCATCAGCACGGGGCGGAATCGTGTGAATCCGGCTTCCAGTGCTGCCTCGGCAGGCGTTTTGCCTTCTTCGAGTTTTTCCTTCGAGAAGCTGACGACAAGGATGCTATTGGCCGTGGCAACGCCCATGCACATGATGGCACCCGTCAGAGCAGGAACGCTAATCGTGGTTCCGGTTACAAATAAAAACCACACAATGCCCGCCAGCGCCGCAGGCAAGGCCATCAAAATGATGAACGGATCGAGCCATGACTGGAAATTGATCACGATGAGCAAGTAGACGAGCAAAATGGAGAAGACCAATCCGCCCAGAAGGCCCGCGAATGAAGAATTCATCGTCTGCATCTGCCCGCGCACCACTACTTGCGAGCCGCGCGGCAGACTCTTCTTGCTGTTATTTACAATTGGCGTGATCTCGCGAGCCACACTGCCCAGGTCGCGCCCATCGACTGCCCCAAAAATGTCGATTTCAGGTTGAATATTGTAGTGCGAAATTACGCCCATCTCGCCGCTGCGGCTGAAAGAGGCGAGTCCCGCTAGAATTTGCGGAGCGGAATGCCCGCCGCCGGTGACGGGGATATTTTGCAGGTCGGAGAATGAGTCGACCCGATATTGCGGAGACATCACGTCAACCGAGTAACTGACACCGGTCGCGGGATCGAGCCAGAATGTTGGCTGCACTTGGCCGCTGCCGCTCAAAGAGAGCAATAGGTTGCTCGCCACGTCCCGCTGCGTGAGGCCGACCTCGCTGGCTTTCGTGCGATCAACGTCGATATGCAGGCGCGGATAGTTCAGCGGCTGCTGGATGCGAAGATCGACAATTCCGGGCACGAATTTCAGCTTGTTCATCAGTTCGTCAGCGAACTGATGATTGGCCACCTGATTGCGCCCGACCACCTGGATGTCGATCGGGGCAGGCAAACCAAAGTCGAGAATCTGGCTGACGATGTCCACCGGCAATTCGTAGAACTCTACGCCGGGAAAATCTCGCGGCAGTTTTCTTCGCAGGTCTCGCACATAGTCGATTGTGGGCCGATGATTTTCCGCTAACTCAACCTGAATATCGGCGTCTTCGGGGCCGATCGGCGCCGAATTGCTGTACGAGAGATTGATGCTGCTATAGGGCAGACCGATGTTGTCGACGATGCTGGTCAACTCCGAAGAGGGAATCGTCTGGCGAATATCGGTTTCGATTTGATCGCAAAGGCTGGCGGTCTCCTCGATGCGCGTTCCGATGGGCGCGCGAATATGGAATTTGAATTCGCCGCTATCGACGCGGGGGAAAAAATCCTCCCCAACAAGAGGAAGCAGAGCAAACGACAGCACGCAAAACACAAGGAAGCATACGGTGAAGACTTTTCTATGCCGCACCGCTCCTTGCAACATGCCGTGGTAGCCATGCCGGAATCGTTCAAAGCCGGATTCGAATGCCGCCTGCAACTTCACAAGTGGATTGCGAGATCTTGCGGTCAGTTCCCGCCGCTCCTCTTCCGTCTGCTGCGTTAGCAAGTAGCGGGCCATGGTGGGCACGAGCGTTCGCGAGAGCAAGTAGGAGGCGAGCATCGCAAACACGACGGCTTCAGCCAACGGAACGAATAGATATTTCGAGACACCCGTCAGGAAAAACATCGGCACGAAGACGATGCAGATCGCAAGAGTCGAAACGAGCGCCGGCACAGCAATTTGCGCCGAGCCATCGAGGATGCCCTGATAAAGTTCCTTGCCCTGATCGAGATTGCGATGGATGTTTTCCATCGCTACGGTGGCGTCGTCAACGAGGATGCCGACGGCGAGCGCGAGCCCGCCGAGCGTCATCACGTTCATCGTCTGACCGAGCGCGCCGAGCGCGATGATGCTGGTGAAGATCGCGAGCGGGATGCTGATGACGACGATGAGCGTCGAGCGCCAGCTGCCGAGGAAGAGCAGGATCATGAGCGCGGTGAGCCCAGCGGCGATGCACGCTTCCTTGACGACGCCGTTGATGGCGGCACGCACGAACACCGACTGATCGAAGAGGAGCGAGA
>DATNBB010000275.1:0-8488 GCA_035607335.1 Binatia bacterium | reverse complement strand
GGAGCGGTCTCCGCCGTCCGCGTGCATCCCGCTATCAGGAGCGCGCCACAAAGGGTGCATAGAAATAGTCCAGCCGCACTGAGCCTGTTCGTCATGCAACTCCCAAGGTTCTTCGTTTCCGCTGTGCCAAATCGGCCGTCTGGGCGGCCAGCTTCAACGGGTTAAGGGTTTAGGCAAAAACGCGATGGCTCCATGATAGCCCACAGGGAATAAACGATGAAAGTACAATAGAAGGAACTAGCCATATCACTAAACATCCATTTGCTCAGTGGACGCAGCGCCAAGAAAAAGGTTTGCAGAAAACTAGCGGCTCAAGAGCGGCTGCATCAGGCGGCTGCGGCCTGGTCGAGCATCCAAATGAGTGGACCTGCGGGCTGCACCCGCGCCGCAGGATATCGGCTAACTCCCCTATCCGGTTCGGCGGCTAGTGCTTTCAGGATTTCCCTCTTCGATTCGCCCGCCACTAAGAAGTACGTGTTGCGAGCCTGATTTATTACGGGGTACGTCATCGTCAGTCGAAGAGGAGGTGTAGCGGGCACTCTCACGGGCAGCACCCAAGCCTCTTCTTCCTTCAGCGCGGGATTATCGGGGAATAGCGATGCCGTATGTCCTTCGCCGCCGAGACCCAGGAGCTGCACATCAAATGCCGGTGGCTCCGTGCCAAAGAATTTCCGCATCTCCGCCGCATAAGCCTTCGCAGCTTCCCGAGGGTCGGCGTTCTCGGTGGGCATCGGATACAGATTCAGCTCCACGTCCGACGGAAGCTTGTCAAAAAGCAATCTCTTCGCAACACCGAAATTGCTCAGCGGATCGTTGTATAGCACATAGCGGTCGTCACCCCAGAAAAAATGGACGCGCTCCCAGGGAAATGCGTCGCAGTACCTGTCCTGCGACCACATCGCAAACATCCGCTCCGGCGTGTGCCCACCCGAGAGCGAAATCGCACACCGACCGTGCTTCGCGACCGCCTCTTTTGTGATGCGAGATACTTCGTCCAAGGCCGCCCGGCTAAGCGCATCAATATCGGCAAAAACCCGCGTTTCCATTTTCATTGCGTGCTCTGTTGGCCCGGTCGCAAATGACCGCTACTTCTCCGCCGCCGTCTTCACGGCGTGTCCGCCGAACTCGTGCCGCATCATCGCCAGCAGCTTATTCGCGAAAGGCTCCGGATCCTGCGAGCGAAACCTCATATCGAGCGCGCCCGAAATCACCGGTACCGGCACCCCCAGCTCGACGCCCTCGATCACAGTCCATCGTCCTTCGCCTGAATCGGTGACATACGCGCCAATTCCCTCCAGCTTGGGATTGTGCGTCAGCGCGTCCACCGTCAGATCAAGCAGCCACGACCGGATCACGCTGCCAAACTGCCAGATTTTTCCCACCTGTAAAAGATCCAGATTGAAATCCGTTTTGTGACGCAGCAAATCGAGCCCCTCCGCATAGGCCTGCATAATTCCATATTCGATCCCGTTGTGAACCATCTTCACAAAATGCCCGGAGCCCGCCGGTCCGACGCGTCCCCAACCGCTGTCTTTTCCGGGCGCAAGCGTCTCAAAAATCGGTGAGAGCCGATTCACCACATCTGCGTCGCCGCCGACCATCATGCTGTATCCTTCGGTCAGCCCCCAGACGCCGCCGCTCGTTCCGCAATCGACGAAATTGATATTCTTCGGCTTCAGCGCTGCTGCGCGGCGAACCGAATCTTTGTAGTACGAATTCCCGCCATCAATGATCGTGTCACCCGCCGCCAAGTGCGGTAGCAACAACTCAATCGTGTCGTCCACCGGCTTCCCCGCCGGCACCATCAGCCATACCGCTCGCGGCGCCTTCAGCTCGCCAATCAATTTCTCCAGCGAGTTCGCCCCGACAATTCCCTTTTCGCTCACCTTCTGCACCACGGCCGCATCACGATCGTATCCGACCACACGATGCCCGCCGCGCACGAGGCGTTCCGTCATGAATCCGCCCATCTTGCCCAATCCAACCATTCCCAGTTCCATTTATTCTCTCCGATCATGAATGTTCGCTCCGGTAGGAATAAATCGTCATCCTGAGCGAAGCGAAGGACCTCTCTTATTTTTTCACCGCCTATTGCCCGTCCAGCGTCACTCCCATCTTCGCCAAATCATTCCGCAGCTGCGCCACATTTTGGAACTGTATCGTTCGAATCCCCTGCTCGCGCGCAAACTCCAGGTTCAAACTACGATCATCGACCATCACGCATTCGCTCGGCTCGCATTGCGTAATCTGCAGCGCTTGCTTATAGATTGCCGGCGTTGGCTTCCGCACGCCCAGGTAGCACGAACTGAGAAATACTTCGAAATAGTCGCGCAGACGAAATTTCTGCACTCGATATTCGTTAATTTCGAGCGATTCGTTGTTGAGCGAGGCCATTGCATACCGCCGAGTACGTGCCAATTTGCCTAAAAACTCGAGCGATTCCGGCATCGGCTGCGATTGGTCAAACATGAACTGCTTGAACTCATCGATCGAAAACGGCCGCTCGCGATAAAAAATCGTTCGCCGCAGGTATTCGTCGAGCGTCGCCTTGCCCTCCTCGAAGGCGTTCAGCATTAACTCATGCCGGTCCTCAAAGTCGGCCCAATCGAGGTGAAACTTCTCCGCAGCCTTCTGTCGCGATTCGCGATCCCACCCGTTCGTCAGGATCACGCCGCCATTGTCCCAGAAGAGCGTTGTAATTTTCGCGTCCGCGCCGGCCATCCCAACCTACTCGTCACTCAACATTTAGCGAACGCTCTATTATTCCCCACATCGGCAGTTTCCCGAAGAGCAGAAATCCGCTCTAATTTTTGAGCCTCAAGCCAGAAAACATCTTGAACATCCGTCCGAAATACTCCAAACTTCCGTCCGCCTGCCGCCTCCGAGCCGCAGCTTAAACGTAACGTGCAGAATCGCCGCACAATCCTGAAGTACATCGCAGGCGCAGCCGCCGCGTGCACAACGGGCATCGAGCCGCTCGAATCCTTCGCCCAACAAGTCCAGCAGCCGGGCACCGAGCGCCCGAACATTGTTTGCTTTATCGGCGAAGGCCTCCGCGCAGACGAGTCGTCGCTCGCGGGCAATAAAATTCTGCACACACCGAACATCGATCGCATTGGCAAAGAGGGCTGTTTCTTCCATAACGCCTTCTGCATCAATGCGCTTTGCCTGCCTTCGCGCGCCACGATTCTCACCGGCCTCTATTCGCACACCACCGGCGCGGTCTCAAATGTCGAAGGCAAGCTTCCACCCAATACGAAGCTCGTTCCCGACCTTCTCCGCGAAGCCGGATACGAAGTCGCCTTCGTCGGCAAGCCGCACATTGAAGGCGCGCTGATGGACCACTATTGGGACTACTATTTCGGCTTTGTCGGCCAGGCCGATTATTATCGCCCCGTCATCACGGAAGGCATCCGCGGCGAATATTCGCCCGCAAAGCTTTATGAGGGCGAATATGTCGATGATCTTCTCACTCGCAAGACGGTCGAGTGGCTCAAGCAAAAGCGCAATCGGCCATTCTGCCTGTTTCTCTGGTTTTACGCGCCTCACACGCCGTTTTATCGCCCACCGGACATGGTGAACATGTTCAATGGCGTTCCGATCCCCGTGCCGCCCACCTTTAACGAGGATCTTCACGATTACCCGGGTAAGCCGCGCGCCGTCGCCCACGCCGATAACAAAATCGGTGTCAGCGAAGTCTTTGATAACGACCCTCGCTCGCTCGAAGAACTCGTGAAAGATCACTACGTCGGCGTCGAAGACAACGACCGTAACATCGGCAAAGTCCTCGCGGAACTAGAACGCCAGAGCGCACTCGATCGCACCGCCATAATTCTCAGCTCCGATCACGGCTTTTTCCTCGGCGAACACCATTTCTTCGATAAGCGCCTGATGTACGAGCCCTCAATCCGCATCCCCCTCATGATCCGTCATCCCAGCCGCATCCACGCCGGAGTCCAGTCGGATGAGATGGTGCTGAATCTCGATATGGCGGAGACGATGCTCGATCTTGCAGGCATTCCGATTCCGTCGGGAATGCAGGGGAAATCTGTGATGCCGTTAGCCGAGGGGAAAAAGGTTCCGTGGCGTGAAGACTGGCTCTACGAATATTACGAATATCCTGGCTGGCAGAATATCAAGCCCTGCCGCGGCATTCGCACGAAGCGGTACAAATACATTCACTTCTTCATCGACCCGCAGGAATACGAGCTTTACGATTTGCAGAGCGATCCGAACGAGGCCAACAATCTCTATGGCAAGCCTGGTTATGACAAATTAACCGAGCAACTCCGCAGCCGGCTCGAAGAACTCCGTAAAGAAACGAATGATCATTACCAATACAAGCCTACGGGCCTCCCGCTCCACGACACTACTGGCACCCTTTGATTTCCGTTTGATTCGCGGCCATGCGCCCCGTTCGTTGAGCATCACTCATTTAGTGAAGCGCGTCAAAATGGGTCCCAAAATCGCCAAAAAGAGAACATAAGCTGCGGCCAAAGCTTCCAGATGTGGTTCCACGCCCGCCGCTAAGCCCGCGATCACGATAGAAAACTCACCTCGGGTCACGAGTGTCATGCCCGCGCGCATCCGAGCCCGCCGATCCAGTCCAGCACGTGCAGCCGCCCAATAACCTGTCAGAATCTTCGTCACAGCCGAAATACCGCCAATAACAAACACTAAGGGCAGAACCGCAGGCAGGTTCTTCGGGGCGATTTGCAAACCAAAAAAGAAGAAAAACGTCGCCGCAAATAGATCGCGAAGCGGGGCGATCAATTTGTGCGATCTTTCAGCAATGGACCCGGACAGAGCGATTCCCACGAGAAATGCACCGATTGCCGCCGAGACCTTGAACCGGTGCGCAAACCCACCCACCAGAAGCACGGCGCCCAATACCGTAAGAAGGAGAATTTCGTCCGACTCGTGAAGAAACACTTCGCTGATCTGGCGTCCAAAACGCAGCGCAAGCAAGAGAATCACGATCGCAATTGCAATCGCTATGGCAACCGACAAAACGATCTTCTGAGTGCCCCCTCCCGCCAGAAGCACGGCCATCAATGGCAGATAAACCGCCATCGCAAGATCTTCCATCACGAGGACAGAAATGATGGACGGCGTCTCGGGATTCTTCATCCGATTCAGCTCGGCCAGTACCTTCGCAATGATCCCAGAAGAGGAAATATAGGTAATGCCGCCCAGCACGAGCGAAGGAATCACGCCCCATCGCAGCAGAAGTCCCATGATTACACCCGGCGGAAAGTTGAGGGTAAAATCGATGATGCCGGCGTGAAACCCCGTTTTTAGATTTTCTTTCAACTGCTCACCCGTATATTCCAGGCCTAGCATAAAGAGCAGCAGCAGCACGCCGATCTCTGCGCCAATATGTGTAAATCCCGCGCTGACTCTGAGTGGAAGTAATCCTCCATTGCCAAATGCGAGACCCGCCAACAGATAGAGAGGAATCGCAGAAAACCCGGCCCGATTGGCAAATCTTGCAAGGATCGCAAGCCCCAGAAAGACGAAGCCGAGTTCTACAAAGATTTCCGAGAGATCGTGTGCTTGGGGGGACATGGCGGATTGTAAGAATAGCCTGTCCGCTCTTTGGAAGAAACTCTTCTCTCCGTGGTGCTATTCCGATATGAGTGTGACGGCTGGTCTGATCGGCATCGTCTGAAACAAACGCCAATTGCGTAGGGCGCCGATTATTTCCGCGATTCGAAACCGGCAGAGTGTTAACGGGAAACGAAGTGAACCCAACGATTTGCTTCTACGACCGAATAATCTCCAAAAACAAATCAGCTTAAGACTCGCCTGACGTATGAATCGTGGCAAATTCGAGAGGTAGAGGCAATACCCCAGCTTAAATCAGAGATTGCCCGATTGCTCCGTACGAAGCCGTCCGATACAAATGTGCAGCCACAGGCCATGTGTCTGTCTGCCGGGGTATGGCTGATTCCTAGTTTGAATCACAGAGCAAAAAGCGGGGTATGCGTGGGCAAGGCCGCAAACCAAGAGAGTCTCACCGTGAATTCACGCTCTGAGACGCACGCGACGCTAGAAATCTGGCCTGCCGCTCGTAAACCTCTCCCCGAAGCTAAAAACCAATGGGGCTCCAAAGTACGTAAGATGCCAAGCGGCAGGCCTGGGGCAACTCGCACGGTGGTCGTCCGCGACGTCCGCGATCTAGAGGAATTTACTCCAGCTTGGATGGAACTCGCAAAAAATGCCATCGACCCAAATGCCTTTTATGAGCCCTGGTGGCTCATCCCTTCGCTTCGTCACCTCGATCCCCAACGAAAGACGTTATTTGTTTTCATCTTCGCGCCGGATCCGGACTGTCCCACGCGTCCTGAGAAGCTGTGCGGGATGTTTCCGTTTGAACTTGCGTCAAACTATCGCGGCCTCCCATCGCGCGTGTTGCGATCGCTCCGGCCGACGTACAACCGTCTCTGTACGCCTTTGGTGCACAGTGCATTCGTCCCAGAGTGCGTGGGTACGCTGCTCGATTGGGCGGAGCACAGCCGGGAGAGCGCTCCGCTCGTCGAATTCCGCTTCATTACGGGAGAGGGCCGCGTCGCACAGGAGCTACATCAGCAAATCAGCGAAAGACACTGGACAGCGCTTCAATCCGACTGCACGACGCGGGCTTTGTTCAGGCCGATGTCCAATGCCGATGCATACCTGGGAAGCGCTCTCCGCGGAAAGCATCTTAAGGAATTTCGGCGCCTGGAGAAAAGGCTCGGTGAAGGAGGCCCCACCGAATACAGATGCCTCGAACGGCAAGGCGACGCCGCTCCTTGGATCGCCTCTTTCCTTGAATTGGAATCCAGCGGGTGGAAAGGTCAGGATGGAAGCTCTTTGGCATCTCGCACCGAGACCTGCAGTTTTTTTAGAGAAGCCGCATTGGAAGCCCATCGTCACGGTCAGCTAATGATGCTCGGGCTTTTCCATAGACATAGGCCCATTGCGCTCAAGTGCAATCTAGTTTCCGGCCGCGGCTCGGTCGCCTTCAAAATAGCGTTCGACGAAGAATACGCGCGCTACTCGCCCGGCATGCTCCTGGAAATAGAAAACCTTCGGCGGCTGCATGATATGCCCGAAATCGCATGGATGGATTCTACCGCCGAGTCGCGGCATTTTATGATCAATCGGCTCTGGATTGACCGGCGCACCGTTGAGACGTTGGTCGTATCTCCTAATCGCGCTTGGGGAAATTTTATCGCGTCCAGTTTTCCTTTCCTGCGTTGGGTGAAATGCAGTGCTTACGGCATCTTCGAAGGCTTCGATTTCAGGAAGAAGACGAAAGAAATAAATTGAGAAAGGAGCGACTATGGAAACTACTTCGCCCCACATGGCATCCACGGCTGCGATGCAACCACCGCTTGAACTCGACCCTCACACATTCCGAATGCAATTTCCCCGGCGGCCGTTTCTGATCGACCACAACCTTGCCGATCATCCATTGTTCGCGGTATCACGATTGCTTGAACTCGCTAAGACGCTGCCGGAGAACTGCGTCGAATACAACGAAGGGCGAATTTCTGCCGATATGGGCGGACGTCTTTCTCCTCGAAATGGCCTGTCAGCGGAAGAAACGATCCGCCGCATCGAAGAAGCCCATTCATGGATGGTTCTGAAGTTCGTCGAGAACGAGCCCGAATATCGTTCGCTGCTCGATGCTTGTCTCGACCAAGTCCGAGATCTTTCGGACACAATCGTTCCCGGCATGTGCCAGCGCGAAGCATTTATCTTTCTGACCTCACCGCAATCGGTCACACCGTTCCACGTCGATCCCGAACACAATTTCCTGCTGCAAATTCGCGGCGAAAAACAGGTGAGCATCTTTGATGCCGATGACACAGCGGTCGTCACCGAAGCCGACATCGAACGGGGCCTTTTGGGCAAGAACCGGAACCTCGTCTACAAACCGGAGTTTCAAGCTCGCGGTAAGACATTTGACCTGATACCTGGCAAAGGCCTTCACTTCCCCATCGCCGCGCCACATTGGGTCAAAAACGGCAATGAGGTGTCGATCTCTTTCAGCATCACCTTTCGCTCTCGTGATTCACAGCGCCGTGCCATTGTGCGGCAATTCAACTCGGTTCTGCGCGAACGAGGCCTTCAGCCCAGACCTCTGGGATTCTCCCCACTAGCTGATACCTTAAAGTACTTCAGCTACAGAGCCATGCGGCGCACGCGCCAGGTTTTTCAATCCAGCAAACAAGCTTGAATAGGCCAGGTGAGGCAGCCCACCCGTCGCACGTACCATTCCAACGTGGCGTGACCATTCTAGTGCGGGAGTGGAATAGCGCGCCTGCCGCCGCCTTATCCGCAATGCGGTTAGTCGGAGGCGGCCGCTTTCTTTTCCGCCGCGGGCCGCTCGTACGTGAATGCCGGTCGCCACGGGTGAATCGACGTGCCTCCAGTGATGCGCGGCTGAATCGCCGCAGAGAAGAAAACGTACGGATGCCCCGGCTCGATCGCGCTCGCT
>DATNBB010000272.1:0-9009 GCA_035607335.1 Binatia bacterium | reverse complement strand
CGGACGACTTTCAGGTTGCCCTGAATCGCTTTGAGCGAAATCTCCGCCCATACAGGGCGGCCTTCGGTATGGATTGCGTTTGGCACGAACATATAGATTGCCAGACTCCGGCTCTGCGGCGCGATGAAAATCAGCAGAGTGGATTCTCGTGCGCCGCGTTTAGGTAAACACTTCGTCGAATGAGGATGCAAAAACGGTGCCGGAGCCTGGGTTAACGCGACAGGTGTATTAAGATCGGGCAAAGCCCCAGAAATGAGCCATTTGAGCGACGTCGACGAAGCGCGATAAATGGGCTGGGCTTACGCCAAAGCCTTCGCGGGCGGGTTTGCGACACAGAGCGTGTATGCAATGACGCATAACGTATACCGCCCTGTCTTGGTACGCTATGCGCTGCGACGGCTGAGTTGCGGCGTTGCGGAAAGCATATGAGCGATCTCAAGGCCGGAGCGCCATTGGGGGAGAAGGGAACCTTCGCCAGTCGTCTTTGCGAGGACTTCGGCGAGCCGTATTTTGCGCTCCGCTTCGATTTTGCCGAGCCATGTGGCGAGCAGGCCGCGTAGCGATCCGGTGGCGTTGCGGCGAACATCGGCGCGGAGCACATCCAAATCGTGAACTTCGCCGAGGAGATCCTGGAGGCGCTTCAGATCGGCAGCCCAAAGCTCATATCTGCGAGGCAGAAAATTCTCGGCGACATAACGGAAATGCTTTAGGGCGATTCGCACATTGTGCCAGGCTTTCGCGCTGCTGCGCTCGCGCGCACGAGAGAGAAGTTCGCGCGCTTCCTGCAACTTTGCCAAAGCTACGCGTTGAAATACGACGCTTTCGAGCGGGAACAGTTCGGCTTTGCGCTCGAGTTTGTGAGAAAGCCTCTTCCATTCCTTGGGGCTGAAATCGTCAAGGGCCTCGCGGGCATTATCTCGCCGTTCCTTTTCGCGGCGGGAAAGAAGCCTCAGCAGATGGGTGCGAAGCGGTTCGCGCGGCGGGGCGAGCTTTTTGACCCATCCGCGTTCGACCTGAGTGTCTCGCACGTTCCCCAAGGCATGAAAGAGCCGGCGCGTGGATTTTTTGACTTTTCGCCAGCCGGGATCAGGATTCACTTCATTGAGAGCTTCAGCCATCGCGCGGCAGCGCCGGAGCGCAACACGAAGGTCGTGAACGCTTTCGGAGTCCCATTTTTCGGCTGCCCGATCCATGCGAGCAGGCACGCGCTCCATCCAGGCCGGGAGGCCGACGCGCTTATTGGCCGCAATCCCTGAAACTGAATTTATTTGAGACATAAGAACGCTGAGCTGAGGCCCCACAGCGGGAAGAAAATATCCTACGCCGACTGGCCGGATTTTGCGAGGTGGCCTGTGGAAAACTACGAGACGAAGGAACAGCCTACGCGCGTGCGGCCGCCTTCAGTTCGAGAAGAGTAGGCGCGCTTGAGAATGACGCGAACCGGGGGCAGAATCGGGACGTTGAGCACGGCATTGAATTGCTCGGGCACATCGTCGTCCTCATTGAGCAGAAGGGCCACACCGCCATAACTTAGATCGAGGACGCGGGCGGTCTTTTGGCCCTGTTCCGTAAGGACGGCGTGCGCCTTGGTACCCGTCAGCGAAACTCGCTCCCATTTCCGCTGCTCCGAAGCCCGCGAGGCTGGCTTTTCTGACATTGGCTCCGTAGTGGGACCGGGAACTACTTTCGGAGATGGAGACGGCGTTTCGCGGGCATGGTTGTCTAAGGAAATGACTCGCGGCTGTGTTGTACGCCCGGCCTGCTTCAATTCGTAGAGGCGCTCATCGGCGAGCGTGAGAAGGGCACGCCGCTCATCTGCATCCTGCGGATAAATGGCGATGCCAAAATCGAGGGTGACTCCGACTCCCAAATGCAGAGGGCGAACTTCGGTCTCATATTGAGATCGAACGCGGCGTGAGAGAGTGGTCGCTTGCTCAAGGTCTGTCTGCGGTAGGAGCAGGGCGAATTCATCGCCGCCAATGCGAAATGCCGTATCGGACGCGCGAAGCGTCTTTCGCAGCGTGGTGGCGGCGAGCTGAATAATGTGGTCGCCTTCGAGATGCCCGCGCTGATCGTTTACTTCTTTTAATTTGTGCAGATCCAACAGCACAAAAGCGAGGGTCTGCCCGTAGCGCTTGGCACGGTTCAGTTCGCGTTCACAGGCTTCGTCAAAGAATCGCCTGTTATAGAGGCCGGTGAGCGGGTCTGTGGCTGCGCTGACCTGAAGCTTCTTCAGATCGTCGTATTCGATGATGATCGGTACACGCAGGACATTTGCCGAGGCGAGCACATCAATGATGGCTGTCTTGAGCGACACTCTCTTGCCGAGATTGGCAGAGAGCTCGCGATGGCGCTCGAGAATTTTTTCCCAGTGCTGATTGCTTTGCGATTCGGTGAGCTCGATGTGCGCAATCGTGCGGAAGTACTGGCGGAGAAATTGTCCGCGCACCGACTCATCGAGAGCCGCGAGGGTCTCAACGAGTAAGTCGAGAAACGAGTCTTCGGCCGATGGCTGCGGCTGGGGCACGTCGCCGGGCAGAGGCATCAATTGTCTAGACTATCTCTCTTCCCTGAACTTTTCAGTCAGGGCTTCCTGCGGGGCACCGGTACGTATGCAAAGCATAGTCCAAATGCGAAGGCGGACGCATCAAGATCGCGGCCGTAGAACGCATTGAAAACAAAAGACATATTATGTCAAATGCGCTCTCAAAATGAAACACTTGCGCGGAAGCTGAACTTGCTTTCCATATGTGGCAGAAACGGTGAGTAAACGTGACGCGCTACGTCAGAGGTTTGATGAATTCCACGCCTACCAGATAGATGTCGCCAGCTTCTTGTTCTCGCCGAACCCGCGCTTGTATAGGTGGCATTCCCGCCGGAATCAAGGCCGAGGACGTGATGGAAGGGGCGGGAACGGTCAGTGTGACGAAATCCCCCACGGACAGCGCTTTCGGACACGTAATCAATGCACCTAACGCACTGATATCTAATGCCTTAGCAAGTTCAAGGAACTGCTCTCCTTGCGAATCCTTGCCCCGGATAAATAGCGGTACCTGCAAATGGATTCGCGGAAAACGGCGCCGCTCTTCGTACAGTGTCCGCGCCCCAGTTTTGTGAATTAGCGTCTCTCTCGCGTGCATCATAGTCCCTCAGTTTTAGTACTCGGTTTAACCGCAATTTGAGGGCAAACTTTTCAAACTATTCACGCTTCTCCTAACTCTAATTCCAGCAGCGATATACAAAGGACAGGCGGAGTGCGTCGAACGAGAACCGCGAGCAAGATGCGCAATGTTGTGCCCACAGGCTTCCACCATTGTGCAAATATGGGACGTATTTACCATTGACAGCTCTCAAATCCGTCTGAGAGCATATGTTTTCCCATTCAAGGTCAGACGAAGCCCTTATTCGCTCTGATGGAATAGTTTTTCCCTGAGCTTTGAATTTGCCCTCGCTGGAGGAAGATTGCCGAAGACAGCCACAATCGAGCGTCGCAAGGGCAGCGCCGCCGTTCTTGCACCGGTCGCCAGTCTTCTCGACGCGCTCGACCGACCCATGATCGTTTCCGACCGGAGCGGCAGGCTTCTTTTTAAAAATTTGCACGCTCATGAATTTGTCCGGGGCCTGCCAACGACCGACGAAGAAGTGAACCTCTTCAGAGACATTCTCACGGGCGATGCAACGGTGACTCTGAGGAAGCTTACCGACGGTCAGCAGGAAGTTACTCTGCCTCTCATTAGCGACTCGGCGATGAGAGCGCGAGTGCGCTGGCTGCCCGAACTGGATTGGCTGGCCGTCTATCTCGAACCTGCTCCTCCCGACTTGCAGCCGGAAGAAGCGGATATGCGCCAGACAGTGCAAGAGCTCATGCAGGAACGCGAGACGACATACCGGAATCTTCTCGCAGCGTATCTCCGCCTTCAGGAAGTAAATCGTCAAAAGACTGTTTTTCTTGCTTCGGCCGCGCATGAACTAAAGACGCCGCTCGCCGTGATGAAGGGTTACTACGATCTTTTGCTCTCCGGCTCGCTTGGAAAACTCAGCGACAAGCAGACGGACATCCTGCACGAATCCAAAGAGAGTTGCGAACGCCTCGTACGCCTCGTTTCGATGTTTCTCAACTACTCGGCGCTCGAAAGCGGGAAACTCGTGCTGCACCTTCGCGACAACGATTTGCGCGATTGCATCAAGGACCTGAATTGCCGTTGGCAAGATGCCTTTCAGCGCGCCAAAGTGCGCCTCGATGTAAAAATTCACGAGGATTTGCCGATCTTCAAATTCGATTATCAAAAAGTGCAGCAGTGCATTTTTAACCTGATCGATAACGCGTTGAAGCACACTCCGCCCGGTGGCGAAGTGACATTGATGGCGCAGCCTCATTTTTGGGAGCGCCGCGTCAACGAAGCCGCTCCTGCCGACGAGCGCCGGCACGGTGTGGGACAAACGCCCAATGCGGTAATGGTTTCGGTCGCGGATACGGGAAGCGGTATTGCAGCCGAGTTTCATCAAGAGATTTTCGAAGAGTTCGTTCGCGTCGATCCGTCGTCCTCCGGAATGGGCCTGGGCCTGGCAATCACGAAGAGACTGATTCAGGCTCATCGCGGGAAGGTTTGGGTCGATAGCGAAGTGGGACGCGGCAGTTCTTTCTCATTCCTGCTGCCGATCCAAACGGAATAACGACTTCATATAACGCGGGCTCGCACCTGCTCAAGCCCAATAGGAAAGCTCATGGCTGACAAAGAAACGATACTCGTTGTTGACGATGAACCCAGTATTCGAAAAGTTCTTCAAACGCTGCTTGAGGTAGACGGCTACAAGGTGGAGACGGTCGCGAGCGGCAAGGAAGCGCTTGAGCGCGTCGGCTCCGGCGAGCGTCCCGACATGGTTATCCTGGACGTTCTCATGCCGGAACTGGACGGCATCGAGACGCTGCGCCAGCTCATGCAACTCGATCGCACGCTCAGCGTCATCATGCTTTCGTGCTCGAATGAGGTGACCACGGTTGTCGAGGCGATCCGCCTGGGCGCGATGGACTACCTCACGAAGCCTTTTGAAAAGCCGGAGCTGGAAGCGGCATTTTTGAAATGCAAGCAGAAGCAGCAACTGCGCTCGGAAAACGAATCCCTGCGCGAATATTGCGAAGCGCTGACCGAAGATATTTCGTTTCTTGCGGCCAGCCCGCAAATGCTCAAGATTCGCCAGCAAATTCTGCAAATCGCGCCGGTGGATGTGCCCGTTTTCATCAGCGGAGAGAGCGGCGTGGGAAAGGAAGTTGTTTCCCGCATGATTCACCTTCGCTCCACGCGCAGGCAGCAGGCGTTCGTGAAGGTGAACTGCGCGGCGCTGCCGGGTGAGCTTCTCGAGTCTGAACTTTTTGGATACGAGCAAGGCGCATTTACGGGCGCTGTACGAGCGAAGCCTGGGAAATTCGAGCTCGCCAATCGCGGCACGATTTTTCTCGATGAAATTGCGGAGATGAGCCCGCACCTGCAAGCGAAGCTGCTTCACGTGCTGCAGGACGGGCAATTTTCGCGGCTTGGCGCGCGTGCCGTGGTCAACGTGGACGTGCGAGTTCTTGCCGCCACCAACATGGACGTGAAAGACGCCATGCGTACGGGCCGCTTCCGCGAGGATCTCTATTACCGCCTGAATGTGCTCTCGATTCACATCCCGCCTCTCCGCGAGCGTACGACTGAAATTCCGCTGCTCTTCCGTCATTTCCTGGTGAAGTACAGCGAAAAATACGGAAAGGCCGCTCCGGATCCTTCCAAGCACCTGATGGAAGCCGCGCTTCGCTATCCGTGGCCGGGAAATCTTCGCGAGTTAGAGAATTTCGTGAAGCGTTATGTGATTTTGGAAGACGATGAAGGGAGCTTCCGCGAACTCGTGGAAATGACCGGGCAGCAGCAGCGCATCGCCCCACGCGAAGAGGCCGCTCCGGCACCGAAGGATCAGGGACTCAAGGCTCTCGTCCGCGGATTAAAAGATGAAGCCGAGATGGAAGCCATTGCGGACGCGCTCGAAAAGACAAACTGGTGCCGCAAGGATGCAGCGCGCATGCTCGGCATCAGCTACAAGGCTCTGCTGTACAAAATGCGGCAGTTCAATTTGGATTCCGGCCGAGGAGCCCGCTCGGCAGCGGCAAAGGCCGCAGCTGCGGCAAGAGAAGCGGCGGCCAAAGAGGCGGCGCTAAAGGAAAAGACAGAAGAAGGACATGCAGTTCCCAGCGTTCGGAGTTGATTGCGGCTTCCGAGCGCCGGTCGGTGAGATTACTATTGGGGTAAGGGCTATCCGCCCCGATAGTCCTATACCCTGAAAACGGTTGCACAAGTAGAGCACATATCTCGAAATATCGCTTCCCATCTTCTCGCGGATTGGTCTAGTATTCCGCTCCGGCGCGTTAAAAAAGTGTCGTTGGAAAACGCGCGTTGCTTCTCAATCTCTTGGGACCTTCAGCTTTAGGCGATCGTTTTTACTGTACCGAAAGAAGTTGTTCAACTTTGTTCGCTGCGGCTCGCGAGAGCACAGGGCAAGATTTGCTCGTTTCCGCGGCGCATTATTTTTGTATGTTTTTTGGAAGGGCGATTGCACCAGTGGTTTGCGGCACGGGGGTAGATTCGCATCTTTTTTCGGAGGAATACGGGGGATGACGGAGCGTCGCATGGCTCGCCGGTACGATTTGTCTCTGCCGGTAAGCATTCGCCTGCCGATCAATCGAGAACCGGGTGCTCACAGCGGTCAGACCAGGGACATCTCAACGCGCGGCGTGTATTTTGTAATGCAGAAGGAGATGAGTCCCGGTACCGAGTTGGATTTCACGCTCACCTTGCCGGCGGAAATCACGCGCGGGACCGAAGTCTTCGTTCGTGCACATGGAAGAGTCATCCGCGTGGACAAGCGCGAAGACGATCAGCATGAAACGATTGGCGTGGCTGCGGTGATTGAGCGCTATGACATCATTCGCGGCGAGATGTAGAGCTTAGACTTCGAGGCAGGCGTGCTTTGGGTTCGCGCCTGCCTTTTTCTTTATTCTGCCCCTGGTTTACCGATATCAGGTCCGCAACTTGCGATAATGCCTCTGGCCGCGCTGGGTACTAGAACACAATCACCAGTAAGCTTCTGAATGTGAACAACTTGCACTTTGCGGGGAATCCGTCTTCCCGAAAATGCCAAGGCTTTTCTGGTTTTAGACCCACAACACGGTGAATTCCGGCATATTAGGTACGACTGCCCTCTTGGGCTTTGTCAGCGCAAGCTATTGGTGTTAAAGGAATTACGATATCCACAGCCTGTCTCCAATTTACTTCAGCGGTCTCCTGGTTTGGCGTCATGGGTGCACTATCAAGTGCCGGGCGTTCCTAAAGCCTATCCAGACCAATGGCTTCTGCCGCAGAACTGAGAACGACGCATTCGCAAACTGGCACTGACCTCCCGCCGGACCAGATCTATTTCGGCAAAGCTGAGGCGATGCAGGCCGTCCGCGCTCGCGTTGAGCGGGCCGCCGGTCTCAATGTGCCGATCCTGATCCTTGGGGAAAGCGGCACCGGCAAGGAAGTCCTTGCCCGCTTCATCCATTCGCATTCGCCTTGGACCAACGGTCCCTTTATCAAAGTAAATTGTCCTGCAATCCCGGGTACGCTGCTGGAAAGCGAACTCTTCGGATATGCGAAGGGCGCCTTCACGGGCGCCAACAATCCAAAACCTGGCCGCATGGAACTGGCTCAGGGTGGATCGTTGTTCCTCGATGAAATCGCCGAACTCGACGCCGGTCTCCAGGCAAAGCTGCTTCACGTGCTGCAAGACGGGCATTTCACGCGAATCGGCGAGCACGTGGAGAAGCGGCTCGATGCGCGTGTGATTTGCGCGACCAATCGCGACCTCGGCCGCGAAATCGAAAAGGGCACATTTCGCTCGGATCTCTTTTATCGCATCAACGTGATCAGCATCACGCTTCCACCGCTCCGCGAGCGGCGCGAAGACATTCCATTTCTGGCCGAATACCTCCGCGAGCGTTTCAATGTGCGTTTTAAGCGCGAAGCCGGCCCGCTCAGCCGCGAGACGATGCAGCTCCTGAAGCAGCGCGATTGGCCCGGCAATGTCCGCGAACTGGAAAATTGCATGGCTCGCTATGTCATCCTTGGTTCAGAAGAAGCTTTCTATGGCGAGCCGACGGAGAGAAAGCAGCCGGAGTTCACGTATGAGGCGGGCGAAGACGGCAACATTCCGCTGAAGCGTATCGCGCAACAGGTGACGCGCCGCATGGAACACGACGTCATCCTTAAGGTGCTGCAGCAGAATCATTGGAACCGTCGCAAAACGGCGGAGGCGCTGAAAATCAGCTATCGGGCCCTGCTTTATAAGGTCCGCCAGGCTGGTTTACCCGCCAAGCGTCCACGTCGGGATACCGCTGGCATTGCCGCCAGCGCTCAGGCCGACTGAAATCCTGTTTCGGATTTCTACCCGCTCTGAAACACAATTTTTACGCTTCAATAACTAGTACTCGACGGTCCGCCCCCGTGTCAGCTTGGAAACCTTGAGCACGCGCTTCCTTGTGCCGTGGCTTTTGACAGGCTAACCTAACTGAGCAATGGCCAGAAACGGAACCAAGACGGCTCTAAAGGTCTGTCTTCTCTCGCCTCATCCTATGGTTTTGAACGAGTTTGAGCGCCTGCTGGATGACTCGGGCTTCCAACTCTGCTCGAAGCAACTCGATTCCATGCTCGCCCCGGATCTGCGAACCCTGGAAGTGCCAAAAGCCTCGGTTTATGTGGTAGATGCCCATGCGGCAAAGCAGGCGACGGGCGCGCTGCTGGGGAATATCCTCGATCATAGTGCGTCGGCGCGGCTCTTAGTGGTGGGTGACAACCTAAGCGAGTCTGACAGCTATTCCCTTTTGCGGCAAGGAGTTAAGGGGATACTGAATTATGCGGAGGCCAGAGAACAACTGCCTCGCGCGCTGCCGCTGGTGGCTGAGGGCGGATTTTGGGTTCCGCGGCCTGTGCTTTCGCGATT
>DATNBB010000269.1:0-5889 GCA_035607335.1 Binatia bacterium | reverse complement strand
CGATCCGGATCAGGTTTCACCGGAAAGAGCCGTTGCGGAGAGACCGTTCCCCGTGCTGCTGATCTGCGGGACGGCGGACCATCGGATCCCCTGCCGCCACGCGGAAATGATTTATAACGCCGCGCGCGGACCCAAGCAGTTATGGATCGTGGAGTGCGCGGGACACGCGTCCGCGTTGGGGCAAGCGCCGGAGGAATACAGGCGGCGCGTGCTGGCTTTTTTGGGAGATATCAGTGGGCACTGAGTGCACCTATAAATAGCGCCCGAAACTGCTCCCTTCTCAAATTTAAGGCGCCAAACGCGCCATTTCGCACCCAAATAGCGTATTTTAAGGTGCCAATCGCAGCCAAAACTGCGCATTTTTGGCACATTTGCTTGCCGCCGGAAGCGAACTACCCGGCAAATCCACGCGAAGAATTCCGAAAAATCGCTTGCATTCTAGTTACTGCTGTGTTATCATCGCTGTGTGAATGTGCCGAGCCAACTCACAAGTCAGAGACGAGCCGCAGAAGACCCACCGTTCCAAAATGGGAAGCGAATCGACACCACCCGATTTCTAATCGCCGATCTGCCGATTAGAAATGGCCGTAACCCAAGCACTCTCAACAAAATCTCAATTTCTAATCGACAAAAAAAAGGGACTTTTTTTGACCGCTCAGCTACGACCTCAACGTGAGCGCATCTTTCTAATCCCTGCCCGCCGGCATTTTGGCGGGGCAACTCCCAAGAATTAAAAAACAACGTAACTCGATGAAAATAAAGGAAAGGAGGACCTTCTAATCGCAATTGCCAAAGGAGGAAAGCGAAAGGCGAAAGCGCCATTCAGCAGAATGGCGCTCCCGGGAGAATCGAAGCCAAGACCTAGCTAGAACAGGCCCAGCTTGATGTGCAGGAACTTTTTGGGATTCTTGCGGAAGTCGTTGATCATCAACTGCATATCGCCGGTGAGCCCGGTGAGATTGTCGTAGAGCGCGGGATCGGTGAAGAATTTCCCGGCCGTACCCTGATTCGAGTTGAGCTTGGCGGTCACGTCGCGAAGATTGGCGGACGCATCGCGGACGTTGTTGTAGAGCGCATCGTCGGTGATGGCCTTGCCGAGAGTGCCTTTGCCCGCGCGCGCGTCGCTGATGATGGCGTCGGCATTCGCGCTGATGCTGTTTATGTGCTGATACATCGCCGGATCGTAGATGATCTTGCCGAGCGTGCCCCTCTGATCTTTCACGGCGCTCATCGCGTCATCGACTTTGCCGATGGCGCTGTCGGCCTTGTTATACAGATCGTCGGACGTCATGAGTTTGCCGATGCTTCCCTTTCCTTGCTGGACCGAGGTCGCCATCGCATCGACCTTCTCAACGGTCGCGTCAAGGTGATTGTAAAGCGCGGGGTCTTTCATGAATTTACCGAGAGTGCCCTGGCCGCGATTGATTCCGTTGATAGTTTGGTTGAGATTATCGACGAGCACCTTTGCGCTCGACATCAAATCGGCGCTGCGTTCGATCACCTCTTGGGTGCCGACGGAACCTTTCGTCTGCACAACGCCGTTATTGGGAATCACGCTGCCAGTGAGCCCGCGCGTGAGCGACACGTACCGGTCGCCGAGCAAGCCTTGGGTGGCAAGGCTCGCGGCGGTATCGGTGCGAATCTGGTCCTGGAAGCGCTTATCGACCTCCATGACGATCGTGACGGCGTGATCTTCATCTTCGGGATGCGGCGTGAAGGAAAACGATTGGACGTTGCCGACGAGAATGCCGTCGAGATTCACCGGCGCGCCCGTGGCGAGGCCGCTCACCTCAGGCATATAGGTGATGAGGCGATACTTCGCGCCGAAGAAATGCCCTCCGGTCACATAAAAAATCGTGATGCCCGTCAGGACAAGGCCGGCCAGCACAAATATCCCCACGCGAAGATCGATCCATGAAAGCTGCTTCTGTTGCGCCATTGCTATGCCTCCCTGTTCATTGCGAAATTCGCCGCGATATTCATCGCGATCAAAATTTAAGTGGCCGATGCGAGAAATTGTTTCAAATAATTGTCCGAGCTGCGGCCGAATTCCTCAGCCGAAGCCTCAAAGTAAATGTGGCCGTCGCGCAAGACGAGAACATTTGTCGGCGACACGTTATGAACTTTTGCGGCGGGCGCGCCGTTTGCGGCGATGGGCATCACACGGCCAGAATCCACATCAAAACGATAGTGCGCCAGGCCGAACACGTCTTGCACGCGATGCGTGGCGAGCAATGATGTAACGCCCTGCGTATCGCGCCCACGCAGAATAAGATTGATGATCGTCTGCGAGGTGACGGGATCGAGCCCCGCTGTGGGTGAGTCGTAAAAGACGACGGCGGGATGATCGACAAGGGCGCGTGCAATCGACACGCGCCGTCGCATGCCGCCCGAGAGATCGGCGGGATATAGATCGATGGCATGCTCCATCTCGACGAACCGAAGCACCTGGCGGACTTGGGTTTCGATCTTCTCTTCGTCGACACCTTCTTCGCGGAGGCGGAAGGCGACATTGTCTTCGACGGTCATTGAATCGAAAAGAGCGCCCTCCTGAAAGACGAAGCCGAGATGGCGGCGAAAATCGAGCAGCTCGCGCTCGGTCATTTCGGTAACGTCGCGGCCCATCACCCAGATTTTGCCTGAGTCGGGACGCATCAGGCCCGCCGAAAGCTTCATGATGAGGGTCTTGCCGGAGCCGCTCTCGCCGAGCAGCACTTTGGTTTCGCCGGGAGAGACTTCGAAGGATATTCCGCGGAGGACATCGCCTTCGTCGAAGCCGAGGCGGACATCCTTAAAGATGATGAGTGGCTCGCCCGGAACGGCATCGGCCAGTACCATACCCCGTCCGGGCTGGAACTCTGCGGCCATAAAGGAATTATAGACAGAAAATGCCACTAAAACAGCGCCCTGTAGCGAAAACGGTCAAGCGGGAATCTATTTGTACATGCTGAGGAAGAGGCGCGAGAGAAAAGCATCTGAAACGAGAACGGCGAGCGCGGACCACAAGAATGCGGTCGTTGTCGCGCGGCCAACACCTTCGGTCCCGCCCGTGACGCGCAAGCCTTGATAGCAGCCGACCGTCGCGAGGATCAGCGCAAATATGAACGGCTTCACGACTCCCTGGACCAGATCGCCGAATACGAGGGCATGTACGGCACGCGTCCAGAACTGCACGGCGCCCAGGCCAAGCGTAAAATGTGCCATGACGAATCCACCTACTAAACCGAAGAAGTCCCCTACGGCCGCCAGCAAAGGCAGCATCAGCGCGGTGGCGATAATGCGCGGGACCATCAACTTGCGAATGGGATCGGTACCGAGAGCGCGCATCGCATCGACCTGCTCGGTAACCACCATTGAGCCAAGTTCCGAAGCCATGCCTGATGCATTGCGGCCAGCGACGAGCAGCGCGGTAATTGTGGGGCCAAGTTCCCGAACGAGCGCTAGCGCGACACCATCACCGGTGAGCGAAGCCATGCCAAATCGCGTAAGTTGCGCAGCGGTATTAAGAACCAGGACACCGCCAATCGAGAAAAAGGCGGCGACGATGATCGGCACCGATCCGACGCCGATCAAGTCCATCTGGTTAAGAGTATCTATCCAGTACACGGGTGGGGTAAATATGTCGATGAATGCGTGAAACGACAGATACACGTAATCTTGAAACGTGAATATCCAGCGCTTGAGGGCGTCTCCGAGACGTGAGAGGCGTGATGGCGATTCGGTCGGCTCGGGCATCGTTTGGAGCGCTGTTTGAAACGTCTCGGCAGCTTCCTCGGAAAGCCTACAGTTCACCTCATGATGCGTCAAGAGAACTTCGTGGTTAATTGCTCGCGGAGATGCGGCTAACGCAAAGACAATGCGTCCTTTACGAGGGTTGTAGTGTCCGGTAAAATTCTTCGCTTGTATTTATGATTGGACGCGACCACTAATGTTACGCTTCGTGACGGCGGGTGAATCCCACGGCCAGGCGCTGATTGCATGGGTTTCCGGCTTCCCAGCCGGTGTTCCCGTGGAGATGGAGTTCGTTCAGCGCGAACTGCATCGGCGCCAGTTGGGATATGGCCGCGGCGGACGGCAGAAAATCGAGAAGGACACGGCGGAGTTTTTGGCCGGTGTTCGTCACGGGAAGACGATTGGCGCGCCAATCGCGCTGCGCGTCGAAAACCGCGACTGGAAAAACTGGGAGAAAGTACTGCCCGTTGAGGACAGCGAAGGCGCGGAAGACCTGAAAAAGAAGCTGACCGCGCCTCGTCCGGGCCATGCCGATCTGGCGGGTTCGCAAAAGTTTAATTTTCACGATGCACGCTATATTCTGGAACGCGCGTCTGCACGCGAGACGGCGGCGCGCGTGGCCATTGGCGCCCTTGCCAAACTCTTTTTGCGCGAATTCGGCACGAACGTGTTGAGCCACTCTATTGCCGTGGGGCACGTTCGGCTGGAACGCGAAGCAACGTGGGAAGAAATTGTGGCGATATGCGAGAATCTCGAATCGCCGCTGCGTTGCGTTGATAAGGCCACGGAAGACAGAATGGTGGCCGAAGTGGACAAGGTACATCGCGCGAACGATACCGTTGGCGGGGCTTTCGAGGTGGTTGCACGCGGGCTGCCTCCCGGCGTTGGCACGCACGTCCAGTGGGATGAGAAACTCGATGCTAAGATCGCGCGCGCGGTGATGTCGATTCAGGCCGTGAAGGCGGTCGAGATCGGTACGGGATTTTCGAACGCGGCAAGCTACGGCTCGGAAGTACAGGACGAGATTCGCTACGATGCAGCGCGCAAGCGGTTCAGCAGGCCGTCAAATCGCGCGGGCGGGCTCGAAGGCGGAATTACCAACGGCGAAGACGTAATTGTGCGCGGCTACTTGAAGCCGATTTCCACGCTTCGCAAGCCGCTCGTTACGGCAGACATGAACACAAAACAGGAAGTGAAGGCCGCCTACGAGCGCTCGGACGTTTGCGTCGTGCCTGCGGGAGGAGTCGTCGGCGAGGCGATGGTTTCGTTCGAACTGGCGGCTGCGATGCTGGAAAAGTTCGGTGGCGATTCGATCATAGAAACGAAACGTAATTTTGAAGGCTATCTAAAACAACTGGATAATTTCTAGCCACGATGATCCACCCCATTGTGAAATACGGCGATCCGGTGCTCGAGACGCCGACGAGAACCATCGAGAAGTTTGACGAAGAGCTGCAGAAGCTCACGGACGATATGTTCGAGTCGATGTATGCCGCGCAAGGCGTGGGACTTGCCGCGCCGCAAATTGGCGTCGGCTTGCGCGTCGCGGTGATCGACGTTTCGAACGGTAAGAACCCGGAGGCGAAGATCGTCTGCGCAAATCCGGAGATCACGCATGCGGAGGGTGAGCAGCGCGAAGAGGAAGGTTGCCTTTCGCTTCCCGGCTTCCGCGGACACGTCGCGCGGCCGCAATTTGTGACGATTCGCGCACAGGATGTGACGGGAAAAGAATTCGAAATGCGCGGCGAGGGCTTACTCGCGCGTGCGTTCTGCCACGAAATCGATCACCTCAATGGAACTCTTTTTATCATGCACCTGGGCCTGCTGAAGCGCGACATGATCAAGCGCAAGATCCGCAAGTTGAAAAAAGACGGCAAGTGGTAGGCGTCTTATGGCGCTGCGCATCGTCTTCTGCGGCACGCCAGCGTTTGCCGTTCCCGCTCTCGAACACCTGATCGCCCAACCTGACATTCGCGTCGAAGGCGTTGTGACGCAGCCGGACCGCCCGCGCGGCCGAGGCAATGAAATTTCGGTCTCGCCGGTGAAGGCTGCTGCGCTTGCCGCCGGAATTGACGTTTTTCAACCGGAGAAAGTGCGTGCTCCCGAATCGGTCGCATATTTTGAGCGCGTCGCGCCCGATTGCGTCGTCATCATCGC
>DATNBB010000260.1:0-9267 GCA_035607335.1 Binatia bacterium | reverse complement strand
ATGGCATTTCATTGGGCATCTGCAAAGCAATAAGGTCCGCCGCGCCGTCGAACTGTTTGACCGCATCGATTCCGTGGATAGCATCGCTCTTGCGCGCAAGCTCAACGAGGCCGCCACACCGCAGAACAAGCGCATTGGCGTCTTGATTGAAGTTCATATGGGAGAGGCAACGAAGAGCGGCGTAGCAGAGTCCGATCTGCCCGCGCTCGCCGAAGCGGCCGCTTCCCTGCCGCAATTGCATCTGCTGGGCCTGATGACCGTTCCTCCGTATTCCGACGATCCCGAAACAGCGCGTCCGCATTTTCAAAAGCTACGCAAGTTACGCGATGAGACAAGCCGGAGGATCGGCCGACCTTTGTCCGTGCTCTCGATGGGAATGAGCCACGATTTTGAGATCGCGATTCAGGAAGGGGCGACGGAGGTGCGAATCGGGACTGGGATTTTTGGCGGAAGGTTTTAGGTGTGCAGGTGGGCGCTACCGAATCTCATGCCGTTCTCATGGCGCATTGGCGGGGTCTCTATTTGCCTGCTCGTTTTTGCCTTTGTCATCTTTAGCCTTCCCGTTTTTATCGCCCTGGTTAGCTTTGTCCCGGAAGTCCAAACCATAGTTTGGGTGGTCCTTTGTGCCGGTGATCTTGATGGGGAGATAGGTGCCGGCACCTTTTTTCTCGAAAAACGGATCGACGGCTTTCAGGAAGAAGGATTTTATCCCCGTGGTGGCCTGCGATAGCTTTGCGTCCATTTTCAGATGGCCGCGGAAATCGAGTTGGCCGCTGTCCATTTGATAGGTGCCGGCAAGGTCGATGTTTGCACCATCGACAGCAAAGACGAGATTGGACATATCGATCGTCGAGTTGGCCATTTTGAAAGTGCCCTTCAATTGCGCGAGTTCACCCGTAATTTCGTCATTCTTTGGCTGGCCTTGCGCGCGGCGGCTAAGCGAATCGACCTTCGACTGAACCTTGGGATTGGTGAATTGCATATCACCGACGCCGAAATGGCCATCGATGTTCATGCGATCGATCAGATCGGTGTCCTCCTCGGGAATATCGATGCGCGCATTGAGCCGCACGGGCCCGGTCATTGCGGGCGGCGAGTTATTGACAGCGAGGGTGAGCAGATCTTCAATGCGGGCGGCGCTTGAGGTGGTGTAAAGCTCGATGGTGCGGCCTTTGGTCTTTTTCTTCAGATTGACGACCTCGCCGTGAACGGAAAGCGTGGTGTGGAGAAAGCTGGCCGTCACGTTCTTGAGGATCGTATTGCCGTTCGTGCCGTCAACGATCGCGGAATAGTCCGTGTGCAGCGCCATGGGGTGAGCGCTTGTACGCAAAGCGAAATCGGGAATTTCCGTTTCGCCATCGACATTGAGGTAATCGAGCGGCCCGCGAAAGTGACCTGTGGACTGCATCGTGCCCTTCAATCCTTTTAACGTGCTCATATCGGCATTCTGAAACGTGTAGACGCCATCGACGGGCGTTTCGCTCGGATCGTCCGCGAGCCAGGGGCCGAATTCTCCCTGGCAGTGGATCAGACCGCGAGGCTTGGGATTCGTCAGCAACGCCTGGAAAGATGCAGGATGTGAAAAGGAAAAGTTTTGAAGGCGGAGCGCGTGAATCTCAAAGACGTTGGGCGGCTTGTCTGAATCCTCGGGCCTGCGCAGCATGACCAGGCTGACATCGTCCGCAATAATATGGTGAATCACGACGGGATATTTCTCCGCGAGATTGTCGTCTGTCCCTTTGAACATTGGCGGGGCACCCGGTTTGCGAGGCGGCGTGTTGACCGTCAAGCCTTTGAGGCGGACTGAATTGACATCCACTTTGCGCCCGATCAATCCCTCGAAATTCGCGTCGAACGAAGCCTCTTCGATTGTGATCATCGGAGGGACGTCTGTTCGCCCCTGATGGCGAAGCACGATGCCGTCGGCCTCAATGCGTATCGTTGGAAAAACGCGCAAATGAAACGCGGCAATTTCGACGTTGCTCTTGAAACGCTTAGAAAGATAATCCTGCGTGCGCTGCCGCGCTGTGTCCACCAGCTTAGGAGCGATAATCGTGACAGAGGCGAGATACAGTGCACCGAAGACAATCGACGCACCCGCACATCCGAATAAGAACCACTTAAGGAATCTGTCGTTCTTTGTACCCGTGGGCGGGTGAGGACGCATCGACCTGATTTTAGGGGTGTTAAGCGGCCGCCACCATACACGGAAACCTGTGGGGTAGACACTTGCTCAGGTAATCAAAGTTACCCTTATCGCACACGGACTTTGGTACCGTCGCGCGAGGCGGCAGGCGGTGTTACATTGGGTGAATACGCGCTGGAGAATCGCAGGTGACTGAGTCCTTGGCATCGAACGACCCCGGAGCCCAGAAGCGGCGAAGCACCCGGATCACGCAAGCCGTACCGATCACGGTGACGGGTGTGGACGCGCTGGGGCAGCCCTTCAAGGAACGCACGACCACGATCGGCATCAACTGCCACGGCTGTAAGTACCAATCGAAACACTACGTCCCAAAGAATTCGGTGATCACGCTGGAGATTCCGCGCACGCAGGCTGGGCAGTCGCCGCGTTCGATACAGGGGCGCGTGATTTGGGTGCAGCGTCCGCGCACGGTGCGCGAGCTTTTCCAGATCGGCGTTGAATTCGATATCGCAGGAAATATTTGGGGAGTTGCCTTTCCGCCCGAGGACTGGTTTCCGTATCCGGAGGACGAGCCCGCAGAGCATCCCACAGAAGCGGCCGAAACGACGGCCTCTGCCTCCGCCGAAGCGCGGCTGACGGCAGTTCCCAAGCCTTCGAGTGAGCCGCCTGCTGTGCCGACGTTCGAAATTCCAGCGCCAACTGAAAGTGACGAGACCGTTGGCTCCGTGCCTGCGGTACCCGCAGCGCCGGAGGGCAAAATTCACGTGGTGCCGCCGCCAGCACCGGCCGGTGGCACGACAAGCATTTCGCAGCAAGAGGCGCAGATGGCGTCCGCGCGGCAGATGGCGAAGATGGTCGCCGACGCGAAGGATGCGCTCGACAAGACGGCGCGGCGGAGCGCGCAAAGCGCGATCAACGACGAAATGACCGTCGTGCGCCAACAGCTTGATGCGCAGCTTCATGAGGCGGTCGAGCGGGCGATCAAAGTCTCGATGGAGCGCGTTTCCGAATCGACTGTGCGGAAGGTGGTGCAGCAGGCTTCCGAGCGCACGGCGGCCATTGTCGAGGAAGCGCGGAAGACGACAAACGCGAGCGCTTCGCAACTTGACGCCAAGGTGCGGCAGGCCGTGCAGGATGCCGTCGGCAGCGCTGCACAGCAAGCTGCGCAGCAGGCAGCTGAAAACGCGGCGGCTGCGAACCTGAAGCAGACGGTGGAGCAGGCTGTCGAGCGGGTGATCGCCGAGCGCGAGGCGAGTTCGCCCTCGTTGCAGATTCTTTCCTCGCCCGATGCGGCGCAGGCGCAGCTCGATCAATGGAAGAAAAAGCTCGAAGATGCAGCGCAATCGACGCGCGATCAGGCGCTCGATCAAACGAAGGCCGACGTTGCATCCGCGACGCAGCGCATGCAAGAGGAATTCCAAACTGCGTTGACTGGCGCTTCGGCAAATATCAGCCAGCAATTAAATGAAGCTGCCTTGGCCGCGTTCGCAAAGGCGGAAGAAGAGTTCGCGGCGAAGAGCACGAGCCTTCGCGCAACGCTCGACCAGACACTTGCAACAGCACATGATTCGATCCAGTCCGCCGCCACGGATGTCCAGAACGTCGTCAGGGCCGCGAGCGAGGATGCGCTAAAGACGGCTCGGTCAATCGCTTCGGAGATTGAGCAGGAACGCGCTCGGGCTGAAGCCGCGCAGGCCGAATTGCGCAAAGCCGCTCAACTCGCGATCGACGAAACCCGAGCGAATCTCGATCAACTGCTCTCGTCGCAAAAGGATGAGATCGCGCGCCGGACGGACGAGGTGATCAAGGAACGCACGCAGCTCGTCGAGCCGATGCTGCACAATTCGGCCGAGAAGGTTCTCCAGCATTTTGCACAGGAGATGGACCGGCAAGTGGCGCCGAAAATCTCCGATGCGCAGCGTGCGGCGGCGGACCTCGCTAGCGCCACACAACAGGCCGGCCTCATTCGCGAGAATATCGCGCAGCAGGCGCGCGGCGCATCCGAACAGGCGATTCAGGAGACGATGGCGCGGCTGCGCGAGGAAACGGCGAGACTCCCGGCCGAAATCGAAGAAACGTCGCGACTGGTGCTGTCGAAGACGGCGCAGGAATTAGAGCAGAAAGCTTCCGAGACGCAGCATGAAACGTATGAGGCGCTGCTGAAAGCCTCGGATTGGTATACGAAGAAGGCGCACACGACGATGCAGTCGGCGCTGGAAAAGGCCGTGGACCAATCGACTTCCGCGCTGCGGGATCGGGCGGCGGAAATCTCAAGCCTCGCTGCTTCCGAGCTGGATCATCAGCGGCGAGCGTATGTAAATCATGCACAGGCGCAGATTGAAGAGACCGCCAAGGAAGTGATCGACCGCGAACGCGGGAAGCTCGCCGAGAATGCCGAGATCGCGTCGACTGGATTCGCGAATCGCGTCAACCAATTAACGGCCGATTCGTTCAAGGTATTCGAGGAATCGTCAAAGGCGGCGCTGGAGAAAGCGCGCTCGGATATGGAGTTCGTGCGCGAAGTCTCGTTTACCGAATACGAGAAAAAACTTGAAGAGCGGATCGCGCTTGGCGTCGACCAGGCGCGGACGCAGTTGCAATCGAAACTCGTGCCTCTGATGGAGGAATGGGACGCCGAACGCGAAGCCGAGAAGCGCGTCTGGATGGAGGCGCTTAAGAGGCAGACGGACGAGTCGATTGAACATTACAAGGGTCGCCTCGAGAATGCGTCAAATTCGTGGCTGCTCGCCTCCGCCGCAACGCTAGGCCAAAACTCGCAGGCGATGCTCGATACGCTCGCGAAGGCAGCCGAAAAGCGCATCCGTGAAACGTGCGCCGAGGTGCTTGCGGGCATGGGGGACACAATCAAAGATCGCTTGCTCGGAATTTCGACGCGATTCGGGCCGGACGATGACAACCTCGATAAACCGGGCGCCGCTGCGCCTTCGACTCCCCCGAAGAAGAAACCTTAGCCTGAGCAATCTCAATTCATGTTCATAACGTCTTTTAGTTACCTGATTTCGTGTAGGCCTGCCTGATTTTCGCTTCGCGCGCGGGCTCGGTATAATGTGCGTCATGTCCAATCAGTCTTACCTTAGCGTGTGGTGCAATGGCTTTTCCGAAGAGAGGATGATCGAGCGGTTCAGGGATTTTCTCGGCACAGTTCCCTTTTCAGCCACGAAACCTGGCTTTAGCTATCTGACGATTCGTGCGGTCGATCCCTCCGAATCTCCGATTTTCGAGCAGGATTTGCGCTCGGTTCCTCTCGATCCGGCAGGGATCATTGAACTTGTGAAGGATCATCTGCATTCCGATTGCGCTTATGAGGCGCAGGCGCACTGGGATTTATGGTCATTCGAGCCGGGAAACGGCGCAGGGTGGCGCAATGAACCACAAGCAGTTGACCTGATCTGCTATGGCGAGGACTACGACGGCGGCGCCTACGAGGAAAACGGCCACTTGCAGGCAAGCCTTGGCTTTGAGCACTTTTTTACGGGTCACGCAGGACTCCTGGGCATGCATCGCGGCGCTGTGGCCCCAGCGGAGAGCCCCGAAGAGGCGCGTTTTTTGGAAGCAATGGCCTGGCCCGAAAACCTGGAAAAGTACCAAGAGAAGACTCGCGACAACATCCGGCGCCTGATGGATTGGGTGCGCAGCATCGAAAAGGCGATCCCGGATGGCCGCGTGCGGCTATGGTCGGAAGGCGAGGACAATTTTGAGGCTCGTCTGGAAGAAATTCTCGCGGCACGTTAGGCTTTGCGCGTTAGCGCCGAGCGACGATTCGGAAAGCAAAATCGCGAAAGGTTCCGAACCCAAATGCCATGTTTCGCGTCTAAAGTGTGACCAATGAGTGCCGCTGCCGAGCCCGTGTCCGCCGCAGCCGCTGCCAAGCCTGAGCGCCAACCCTCCGGCTGGGAGCACATGCGCCCTCTTCTTCCCTACGTGTGGCGCTATAAGCGCATGATGGGCGTGGGCCTGCTCGCGCTGGCGATGACGGGCATCATTGGCGCAATTCCGCAACTCGTTCAAGGCATTATCGCCGACTCGCTGACCGGCCTTGCGCAACCGCTGACGACGCTTACCGGAACGGCACGCCATTTTCTTGGGCCGCTTCTTTCGCATTATGCGCCACTCAGCACGCGTGCGTTGGGCTTCTACTGCATCGTTATCGTCGTTGCGATGGCAGTGAAAGGTTTCTTCACTTTCTGGTCGCGCTGGATCCTGATCGGTATTTCGCGCGAAATCGAATACGACATTCGAAACGATCTGCTCGGCACTCTGATTTGCCAGGATCCGGAATTTTACGTTCGTAATCGCACCGGCGATCTGATGTCGCGCGCGACGAACGATCTGAATAATGTTCGCATGGTGCTCGGCCCCGGCATCATGTACACGGCGAATACGATCGCTACAGCCGTTATTTCGCTGTATTTCATGATTAAGCTTTCCAGTTCACTGACTATCTGGACGCTTATACCTGTGCCAATCGTCGTTCTTTCGGTTTATTACTTCGGCAGAATTATTCACGCCGCATCCGAGCGGATCCAGGCTGCATTGGGAACTCTTTCGACGCGCGCGCAGGAAAATCTTACGGGCGTTCGTGTTATTCGCGCTTACGCGCAGGAACAGCAGGAGATCGCTTCATTTGAAGAGGCAAATCGCGAATACGTGAATCGATATGTGAAGCTAATAGGCGCCTGGAGCCTGTTCTTCCCGGCGTTGACGGCAATGATCGGTGTAAGCGTTGTGATTTTGCTCGGCAAAGGCGGCGCTTCCGTAATGGCCGGCGCGATTTCGCTCGGCACGTTGTGGTCGTTTTATACGTTCTTAGGTCAGCTCACTTTTCCCATCATCGCGCTAGGCTGGGTGACAAATATCTTTCAGCGCGGCGCAGCATCGATGGGACGGCTGAACTACATTCTGAATGCTCGGCCGGGCATTCGCGATGAAGCCAATGTGGTCGCGTCCGCCAACGGACATCCGCATGCCCAAGCCGCTACAAAAGGGTCCGTTCCTGGCGAGATTCGCGGAGAAATCGAATTTCGGCATCTCACCTTCGCTTATCCGACCGCTCCCGACGATCCAGTGCTCATCGACATCAATCTCCACGTGCCTGCAGGCTCGACGCTCGCGATTGTCGGTGCGACAGGCAGCGGTAAATCCACGCTTGCGGCATTGGTTGCAAGATTATGGGAAGCGCCACCGGGAAGCGTGCTGATCGACGGCCGCTCCATTCGCGATTACCCGATTCAGCAGCTTCGCAGGTCAATCGGTTACGTCCCGCAAGATACGTTTCTTTTCAGCGAAACACTGCGCGAAAACATCGCGTTTGGCGTCCAAGAAGCGACGGACTCTCGCGTAACAGGAGCCGCCGGTATTGCTTGCATTGATGCGGACATCGAAGGATTCCCGCAGCGCTACGAAACCATGGTGGGTGAGCGCGGCATCACACTCTCGGGCGGGCAAAAGCAGCGCACGTCGCTCGCACGAGCGGTGATTCGCGACCCGCGCATTCTCATCCTTGACGATTCGCTTTCCAGCGTGGATACGGATACCGAAGAGCGCATTCTTCGCGCGCTGCGTGGCGTGATGCGGGAGCGCACCACGATTCTCGTTTCCCATCGCATCTCGACCGTACAGGCGGCCGACCAGATCATTCTTTTGCAGCAAGGGCGCATCATCGAGCGCGGCACGCACGAATCGCTGCTGGCGCAAGGCGGCGAATACGCCGAGCTGCACCAAAGACAATTGCTCGAAGAAGAGTTGGCACGCGAATGAGCGATTTCCGCGAAGAAGAGAAGCTCGGCAAGCTTTACGACTCGCGCCTGACGAAGCGCCTGATGAGGTATCTGCGCCCGTACAAATGGAAGGTCGTGTTTGCGGTTTCGTTGACGCTCGCCGTCGCGGGTGCGGACATTCTCGGCCCTAAACTCTTCGAGATCGGCATCGATCGCTACGTGGTGCCCGCCGCGAAGGGGGCTCTAGTGCACAGTGCGGCGGTGAGGGGTCTGCTGTGGGTGGTCGCGGCGTTTCTGGGAGCACTGGCTGCGAGCTTCGGGCTGCAATATCTGCAAGTGAGCGTGATGTCGTGGGTCGCGCAGGAAACGATGTACGACATGCGCAAAGAGATTTTTGGGCACTTGCAGCAATTGCCCATGAGCTTTTACGACCGGAGCCCCGTGGGCCGTCTTGTCACGCGCGCCACAACGGACGTTGACGCGCTGAATGACCTTTTTTCCTCGGGCATCGTGATGATGCTGAACGATTTCGTGATGCTCTTCGGGCTGGCCGGGTTCCTGATCTATTGGCACCCGCTGCTTGGATTGGTGACGCTATCGCCCTTGCCGCTGATGATTGTGCTGACGTATTTCTTTCGCAATCATGTGCGAGATGCGAACCGGAGCATCCGCACGGCCATCGCGCGTATTAACGCTTTCCTGCAGGAGCACATCAGTGGCATGGCGGTAGTGCAGCTGTTTAATCGCGAGAAGAAATCGCGCGAACAATTTGCGGCGTTGAACGAAATTTACATGGAGGCGTACAAAGACGCCATCGACGCCTTCTCATACTTCTATCCGGGCGTGGAATTTCTCAGCTTGTCGGGCATAGCGCTGGTTTATTGGGTCGGCGGGGCACGGACGATCAGCGGCACGATCGAGATCGGCGTGCTGCTCGCGTTCATGATGTACGCGCAACGCTTCTTCCGACCGATTCAGGACCTCAGCGAAAAATTCAATATATTGCAGGCAGCAATGGCCGCTTCGGAGCGCATTTTCACGCTGCTCGATGAGCCGCTCGTGATCGAATCGGCTGCCCAAGCGCGGGCATTGCCTGCGGTACGCGGCGGCATCGAGTTTCGCAACGTGTGGTTTGCGTATCGGGGCGGCGCGGAACCGAAGGAAGAAGATTGGGTGCTGCGCGATGTCTCGTTCAAAGCCGAACCCGGGCAGACGCTCGCAATCGTGGGTCACACGGGCGCGGGCAAGACGACGATCATTCAACTGCTGCTGCGTTTTTACGAAATTCAGCGCGGCCAAATCCTGATCGATGGCGTCGATATTCGCGAACTGGATGTGCAGGAACTGCGTAAATTGTTCGGCATTGTTCTGCAAGACCCCTTC
>DATNBB010000124.1:0-5618 GCA_035607335.1 Binatia bacterium | reverse complement strand
CCAATCAGCCCAATCGAAATAAACTGAATGCCCGCCATCACCGCCGCCATGCCGAGCAAAATCAACGGCCCATGATTCGCCAACAGCCCTTCGTGCAAAAACGCCTTCCGTGCAAAAATCCACCCGCCAATTGCGCCGCCGCCCATGAGCGATACCAATCCCATCAGCCCGAAAAATTGCAGCGGCTTCGTCGAATAATCCAGCAGAAACTTTACGCTCATCAAGTCGAGCAGCACCCGCACCGTGCGCGAAATCCCGTAATTTGACTTTCCGCTCTTCCGCGGAATATTCGTGATCGGCACTTCCGCCACCGAAGCTCCAGCCCAACTCGCCAGCGCCGGTATGAATCGGTGCAGTTCGCCGTAAAGATGAATTTCAGACAGAATCTCGCGCCGATAAGCCTTAAACGTCGTCCCAAAATCGTGCAGATCCACGCGCGAGAGTTTCGCCATCATCCAATTCGCGATGCGGCTCGGCAATTGACGCGCGAGCCAATGATCCGTGCGCGAAACGCGCCATCCGCTTACGATGTCGTACCCCTCTTTAATTTTCTCGATAAAAAGAGGTATCTCCGCAGGATCGTGCTGCAGGTCGCCATCCATTGAAATGATGATCTCGCCCTGCGAATGATCGAAGCCGGCCTTTAGCGCGGCGGTCTGCCCAAAGTTGCGTCGCAGTTTCACCACAGTCACGCGCCGGTCCGCGCTGGCAATTTCAGATAGCAGGCGAAACGTCCCGTCTTTGCTCGCGTCGTCGACGAATACCATTTCAAATGGTTCGCCTACCGTGTCCATCACTTCCGTGATCTTCACGTAAAGCTGCGCAACGCTTTCCTGCTCGTTATATAGGGGAACAACGATGGAGTACGCCGGACTATGTTCAGGTTTCATTTACGGATAGCCGTCAGTATATCAGGGAATTTCCAAATTTCAGCTTGATCTACCCGAAATCCGATGCCAAGCCACCTCCAAAGGATGCTGCGTTACAGCCAATACCGAATTGGCCACTCCGTCTCGGCCTTGCGCCGAACCGTCTGCCAAAGCTGCTATTCTCCCGGTATGTACGCTGTTTTCTATGTATTGGTGTTGTTGCAGGTGGCCGCTGGCCTCTACTCCCTATGGGACGGCGTCGAGTGGTACCGCATGGTCCAGCGGCGTCTCAACTCGCATGCTGGTTTCTACGCCCCTGTCACAGCGCTCATTTGTCCCTGCAAAGGCAACGAGCTCGGCCTTGAGGATAATCTCGGCGCGCTCACCAAATTTGACTATCCCAATTACGAAATTTATTTCGTACTCGCCACCAGCCTTGATCCGGCGTTGAAAGTAATCGAACGCGTGAAAGCGGCGAGCACCCGCCCAGTGCACATCGTGATCGCTGGCCCTGGCGAAGGCTGCGGCGAAAAAGTTTACAATCTCCGCCGCGCCGTCGAAGCGCTGCCCGAACAATTTGAAGTCATGGTTTTCACCGATTCGGACGTACGCCTGCCGCATGGCTGGCTGAAAAAACTCGTGGCACCCTTGCAAGACGCCCGCATTGGCGCGACCACCGCTTACCGCTGGATCATTCCCAGCCGCCGCATCGGCGAAGGCGGCTTGGCGAGCGCGATGGCCTCCGCATGGAACGCAGCAATCGCCACCATGCTCGGCCGTCCTCGCGACAATTTCTGCTGGGGCGGCGCCACCGCGATCCGTCGATCCATGTTCAACGATGTGCACGCGCTCGAAGCCTGGGGCGGTGCCCTCAGCGACGATTTTGCCCTCACCTCCACGCTCGAGCAAAACGGCAAACCGATCGTCTTCTGCCCTGAATGCATGGCGCCCACCGTTCATCCTTGGACGGGCAAAGATCTGCTCGAATTCACGAATCGCCAGATTTCGATCACCCACGTCTACTCGTCAAAGCGTTGGACGCTCGGCGCCATCGCGCATCTCAGTTATTCGATCACGCTGATCTATGCGTTTATCGCAGTGCTCACCGCCATGATCTCCGGCGATCCGTGGACTCAACTCGCCCTTATCGCACTCGTCATCCCGATGCTCGCTGCGATCAAAGGCGCCATCCGCACCGTCGCCATCGGCGACGCGCTTCCCGAATGGAAAGCGCAACTCAATCAATGGGGCTGGGTCTGGACGTTTCTCGCGCCCATCGTCTCTTTCCTTTTCGCGTGGAATTTCCTGACGTCGCTGCTCAGCAAGACCATCCGCTGGCGCGGCATCCGCTACGAAATGGTCTCGCCCACCATGACACGCGTCCTCCGCCGCTAACGAATTTTCTTGCTGTGGCACAGCCACTCCTGGCTGTGCAGGTTTCGCGGCGTCGCGTCCGCGTGGAACAGCGTGACGCTTTCCAATAATGGTATGATTTTGCCAAGGAGCCGGCCGCTATGGCGAAGTCCTCGGCAAAATTGAATGAAGGCTGGGAAGCGAGAATCGTTCGAGATCCCAATATTTGCGGCGGTGAAGCCACTTTTCGTGGAACGCGTGTCCTGTTGCGCACCGTCCTTGGTGGCTTAGCATCTGGGGACTCACCCGAAGATATCCTGCAAGCCTTTCCAACATTGGTTCCAGACGACATGAAAGCGGCCATTATGTTCGCGGCTGCATCGGCAGCTGAAGACCTGCCTCTTGTCACGCATCGCGAATCCTGAATTCCTGAATGATGCGGATCAAACTGAACGAAAATCTTCCCGTTGCGCTATCAAGCCGCATGCGGGAATTGGGGCACGACGCGGACACTGTGGCAGAGGAACGCCTAGTTGGTTCGAATGACGAAACACTGTGGCGCGCTGCCCAAGCCGACGAGCGCTTCTTCATTACACAAGATCTAGGCTTTTCGGATGCACGCAGATATCCAGCGGGAAGTCATTTTGGAATTCTCGTCCTCCGGCTTGGGGATCTGAGGATGATCGAAATCGTTGAACGCGTCGCGGAGCTCTTCCAAACTGAGTCCGTGGAGCAATGGGCGCGCTGTTGTGTCGTTGCGACTCAATCGAAAGTTCGCGTCACGAGACCGCAGTAGCATAGCTGCGCCGACGGCGTTGTGGCACAGCCACTCCCGGCTGTGCAGGTTTCGCAGCGGCGACCATCCTGCCCTGAGCACGGAAGGGTGCTCGCATACTTTGCGGCACTTCTCGGTCGGCGTCTTTGCTCTTGCTTCTGTCTTCTACGACGCACGCGCTATCATTGATCCTTGCCAATGGAGCCAGCCGAACGCGACCGCTACTCCCGCCAAATCCTGTTCGCGCACATCGGCGAACAAGGCCAGGACCGCATTCTCGCCTCCAGCGCCGTAGTCGTAGGCTGCGGCGCACTGGGCACGGTCGTCGCTGGCCTGCTCGTGCGCGCTGGCGTCGGACGCCTCCGCATCATTGACCGCGATTTCGTCGAATCTTCCAATCTCCAGCGTCAGACGCTCTTCGACGAATCCGACGCGCGCGACGCTTTGCCCAAAGCCATCGCCGCCGAACGTCATCTTCGCGCTGCCAATTCCGGTCCGAAGATCGAAGCCGTCGTTGCCGATCTCACGCCCGAAAACGCCCGCGAACTCCTCTCCGCCTTCGACGTAATCCTCGACGGCACAGACAATTTCGAGACGCGCCTCCTCATCAACGACGCTTCGCTCGCCCTGGGTATTCCCTGGATTTACGGTGCCGCCGTCGGCAGTTACGGAATCACGCTGACAATTCGACCCGGCCACACGCCATGCCTCGCCTGCCTTCTCGAATCCGGCGAACGCGCGGGTACAATCGGCGCAGACGCCACATGCGACACAGCCGGCATCCTCAACGCCGCCGCCGGCGTGATTGCCTCCATCGAAGCCGCCGAAGCGCTCAAAATTCTCGCCGCCAAACCGGAAGCGCTCCACGGTCGCCTCGTCTCCTGCGACGTCTGGTCCGGCAAATTCCAATCCATCCGCATCGCGCGTAATCCCGAATGCCGCGCCTGCGCCCGCCGCGAATTCACTTATCTCGAAGGCGAAGCCCAGCCCCAGATCACCATGTGCGGACGCAACTCCGTCCAGATCCACGAGCACGGCCGCAATTTCAATCTCGCCGAACTGAGCGGCCGCCTCGCCTCATCCGCCGCCGAAATCCGCCACAACGATTTTCTTCTCCGCTTCACGCTTCCGCCCTACGAACTCACCGTGTTCCCGGACGGTCGCGCCATCGTCAAAGGCACCCAGGACCCCGCCATCGCCCGCTCCCTCTACGCCCGCTACCTCGGCGCCTAAATGGCGAATGAATTGAGTGCCGAAGCTCGTGTGGTGACCGGGACATGGCGCTCTGATCGTGAGGGCATCGTCGATATTCGAACCTTTGGAAAAGTGACGCTTAAATTCGCCTCCGACGGAACCTTGCTGTCCGTCGCCGGTTTCCCGCTGAGGAAAAATTAGCTGTAAGCGCGGCACAACTTAGCCCAGCACGTGAGTGCTGGGTGGGCGTGCGGCGCAGAAAGAGGGCCGTAGGTGCGACACAAGCCTCACTCGTGGCATAGGAATCGAGACTTCGGCATAATGGCGAACTCAACCCGCGTAGGTGCGCCTTGCGCAGACGCTGACTCGCTTTTCAGTCGCGCTCTTTTCAGCTTTGATTTAGCGGTTTAACTTGATACCGCAGGTACAAATGACTTCCCGCCTGCTTTGCGCTGAGCAGCGTCCACCAGGGCGCATTTTCCGGAGCAAATTCCACGCCCTCAACCAAGCCCAGCCTGGGATGTTGGGGAATCCTGCCGGCAAACTGAGGAGCTACGGTGAGGAACAGTTCGTCCACCAACCCGCTCGCCAGAAACTCTCCGAAAAGGTGTGGACCGCCTTCATTAAGCGCGAGCTTCACATCGAACTCCTGCCGCAGAAGCGTGAGAATTGCCGAAGCATTAACCGGCAGCGCTGCGGGAAACACCTTCACATGCAAAGGCACGGAAGCCTTCGATCCCGTTTGCAAATTTTCACTGCCCTGCTCGCTCGTAATGATGAGAATCCGTTGGTCTTCTGCATGGAACGCGGCGCTACTCAGATCGAGTCGCCCTGATCGACTGACGATCACCAGGAGCGGAGATTCCGATTTTTTGAGCACGTCCTTGCGGTAACGCCTGTATAGATCGCCAGCGGGCGGGTATACGGCTTCTGGAAACCACAGCGTGTCATGCCCTGCAATCTCAAAGGTGGTGGCGCCGACCACAATCGCATCCGCCGACGCGCGAAGCAAACCCATAACGAATTGATCCGCTTCGTTCAAGCCGCTGACCTGCTTGCCTTCCGATTGCCCGGGCATGTTGAACGTCACCACGCCATCGAGCGTCGAAACAAAATTCGCAATCACATACAGACGTCCAGCCGGAGCGCTTGGAAAACAAAGCTCGCCATCGTAAATCGCCCGCAGCTCCTCCGGCAAAACGGGTGCTCCAGCATAAGCCTGCGCCCCAACCAACGTCTGTATACGCTCCATCGCCCTAGCCTATCTGAAACGCGGAAAACTAGGTGAAATTCAATCCGTCGCCGCAATCGTCTCCAGGGGACGCCGCGCCGGCACTCGCGCCCCTCGCCAAATCAGCGCCATGGGCGCGACACAAACATTCCCAGCGTCGCAGGAATCGGAGTGCCGAGTGTCGGCGCAAAGAAAA
>DATNBB010000195.1:0-37982 GCA_035607335.1 Binatia bacterium | reverse complement strand
AGTTTCAGTACGGGGAGATATAGGTCCTTGCGGCCGTCGAGGAAGGCAAGATCGATCGGGCCTTCGACGGATTGCAGCGTTTGCAGCGCGTCTCCTTGAAGGACTGTGACCAGGTCCGACAACTCCGCATCATGAATATTTTTTCTGGCGGCTGCGACTTTGCGCTCTTCCATGTCCGAACCGACTACTTGCGCGGCGGGCGCGGATTCGCCGGGAAAATTGTCGCGCACGGCGGCGGCAAGATAGAGCGTCGAGATGCCGAAGGAGGAGCCGAATTCGACGATGCGGCGGGCGCGAATGGCGCGTGCGATCAGATAGAGGACGGCGCCGCGTTCGGGCGTGACTGCGCTGTAAAGGTCGGAAAAGAGGCGATGTTGAATGGAATTGTCAGCAAGACCGCCGGTGAATTTTGCCCAGAAGTAACGCGGGACGCGCGGGATGATTTTCCATTTATCAGCGGCGGCGGAAGCGTGGAGGCGCGCGAGAACCGCCGTGATTGCGGGATTTTCAAACGGGAAGCGCGGGTTCATGAGAGCGCAGCCGCGCAATCAGCAGAGCGCGCAACAGCGCTAGTCACGGGGCGCATCACCGGGGTGCTACAGGGTGCTCGGGTTGCTGTTCGGTGGATTGTTGTTCGGCAAGGGTTTGCTCTTCGATGGGCAGCTCGAAGACAAAATCCTGGTCCGCATAGCCGAGTTCGGTGCTGTGGTCGAAAGGCCGTGCGATGCCATTGACCGTCTTGATCGGCGAGGAACTGCGTACCGGGGGATCGAACACGTAAGGACCGTAGGTGATCTTCTCTGGGCGCTGAACTTTTTTGTTTATGTAGTCGATGCCGCCGAAGTCCTTGAATCCGAGCTTATGGACTTTCCAGCGGCGCAGGCGCATGGGCGCGTCCTCTTCCCATGTGGCCCAGAACCAGCGCTGGAAAAGCCGCGTGAAGAATCCCTCGAATAGCTTGAAAAAAGGGTGCGTATTGATGCGATACGTAACGGTGACGCGGCAGCGGTCGTTCGGAAGATCGGTGAAGAGCGCTTCCATTTCCAGCAGGAAGCCGATGGAATCCATATGGAAGCTCTTCATCGTATTGCCGTCCATGTATTGAAAGCCGACGCCACCGGTGTAAAACGGCAGGAGCGGCATGCGCTTGCTGCGATAGACGAGCGACCAATTATCGCGCTCGGCGAGGACGCGGGCGCGATCATAAAGCTTGAAATGGGTGCCGACCAGATGCTCGTGATCGTAGTAATTCCACATTACGACTTCTTTCGGGCAATCCATCTCAGCTGAAAACTGAGTCTGCAAAGTGGCACGCTTTTTCATGGCAATGTCATCCAAGCAAATCGATATAAATTTTGTCGTTCACGATCTTCAAAATATATTGGCGCAGCGGCAGGCCGGGATGCGTAAGGCAGGAGCCGTCTTTGCAGGAGTAGCGCCAATTGTGCCAAAGGCACGTGAAAACGCCGTCCTCGTGCTTGTGATAACCCACAGGCCCGCCGAAATGACGGCAGACGTTGCTCAACGCTTTGATCTCGCCTTCGTATTCATAGAGCAGAATATCGTGACCCTTCACCCAACGCGTGAGTTGGCCCGTCTTCTTCAATTCCGGGATGGACGCGAGATAGGTGTATTCTACGTCGCGTCCCTCTTGCTGCACAGTGATAGCGTTTGCCTCTGTTGCCATATGATTTTGACTCTATCGCCCGGCCGAATTTGTGTCAACGCCCGCACGGATGGGACTTTCCGACGGTGAGGAATATCCAACCTCCGACACTTGCGTGCGCCTTGCACTGACGATAAAAAACTATTCGGGGTCGAATGTCCTCCACTACTGAACTGAATGGACCGCCGCAGCCCGATGCGAACGCTGCGGCACGGCCGAAAAAGGCGCGCGCGGCAGCATGGGCGATCGTTCGCCTGGTGGTGGGGATTGCGCTGCTTGTTTACCTTGCGAAGTCGCAGCTCATTCACTTCGGCGAGCTGGCAAAACTCTTCACGGCATGGCCGATTACGCTTGCGGCGCTTGCGCTCGTTTTCCTCGACATATTTTTTATGTCGGTGCGGCTCTGCTGGCTTTTTCGGCCACAAGGCCTACGCCTGCCGCTCTCGCGGTCACTCGATCTGACGCTGGTCAGCTCATTCTTTGCGACCTTTTTGCCGGGCGCTGCCGGAGGCGATCTTGCGAAGCTGTTTTATGCCGCGAAGGAAAATACAGGCCGACGAGCCGAGATTGTGACGACCGTCGCTTTTGACCGCGCTGTGGGACTGTTTTCGATTTTGCTGCTGCCACTCCTTTTTGCGCCGCTGTTTGTGCCGTTGATTCGGAGCGTGCCGGCGTTGCGAATTTTGTTGGCTGTGACCGCTCTGCTGGCGTTGGCGATGTTGGGCGTTTTCCTGCTGTGTCTTTTGAAGCAGGCTTCGATGATTCGCGCGGCGAAGTGGATTTCGCGCGTGCTTCCTGTGCGTCAGTTGCCGGAGCGGGTGGTGGCAAGCATTGCCGCATATCGCGACCGATGGGGCATTTTATTTGCGGCGCTGGCGGCGTCGCTCGCTTCGAACCTGACGTTGATTGCCGCGACTGCGCTGGCGATTTTTCTGATTGACCCTGGCAGCGTGTCGCTGAAATTGTGCCTGGTGGTTCCGATGGGAGACGTTGCGAACAGCTTGCCGCTCACGCCGGGTGGGTTGGGCGTTGGCGAAGCGGCTTTCAGCGCGCTCTTCGGAATTGCGGGTCTGCAAGGCGGGGCGGAGGCGCTGCTTTGCTGGCGGATTTGGCGTGCGATGGTGGGATTGGTTGGGCTGGCGATTTATTTGCGCGGAATGCGGCGGGCGGTGTTCTCATAATCGGCAGCTGTGTTGTAGATTTGACATGTGGTACGCATGCAAGTATGCTTATAACATGTCCACAATGATTCAGATCCGCAATGTTCCCGATGAGGTGCATCGCGTGCTAAAGGCGCGTGCCGCCCTTGCAGGCATGTCGCTTTCCGAATACTTGCTTCGCGAGTTGCGAAATGTGGCCGAACGGCCCACCCTTGAAGAAATGCGGAAAAGGCTTTCCAGCCGACAACCAGTTGAACCGCATCCCTCACCTGCGGCGGTAATACGGGCTGAGAGAGACAGCCGCTGATCGTCATTGATGCTTCCGCGCTTCTTGAGGTTCTACTGCAGACGCCCGCAGCTGAAAGCATAAGCCGCTTAATCTATTCTTTCGGCGAACCACTCCATGCTCCTCACTTGATCGACTTGGAAATCGCGCAAGCCTTGCGTCGATACGTGAAATTCGCTGTCATCTCGGCGGATCGCGCCGCCGAGGTGATTGCGGATCTCTCTGAATTTCCGCTCACTCGGCATCCGCATTCTGTGCTCCTCGACCGAATATGGCAGATGCGGCACAACTTAACTGCTTACGATGCCGCCTATCTGGCGCTGGCCGAGGCATTGAATGCTCGACTCGTTACCCGCGACGGCGCGCTCGCGAAATTCGGCGGACAAGTTAGGGTCGAACTAGTCTAACGGCCTAATCGGCTCGTGCGGCGAAGGATTTGCGCAGGACTTGGTCGGCGATGCCGTTGATTTCTGCGAGGAATTTTGCGGCTTCGCGTCGGGCCTGATCCATTAGGGAAGGATCGAGGAGGAAGCCAACCCGATCCACGAAAGGACCGGAGGCAGCGGGAGCTAGTCCGCGGATGACGGGCTTGCGTGAGACGGGTTTTTGAGCGGCGACGGCGGAAAGCGTTTCGTACAGCTCGAGATCGCGCCAAAATTCGTGAGCGTCATCGTCATCCCATTCCATCGCCTGGCCGAGCGCTACGAAAAACTCTTCGCGGAATAGATCGAGCAGCGGGATGGCGAGGTCGAGGCCTGCACGGCTCGGCCTTTTTGCTTTGGCCGCCTTCTTACCCTTCTTCCCTTTCGCGGACTTCTTCGACGGGCGCGCACCGCGCACGGTGACGTGGACATTCAGCCGCTTGGGCAACGCACCCTCAATGCGCAACACCATCGCGAGAATCGCCTCGCGGCGGATCGTCTCCAATTGCTCGCGATAGTGCCAAGGTTGATCGGCGCGACCGGGACGGCGGTATTGCGCCGCGTACATATCGAGGAAGCGCTGCACGGTTTCGTTGCGGTCGATGGTGCGCAGCAGCAAAATCGCCGCTTCGCGCGCGCGGATCACCAGTTCTCTGGGGCGATAGGGCATCGTTCGATCGAGTCGCTTCGTCAAAAGCGCCCGACCGAACAGCAGGTCGGCCGCTACGTGTTCCCTAAAGCTGTACGCGATTCTGCAGCGGGCCGCAACTGGAAAGGCGGTTTTTGCACAAAGATGACGGGCAAGCAAGCTGAAGAAATTGGGATCAGTGAGCGAGCACGTGTTCCTTCGCCAAATTGGGTGCGGATTTTGCGGAGGCGAGTTCCTCGACTTTGGGATACGAGGCCGGAGTTGTGAGAGAAAGAGCCGGCGGATTTGTTCCTTTCCGGAGAGCTTCGGTGAGGAGTTCGATGGCGAGATGCGTATTGGGAGCAACGACAATCGTCGCCGCGAGCAAACCGCTTCGAACGAACGCCTGACCAGTCTTGGGAAGTCCGTCGACGCCGGTAAAGGGTAGAGCGAGCCATTTTTCGCGCAGCGCGGGATCGGCAACTTCCTGAATCGCCTTCCGCGCGCCCATGGCCATTGAGTCGTTTTGCGCGCAGAACATGTCCACCGAGAGTTTTTGCGACGTGGAAAGGCGCGCCCATGACGCAACGCTTTTGTAGCCGCTTTCCTCAGTCCACTTTCCGCGAAGAAGAATCAGATTGACGTTGGACGGCTTCCGCTGCTGCATTCCCTGTGTGCGCAGGCTTGCCGCTGGATAGTCCGAAGGGCCTTGCAAATAGAGGACATTACCGCCTCTGGGCAAAAGCGCCGCGACTTGCTGCGCCTGAATTCGCCCGGATTCCAGATGATCTGAGGTGACGGAAAAAACGGGCACGGATGCGCGAGCACGCAGTTCCTGGAGATAGGCGGCTTCGCGGTTCATCACAGCCCACGCTATGCCTGCGGAAACGGCGGCGCGGGCAACGTGAGGCAGAGAGGTGCCGCTAGCCGGGTCTAAAGCGATACCGTCCGGGCGAGCTTCGCGAGGGCCCTGGATGACGCTGAGGAGCTGCTGGCTTTGGGTGATCGGGTCACCCTCCGCATACAGGATGCTGACATCCGCGCCCAAGCGATGCGCTGTCTCTTGAGCTGCCGCTGCCTGTTCGCGTTGATAGTCATTGTCCTCGGTAACGAGCGAGACGAGAAAACGGAGTCGTTTCACCGGAGCCTCCTGGCCCGAGAGGGTAACGACATAGTACTAGAACTAGCGCGACACGGCGCGGATATGGATCGGTTGCGTGTCCAATCGTCCAATGAGGACGATCAAGCAGAAAGAAGCTTGTCTGTCCTGCCGCAAGCTCCCGATGTTCGCTTCCCTAGCGCTTTGGGAAATTGAAGCGGAATCCGAAGCGCGCGGTAATCGGAAGCCCAAGCTGCGGAGGCGAGGCCACGGCAGAGCCCGAAAACGTGGTGGCGGCTGTGTAGTATTGAGCGTTAAAGAGGTTTTCCACGGCGGCGAAGACAGAGAAGCCGTCGCCGACGGCGTGGGAGGCCATTGCGTCCGCGATAAAGACGCTGCCGAGCGTGGCGCCCGTAGTGTCGAGTTGCTGGCCGAGGAAGCGGCCGTCAAAAGAGAGTTCAACCCAATGCGGATTTGAGTAGTGAACCTGGAACGTGACGGCATTGTGAGGTACTTCCTGAACGTCCGTGCCAAGAAGCGCCGGCTCGAGAGGCGCGCTGGAGACTTTTGCGTTCACGTATTGATAGCCAGTGGAGAAATCGAAGTGGCTGTTGAGACGAGCGGTTGCGTCGATTTCAAAGCCGGGCGCACTAACGCGCCCCAAATTCGCACGAATCTGCGTATTGGCGGGCGGATTTGCCGGGCAGGGCGATCCGGGGAAAGGCGGATTCGGGCAAGGCACATTGGCGACGGAATTAATCATTTGATTATAGAAAAAGGTGCCGCGAACGACGAGGCGGCGGTCGAAACCGGTGACGGCGACGCCCGTCTCGCCGCCGGTAAGGCGCTCAGCGCGCAAGTTCGGGTTGGCGAGCGTGGTGGTGGCGCCAACACGAAACTGGCGGTACAACTCATTCAGCGTGGGGGCACGAAAAGCACGATACACCGAGCCCGACCAGGCAATATGATCATTCATCTGATGGACTAAAGTAGCGCGCGGGTTGAACACGTTGTAGGAGGTGTCCGCCGGCAGAGTGGTGGCAACCGCACCGGTAGAGAGCGTGGTCCGCCTGTTGAATGCAGCGAAATTGCGCCAATCGTCAAAGCGAGCGCTTAGGCCGAGCGTCCATGACGGCGCCAACTGAATCAAATCCTCGCCGAAAAACCCGAATGTGCGCTGATGGCCGCCGGCCTTTTGAATCGCGAATGGAGCCGCAGCGGGGCCGATGATTTCGTTGCTATGACCGATTTCTTCGTGGTCGTCATAGCCTGCAACCAGCGTTTGGCGTTGGCCAATCGGGCGAGACCAAACGATGGAGCCGCCAATCCCCTGCGAAGGCACGGTTTGGGCGTCAGATAGAGTTTCGCTATTTTGGTCTCCCGCGACCGAAGAAAATGTTTGGAAATAGTGTTCAAAGACACCGTAGAAGCGCAACGTGAGCGTGCCGGCGCGACCGAGATCAAGGTCTGCGCCTAGGGCACCCTGCCCAAGGGACGTGCTATTCACCTGTAGCTGTGTGCCGTTGTTACGGGACTCATTGAGATACGAACCGCTGGCAAACACGCGGCTATTCTGGCCGAGTTTGCGGCCAATCGTTAGGTCCGCATTGGCATATTCGGAATTTGCTTTCGTATCGACGGCGCCGCGGAAAGCTTGCGGGACGAGGTAGTAGCCGTCGGTATGGAACATCTGCGTGTCACCCGTTGCGTACCAACCCTTGTATGAGCCGCCGGCCCAGGCGGAAAGATCGGGCGAGTTTTGGTTGCCATATGCGAGCTCGACGGAAGCGCCAGCGGGCTGGGGCTGGCGCGAAAGCACCTGAACGACGCCGCCAAGGGCATTGCTGCCGTACAAACTGGAGGCACCTTCCTGATCGACTTCGACGCTGGCAATCGCTTCGGATGGAACACGGTCCCAGAAGATCCAGCCGCCGAAAGGATCGTTGAGCGGGATACCGTCATTCAAAACAAGAACACGGCTGGCACCGCTGGCTCCCGTACCGCGCAGAGACACGCCTTCGGTGGTCGGGTTTGCGGTGCGGCTGCTCGAACGGCGGAAAAGGCTGAAACCTGGTACCTGGCGCAAAGAATCGTCCAGCGTAAAGTTCGGTGTCGCCTCAAGCTCCTCATGCGAAAGCTGAATCATGCCAGTCGACGTGTCGCCAAGGCGTGTTTGCGTGCGTGCGGCGGTGACGACGACCTGCTGGAGGAGCGTTCCCGGCGCCATTACGAGATCGAGCGGCTGATGCGACGAGGAACTCCAGGATTGCGTAAGAGGTTGCATGCCTTCCGCGGTGATGGTGAGTTTGCCTTCCGTGGCAGTAACCGCGGGAAACGAGAAGTCGCCGGTCGAATCGGTGGTAACGGTGGAAGTAGATGAGCCGGTTTGGAGCTCGACTTGCGCGCCAGCGATGGCGGCCCCACTGGAATCGTGAACCGATCCTGCGATTGCGCGGCTCTGTGCCCGCGTGACGATGGCAGAGGCAGCGAATAATGTCAGGGCAAAAACCAGAGAAAAAAGCTTCGATGCGGGCTGGATCCGATTAGAACTCATTCCTATCCTTTTCCTCTCCCTCGCTATTTGGAAGCACAGTTGTTTGGAGACATCATAGCCTACTTGCCAGACGCAAACGACGGGCAATTGGTTTCGCGCAGGGGCCACAAGAATCGGCACTGTGTGTTATCTTGGCGGGTCTGCTCCCGGTTGAAAGGTGAACCCATGGGAACCGAAGCGCCGCGACGCAGCGACCGCGTCTCGATCAGGCTGCTGTTGACAGTTTCAGGAACAGATATCGAGGGCAAGCAATTCTCCGAAACGGCAAGCACGATGCTGATCAATCAGCACGGCGCCGTGATACTTCTCGCGCGAGACGTTGCACCAGACCAACAGATCCTCATCCAGCGGCGCGCGCCTAATGAAACTCAACGGCAGGCGCACGGGCGCATCGTGGGGCAATTCGGCAAACAGAAGGACGAGTTTGTTTATGGAATCGAAATAGCGGACGAAGGCGTGGATCTCTGGGGAGTGGAGTTCCCGCCGATCGCCGAATCGAGCGAAGCCGTGGCACGGATGCTGCTGGAGTGCAGCAACTGCCGGCGGCGCGAGGTTGTCTACCTGAATGAGATGGAACTGCGGGCATTTGAATCAAACCGCGGGATTGCGCGGCACTGCAAAACTTGCGGCGTGCCAAGCATTTGGGTGCAGGCACCGCATGAAGACCCGAAGAAGATAGGGCGCTCCAAGAGCCGGCGCGATGCGGATGCGCAAGGTGAACCTGCCGACGGGCAAGAGAAGAGGCAACGACAGCGCGTTCGGCTCAAGACGCGGTTGACTGCGTGCGTGAGGCAGAGCGGCGCCGACGACGAACTGGCTGTCTGCGAGGATATCTCGCCGGTGGGCGTATGCTTTCGCTGCAAACGACGATATGAACGTAACGCGGAGGTTGAAGTAGCTGTTCCCTATTCGCCGGATTCGGGGAATATTTTCCTGCCGGCAAGAATCGTGTATTCGGAAGAAATTGCCAAGGCGGGATTGTTCCGGCACGGAACGGAATATCGCCGGAAATAAGTAAGCTGGGCTCGAAGTGCGCTGGACTTTGTGGTTCAGGCAACCGCGATCGGTGCGTGGTCATGGCTGCGGCGGGCGAGATAGTGCATCGCTATATTGAGATAAACCACGCCATGTTGAGTCTCAAAGCAGAGGATGGTCGCTTCGGAATCCTGGCCAGCTTTCGCGCACTGCTCTTCGTTGAGAATCGAAGGCGGCAGGACTTTGAATTGGAAGCCGCGATCGTTTAGCTGCGTGACGGCGTTGCCGATCACCATGTTGGCAAGTTCGCAGACGGCTTCTGAAACCATCGGCTCGGCGGGATCGACTTCCGTGCCCGCGAGCAGACCTGCTACATATGCCGCAGCGGCGGGATCCATATCGAGAATGATGCGGCCTTCGATCTGGCCGTTGAACGCGACAACGGCAGCGGTTCCCTTGCGGCAATACCCCTCCTCTTCCATCGTCATGTCCGCAATATTCGCGGGCGCCTTCATCATTTCGGCAAGAACGGCGTCAAGCGAGCCAATAAACGGCTGAATCAGATCCATTCTCATCGGGAGTTTTCTCCTGCGGCGGCAGGCGCGGTTACACCGTCGTCATTCAAGACATAGCGGATGATCTCGTAAAGAGCGTCCGGCTTGACCGGCTTCTGAACGAAATGCCGCGCGCCCTTCTGCAAAGCGGCGAGAATATTGTCCTGATAGCCGACCGAAGAGACCATAACGATGCGAGCCTCGGGATGTTCCTGGACGATGCGTTCGACGGCTTCGATGCCTTCCATTTGGGGCATGGTGATGTCCATCAGGACGAGATCGGGCTTGGTGCGCGCATATTCCGCGATGGCGGATACGCCGTCTCCGGCTTCGCCGACCAACACGCCGCCGAAAGACTCGATCAATCTTGCAAGGCTCTTGCGAGCGAACACTGAGTCATCGACGACCAGATAACGGACAGGCTGAGCGTCGGATTTTCGAGTCAAGGGCTCGAACTGTTTCATGATGGCCTCCTTCGCGAAACACTTTCTTCCACATTCGAATCCTGGGCAGCAGCGGGCGGCGGCTCAGATGAAACGTCAGACTGGCACTTGGAGATGATCGCTTCCGCCATCGCGGAAAGAGAAACCACGCGGTGCGCAAAACCTTGTTGAATGGCCGCTCGCGGCATACTGTCTACAACGCAGGTTTCGGGATTTTGCGCGATGGTGAAACCGCCGCCGTCGCGGATTGCGCCTAGTCCTGCCGCGCCGTCTTCTCCCATGCCCGTCATCAGGACGCCCAGCGCCTTGCGACCAAACTCCTGCGCGACGGATTGGAACAACACGTCAACGGAAGGGCGATGGCCATTTACGCGCGCTTGGTCGACGAGAATTGCGATGTCGCCGTGATCCATGCGACGGACTTTAATATGGCGGTCGCCGGGACAAATCAACGCGCGGCCAGCCATCAGAAGATCGCCCGACTGGGCCTCTTTCACTTCGAGAGCGCACGATTCATCGAGGCGCTGCGCGAACATCTGGGTGAAGCCCTCGGGCATGTGTTGAACGACAACGATGCATCCTGGAAAATCAGCAGGGATTTGGGAAAAGAGATATTGAAGCGCTTGAGGACCGCCCGTGGAAACGCCGATCGCTACAATTCGAGACGGCCAGCGGGGCTGAATTGAAAATTTGGGCGGCTGCTTTTGCTTGATTGTGGGCACGGTAAAAATCATTTTGGGCGCGCCCGCCGCCGCGGCTGCCTTGATTTTTGCAGAGAGCTCAGAGCCGATCTGGCGAATGTGACCTCGTGCCGCGTCCTGCGGCTTGGTGACGAAGTCAAATGCGCCGAGGCCGAGCGCTTTGAGCGTGAGAGATGCTCCTTCTTCGGTGTGGGCGCTAACGACGATTACCGGAACGTGGTGCTTGCGCGTGATCTGGCGCAGCATTTCCATTCCGTCCATCCGGGGCATGTCCAAGTCAAGCGTGACGACATCCGGCTTTAGCTCCTCGAGCTTCTTCAGGCCCATCGCGCCATCCATCGCCGTGCCCACTACTTCGATGGAAGTGTCCTGAAGCAAGGCCTCGGGAATCAATTTACGCATCAGCGCCGAATCGTCCACGACGAGAACGCGGATATTGGGCTTCATGCGATCGCTCCCACAGCAGGAATGCGCGCCAGACGCGATACGACGACAGGGACATTGAGAATGAGAACGACCGTACCATCTCCTAGAATTGAAGCTCCGCTCACCAGCGGCGAGGTGAGTAGTTCGTCCTCGAGCGCCTTAATGACGAGTTCCTCTTCTCCGACGAGGCTATCGACAGCGAGACCAAATCTTCTGGTACCGGCGTCGATCACGACGACAAAGGCGCGGCGAGCGCGTTGACTATTCGGCTGGCCATTGAGCTCATCGAGGCGAGCTAAGGTGAGAACTTGCTCGCGCAGGCGGAAGACTTCGTGGCCATCCACGCGATGAATTTCGTCTTCGGCAATGCGGGTGATTTCGACGACGGAGGCTAACGGCACCGCATATAGACGATTATGGATTCGGAAAAGAAGCGCTTGGATACTGGCGAGCGTGAGCGGAACAAGAAGGCGGAACGTGGTTCCCTTGCCTGCCTCGGAACGGATCTGAATATTGCCTTTGAGGCTTTCGACGGTCGACTTCACAACGTCCATGCCAACGCCGCGCCCTGAGATTTCCGTGACCGCATCTGCTGTGCTGAGACCGGGCATAAAAATCAGTTGGAGAATTTCGGCTTCGTTGAGGCGCTCCGATTCTTCCTGCGTTATCAGCGAACGTTCAATCGCGCGGCGCAGAATCTTGTGGCGATCCAATCCGCGGCCATCATCGGAAATTTCGATTACGACCTGATCGCCGTCATGATAGGCGTCGAGGCGGATCACGCCCTGCGGCGGTTTGCCGGCAGTCTTGCGTTCCGCAGGCGTTTCGATGCCGTGATCGGCTGCGTTGCGAACGAGGTGCGAAATGGGATCGGCGAGCGAGTCCAGAATTCCCTTGTCGAGGTCTGTGTTCTGCCCCGCGATTTCGAGGGTGATGTCTTTATTGCGCGTCCTTGCAACGTCACGCACAACGCGCGGGAAGCGGCGAAATAGCTGGTCGACCGGAACCATCCGGATTTTCATCACGGATTTCTGAAGTTCGCCGAGGACGCGGGACTGAAAGGAAAGCGCGTCTGAGAATTTCGAGTGCAGCGGGTCCTTCTCGTGGGCCCGGTTGAATTCAGTGATCGCGCGCTGGAGCATCGATTTGCCGATGATCAACTCGCCTACGAGGTTAAGGACCGCATCGATGCGGCCTGCTTCCACTCTCAACGTGTTCTCGACCGCACGCAATGAGTTGGCGGACGATTGATGCGATGAAGCCTCGCTTGGGACACCGGTTTCCACGCCAGCGGCAACTGCGGTAGCCTCGGATTCCAAGAGAACATCGAGAGCATCGCGGGGCGGAACGGAATCGTCTGCAGCAGCCGAATACAAATCAATTGATGCAACAATCGCGGGAACGCGGCAATGCGACTTGATCCAATCGGCAGTCTGGGATGTTTCGAGCGCGGCTTCGATCAACGAGAGGTTTTTCGGCAACGGCTGGGCATCCGGCCGGAAGGCGAGAATCTTGCCCGCTCCGGCGAGCGCCTTCCGTACCAACTCGACCGATGCAGCCACAGCGGCCTGCGAATCCAGATGCAGGGCCAAATTAAATACTGTCGCCTCGCGGCCGATCGCATCCGCAATAAGGAGACGTTCGTATTCCGTCCATGCAAACGTGGCCTCGTGCTCCGGAGCGGCAGCCTCGACCGAGGACTCCGGTTTGAAGAGAAGTTGGCCGATGTGTTCACGGAGGGCCTTGCCTGAAGGCGGCTGCAAGTGATTGCGATAGGCCGTGAGCATTTCGTGGAATGTATCGGCAGCCATCAAGACTACTTCGGCAATTGTCGCTCCTCGTTCGCGGGCTACTTCGGGCGTAAGGACCTCTTCGAGGCCGTGCGCAAGTTCGCTCAACTCGCGGAAGCCGCACGCGGCAGAGTCGCCTTTCAGCGTATGCACAGCACGACGAACGCGACGCAGTTCCTCGGCGTCCGACGGGCGCTCTTCCAAGGCGAGACCAGCTTCATTCATGCCCTGGAGAAGCTCCTCGGCGCTCTCGAAGAAGAGCTCGCGGAGTTCGGCGGCGTGTTCGTCGGAGAAAAAACTCACCGCGCCCCCTCAATCCGCTGGTAAACGGTCGCGTTGTTCTGATGAATCATGTGAAATTTGCTGCTGAGGCCAAACAGGCTTTCCGCATGGCCGACGAAAAGATAGCCGTCTGCATTCAGGCAATGATGAAACTTTTCGATCAGGCGCTTCTGCTCGGCCTCATCGAAATAGATCATCACGTTGCGGCAAAAGATCACGTCATTGCGCTGCGGGAGGAATTCGGCCTTGAGATTGTGAAAGTCAAATTGAACGAGGCTCTTCAGCGAGGCCTTTACGGCGTATTTGTCGGCGACCTTATCGAAATAACGAAGGCGGCATGTGTAATCGACCGCCTCCATCTGCGTTTCGGTGTAGACGCCCTGCTGCGCTGCGAGCAAGGCGGAATAATTAATGTCCGAAGCGAGGATTTCCACTTTCCACGGCGGCGGAATCAGCGGCTTGGGCGTGGGCATTTCGAACGGCAGCGGATTGCGCAAGTAGTAGTAGGCAAGGGCATCACAAACGAGAATGGCCAGGGTATAGGGTTCCTGGCCCGTCGAGCAGCCGGCGCTCCAGATACGCAGCGACCAATCGCGGCGCTCCTGCTTGCGGCGCAGAAGTTCTTCGAGAACCGTTTTTTGGAACAGCTCGAGCTGCGGCTTGATACGAAAGAAGCTCGTTTCATTGACCGTGAGGTTTTCGAGAAGAGCCGACAGCTCCTGTTTGCCTTCGCGGCTGGTGAGCAGGCGATAGTAGTTGTAAAAGGAATCGACGTTGCAAGCCTTAAGACGACGTTGAAGGCGATCGCGCAGAAAATGCGTGCGGCGCTCATCGAAGTACATGCCGCATTCCTGATAGACGAGCGTTTGCAGCAGCTTCAGTTCAGCATCGGTAAGCGAAATCTGCGTGGTAAGTGTGGACATTTTTCCTCGAAGCTTCTGCGAATGCGACCGCTACTTAGGCGCGAGTTCGCCGCGCGAAACGGTGGCGGCGGTCTCCGCGGCTTCTTCCAAACGGCTTAACTCGCCGCGTTGCAGCATCCGGTTCAGATCGAGCAGGATCACAAGGCGCCCGTTCAACTTGCCCACGCCGGTGATGAAGTTGAGTTCGCCCTCGGGAAATACGTCGCTCGGATGCTCAATTTCGGAGGGCGGAATGCGCAAGACTTCGGAAGCTGAATTCACGATCAAGCCAATAGCACGGCGTTCTAACTCAACGACGACGACGCGATTTTTCTTATCGGCTTCGAGAAGCTTTTCGCCGAAACGCTTTCTCAGATCGACGACTGGAATAATCCGGCCGCGAAGATTGATGACGCCCTCCACGTAATCGGGCGCGTCAGGAACGGCCGTAATTTCCGGGACGCGAATGATTTCGCGCACGATGGAGATCGGCAGGCCAAAAGTCTCGCGTCCGATGCGAAAACCGACAAGCTGGAGGTCTTTGTCCATGGTTCCCGGGCCCTTAGGAGACTGTGCTCTCCGCGTACTCCGGCTCACGTTCCTCTTCAGCGAAACCGGCTGGCCGAGCGGCCGAACGGCGAGGTTCGGGCCGCGCCGCGTCGATCGCGAAGCGATCCATCGAAGTAAGCAGCGCGTGAGAAAGCTTGGACATTTGATCTGCGGCAGCAGCGAGTTCCGTTGAGCTGGATGTGGATTGCTGCACGAGTTCGCGCATCCGCTCCATGGCGCGAACGACCGCTTGCGCACCGGATGCCTGCTCTTCGACGGAAGAATTGATCTCCTGCGTGATTTCGGTGAGGCGGCTGGTCGCTTTCGCTATTTGAGACGAGCCGGTGGATTGCTCCATCGTAGCGGCGCCAATTTCCTGCGAGAATTTGTAAACTTCGGAAACGACGTCCGAGATTTTTTCAAGGGCCACGCCGAGTTCTTTATTGAGCAGCAGTCCTTCTTCAACCATGGACGTGCTTTTTTCCATGTTCTGCACGGCTTCGCGAGCCTCGGTTTGAATACCCTGAATCAGCTCGGAGATTTCTTTAGTGGATTGCGTGGACTTTTCAGCGAGCTTGCGAACTTCTTCGGCGACAACGGCGAAACCGAGGCCGTGCTCGCCTGCGCGTGCCGCTTCGATGGCGGCGTTGAGCGCGAGAAGGTTGGTCTGCTCGGCGAGGTCGTCGATCACCTCAATGATCTTGCCAATGTCATTGGCGCGGCGGCCGAGTACGTCAATGATATTCGCCGAGGACTGGATCGCCTTGCTCGTGCGGTTGAGGCCTTGTGTGGCTTTGTCCATTGTGACGCGGCCGGTTTGTGCCTCTTCGCGCGAACGATGCGAAATTTCGACGAGCATTTTGGCCGTGTCCGCGACGCGCTGAATCGACGCGACCATCTGATCGATTGAGGCGGACGTTTCGGAAACGCTGGACGCCTGAATTTGCGTGTTTTTGACCACGTTCTGCACATTGACGCTCATCTCGTGCATCGTGGATGTGACTTCATCAATGGCGGAGGCGGCCTGCACACTCACCTTTGCGGATTCGTCTGACGCGCCGGCCATTTGGCTTGCGCCGCTGGCGACTTGGGATGCACTATCGCGAACCTGACGAACGAGATCGCGGAGGCCTTGCGTCATTTGAGCGAAAGCGCGCGCCATTGTGTCGCGATGAGAACGCGGTTTTACGGCCACGGCGAGTTGCCCCCCGGCAATGGCGGAAGAAACGGATGCCATTTCGCGCAGGTGGACGATCATCTTGTTGAAGTTGGCGGCAAGTATGCCGACTTCGTCGTCGCGCCGAATATCAATGGACTGATCGAGATCGCCGCTTTCGCCGATGCGATGCGCAACTTCGATCAAGTGCTTCAGCGGCTCCGTGATCGACTTTGCCGTGCGGAAGGCGATGAAGGCTCCGATCAATGCGGCAAGTATCGTTCCCGAGATCGTTACGACAGCATTCCATGTGGTTGCTGACGTGGAGGAATCGCTCGTGTCCGCCTGGTCTTTCTCAACCGCCTGCGTGGCTGTATCAAGCAAGCTGGCCGATTTGTTGGTCCACGAATAGGGATCGTGCTGAAGGTAATAGACCTGGAGATCGGAAACAGTGGTGTTGCCTGAGTCGACTTGGTGGCGCTTGGCAATCATCGGTTTGGCGAAATTATCGGCCCAACCGTTCTCGTTGTCTTCGACCTGGCTGAGCGTGCTCTGCAGGCTGCCGCCCGCGTCCTTGGCTTTCGTTTCCGCATCCTTCAGCAACTGCTGCACATCGGTGATGCCTTTGTTGGTCTTGTCTTCGTCGCGAGCATCGCCACTCAATAGGTAACTTCCCAGGGATAGCCGGTTCTGCATCACCTGATAGCGAACTTCGTCAATGGCTTTCACCTCGGCGGTAGCGGAGTTCGCGGCCGAGCGCGTGCTGTATTGCCGAAGAACCGTGAAGATGTTGAAGAGGAGCAGAATCGCCATAATCCCCAATATGGCGCCGAACCCCTGATACAGCCTCCTACCGATCGTCATGATGAAACTCCTCTGCCCTTTGCCCGTCTGAGAAAAAGTGTGGCGAGTTTGCGGTCCCGCTCAACGATTATGAAATTCGTCGCGGAGCGTGGAAACCGCTGCATCAGTTGTCGCCGTTAAATTCAAATTCGATGATTTCGCTCGTTTCTGAGGGCGCGGCTTCGAAACGCCACCTTTGCAACGCGTCAATCGCGGCGTTCACCAGGACCGGGCTGCCGCCAACAACTTTTGTCGATTCGACGTGCCCGTCCGGGGCGATTGTGGCTTCGATCTTCACCTTGCCGGTAATGTGCGCTGATCGTGCGATATCCGGATAAGCCGGTACTACCTTTGAACGCACCTTGCGACCGTTCGTATCCGCAGATACGTTCTGCGCCCGAGCCACGTAAGGCGCCGCGCATGTCCCACCCAAGAGAAGAGCAATCGTCCAACCCGTCAACTTCAGCTTTCGGTTCATTGAAAAGGGGCCTCCCCGCATAGATATCCGAACATGGAAGTTGCAAAGCGGATGCCACCGGCAGCTCGTCTATTGACAACCAGACACCAACGCTGACGCCGGGTGTATGTAGCTGATCTGGCGTGGCTTAGAGAGGCATACGTAGTACTACGGATGGCGTTTGCCGTGTATTTTCGCGTCTCAACGACGGTTGCAATCGCGGGGCGCGTCTCAGGCTGCGACATTCGCGCGATTGTCAGATTCGGCACCTGCGCAACGCTGGTGCGTTGACTCAATTTGAGAATTCGAAGTACCGTCGAAAGGTTAGGCGAAGCGCGCGCTGCCCCCAACCTCCATGCGTGCACTGACACACTTGCGGAGCTTTTCCCCGCGCCTCGGGATGGCGTTCGAGCGCGTCATTAATTATTTCCGGGCATCCTGCCGCCAAATCGGATTTTCGCCGCGTGCCATTGAGATGGTGTACGCCTGGGCACAGGGAAGACCTCTGGAATGACCGACGACAGAAAACTTCAACTGCTCATTGTGGATGATGAGCAAAGTATTCGCCGCCTCTGCACTACAGTGGGCCAGGGAATGGGATACGTTTGCTCGGAGGCGGAATCAGCGGAGGCTGCGCTCGAACAGATCGAAACGGCACCTGCGGACATTATATTGACGGATCTTAAGCTGCCGAATCTTTGTGGCACCGATCTGCTGCGAAAAGCCAAGGAATTATTGCCGCGGTCCGAGGTTGCGATCATGACGGGGCACGGCTCGATTGAGTCCGCCGTCGATGCGATGCGGCACGGCGCCTACGACTACATCGAGAAGCCTTTTCGAGTGGAGAAACTGCGGCAGCTCCTGCAGCGGATGGCGGAAAAAGTTCGACTCGTGACAGAAAATCAGTTTTTGCGCGAACGCGTGGAAACCGAAACGAGTCTCGACGGGATCATCGGCTCATCGACGAAGATTCAAGATGTGATGCGAATGGTTTCGCGACTGAAGGATGGACGAACTCCTGTGCTGATCACAGGGGAAAGCGGCACCGGCAAGGAACTCGTCGCGCGGGCGATTCATTTTCGCGGGCCGCTTGCGGAGATGCCGTTTATCGCAGTGGATTGCGGCGCGCTCGTTCCCACGCTGATGGAAAGCGAGCTCTTTGGGCATGAAAAAGGCGCGTTTACCGGCGCATTGAGAGCCAAACCGGGGCTTTTTCAGTCTGCGAACGGCGGCTCGATTTTTCTGGACGAAATCGGCGAGCTCCCGCTGGAGATGCAGGCGAAGCTACTGCGTGTCCTTCAAGAGAAGGAATTGAGGCCCGTCGGCAGCAACTCGAAAGTGTCTGTTTCCGTTCGCGTGATCGCTGCGACGAATCGCGACCTGGAAGCCTCATATCGCGCAGGAACTTTCCGGAAGGATCTTTATTTTCGGCTGAATGTGGTGACGATTCACTTGCCGAGCTTGCGTGAGAGGCGGTCAGACATTCCGCAACTGGTGCATTGTTTTCTCGACCGCTATGCGCCGGGAGAAAATATTCAGATCACTTCCGCTGCGATGAAGTCCTTCCTGAGTTACGATTGGCCCGGGAACGTGCGAGAGCTCGAGAATTGCATCGCTCGGGCGGTGGCTTTAGGAGATCATCGTACGATTGACGCGGCCGATTTGCCGCCTACAATTCGCGGAAACGCTGCCGCCCACGGCGGCGCTGAAGACGCTCCTAGTTCGACGACGGCGCTGGCCGAACTCGAACGGATGACCATTCTGCGCGTTTTCGAGCAGGCGGGCGGCGACAAAAAGCTCGCCGGAAAAATGCTCGGCATCAGCCGCGCAACACTATACAGAAAGCTGAAGCTCTACAACATACCCGTCCGCGGCTCGCGCGAGGAGCTTGCGGAAACGGTTCCCAGCGCGTAGTGAGACGACCTTTTGACTCGTACCAATCCACGCGGTTTTTAGCGGCTCACTGAGATTTCTGTGTTTCAGGGTGAGACAGAGTGAGCCCCAATCGTGCGGCTTCACACGCTAGTTGACACATTCCACATGCCTTACACCAAGCCGGCAGTCATCCCTTTTGGTCCACTTATTGCAGCTTAAACCGCGGAACAGTCTTGGCCGAAATCGATAGGTTCATTTCGAGTTCTTGCGGTCGAGGAAGTGCCCGTCTTCGGACGATGAGAGGAACAGGGGCCTGTGCCGCGGAAACTGGCAACTGCAGCAGACGAAGAGACGTGCATTGAGAAGCTGGCACTGCTTTTCCCAAACGCTTCGCCCGTCAGGATTCCCGTTCGCGTAACGGCGCTTGGCTCGCAGCGGCGCCAGTTGCAGGAGCAGACGACGATCGAATTCGGGACAGCACGAGAGGTGCTTTTCGCTTCCGTGCTGCCGCTTGAATTCGAAGACCGCGTGCGCGTGGCGAATGCCGATGGTTCGCTGGACGCGGACGCCACTGTAATCGCCGTTCGCTATCACGGAGGCCAAAAGGCGATCGCGGCGCGATTTATGAGAGAGGTCGGAAACTGGATCATCAAATCATGAGCCCAAAAACACCTACTACCACCACATTGGCACCTCCAAAGACGAAGCCTGCCGCGCCAAAGGCAGCAGTCGCGACACCCGATCCCGCGTCGCAATGGAAGGAAGCTCTGCTGGTCTATCCGCTCTATGCTGCGTTGGCGGAGAAGTTTGAGTTTGCGCCATCGCCCTATCCGGCCGGAGAGGCTCCGCCGGCGCGGCCCACCAGGCCAATCTTCGAGCACCATATCCAGTGGATGAACACCATCGACGGAAAGGTGCTCGCGTATCAGATCCGCCAGATTCCACCGGAAACGCTCAACGGCAGCGAGCAGTGCTTGCGCGCATTTATTTTGCGCCAACTTCGCAAACCAGATAAGACGACGGTGGACCGCGACAAGATCGATTTGCTGCTCGTGCAGTATTTCGCGCTGTGCGCACCCGAAGAGTTGTATCGCGTGGAAATTACGCTGGAGCAAGTCGCAGGAGTTTTGTCACCCGTGCTGCCCGAAGCGGATCCTACACCGCTCGAATGGTGCGCGCCCCTCGATGAAATTCTTCAAAAGCTATCGCAATGCAAAAGCCTTCGCGATTTGCTCGAGCACGGTCTTTTCGAGCAGGGGCGCATGCTGAAAGACAATGCCGGCGTGATGTTCTACGATCCGGCAGCTCTCGTCGCTTTCTGCCGGTTCAATTTTGTCCTGCGGCGAACGTTCATTCGCTTGCTACACGCCGATCTTGCCGCGGTGAAGGATGCTGTCACAGCCCTCGAAATGAAAGGTATCAAGACGGCCGACTGCCGTCGCGCGGGGTTTTCAGCGGCCGAAACAATGGTTCACCTGCGCCACTTCTGCGAAAACTGGCGCCAGCCTTTTCAGAAAGACTACACGGAAAGTTCTGTGACGCACGCTTTTGAGCAACTTCTTGCGCTTCGAGCGGACCTTGAAGAGGTGCTCGCGCGGCAGAACGCAGCGGCCGCCACTGCGCAGACGAAGAAGAAAAGCGCAAGTAAAGTCGATCATGCAGCATGGGAAGAAATGATGCAGGCGAGCGCGGCCTCCGTGGAGGAAGAACCAGCGCCGCCAAAGCCAGAGGAACACGACATCGAAAGCGCGTCAAAAGCTACACCTTCTGCGCCTTCTGCTCCTACCGCTCCTGCAAAAGCTTCAGTTCCCGCTGAGCCGGCGCTGGATGCCGACAAATGCATGGAGATGATTTGGGAACAACTGATTGCGGCGCCGCCTTCGCGCGGGCGTTCGATGTCCACGGTGGTGCTGAAAGATACGAAGGTTCTGCTTTCGTCATGGGAAGTGGCGGCGTTCGTCGCGGAGGGCGGGCAGGAGTCGGAGGATTTACGCCGGGCCGTAGTGGCGCGTGCGTTACTTTCTTTGGGTACTGAGCAGCGAAAACGCTCGGGCGATCAGGCGGCGCTCGTATCCGCGCTTGAGCTGGCCCGAAGCGAGTTCTCCTATTTTCAGGGACGCGTCGAGCAAGCAAAGCGCAGCAAGAATACGGAAGCCGCCGTGAATCTCGGCATCAGCACGAAACGTCTGCTTTCGTTTATCGAAGAAGCGGAAAAGCTCCAGCCGTGACCGGCACAACACCGATGGTAGAAGCATTAAATCGAGCGAGCGTGCTGATCGTTTCCGACGATCCGGACTTCGCGCGCAGTGTGACCGCGCGCTGGCAGACGGAATCGCGCGCGCCGGGGATCACGGTAGCCACAAGCGATGTCTGGCATGCTTCCATCGCGCTCGGTTATGACCTCGTGATCACCGGTGCGGTACGAAATGGAAAATCGAACGCGATTCTCTCCGCGCTTTGCGGCTCGCCCACTGTGGCTGTGGTTCATTTGGCCGAACACGAAAAAGATATTGCCGAACTACACGCGCGACATCCGCAATTGCTGCTTCTTGCGCGTCACGATGGCTGGATTAACGGACTTATTGCGCTGTGTTGCGAGGCGTTGCGGCGCGTGGAAGCCGTAGCGCGGTCGCAGCGCGCCGAGCGGCTCGCCATGGAGAGCCATCAAGACGCAACCCTCGGGCGCTACATGCTGGAGATGCGGCCCAGCATCAACAACGCGCTCACATCCGTGCTGGGCAATGCGGACTTACTGATGCTCGATTCGAGCAAAATGCCTGCGGACAGCCGGGAGCAGGTGCGCACAATTCACACAATGGCGCTGCGACTTCATCAGGTGATCCAGCGTTTCTCATCGCTGGCGGCAGAGATGCGCGCCGGTGAGAACGAGTCTCAGGATGAGACTGAGACCGTATCGCAAGCGGCTGCGCTGCGTCGCTAGCGACACAGCGCGTGGATGCAAAGCGCCTGGAATGAGGTATTTAGCGCGTTGTCGCAAAACGCGAATGCCGGATGGAGTTGGTTCCGGAGTTGCAACTCTTTTCTGCGGGTAAGCAGGCGGAGGTGTGGCCGTGTTGAAGAAGGTTCTGGTCGTGGATGACTCGCAGGCAGAAATCCGCTTGCTGCAATCGATGTTGCAAGAAGGCGGATTTCATTCCGTCGCGATTTCGGATCCGACGAAAACCGAAGAGACGATTGAGGCCGAGCGGCCGAACGTGATCCTGCTGGACGTGGTAATGCCGCAGCGCAACGGGTTCCAAGTGTGCCGCGATCTGAAGAGCCAGGAATCGTACGCCAAAATTCCGATAATTCTGGTGACATCAAAATCGGCGCCGAGCGACCGTTATTGGGGCGAGCAGCAGGGGGCGAATGGATTTGTGGCGAAGCCGTTTACGCCTGAAGAGCTGCTAAGCGCGGTGAAAAGGCTCGCTTGATGTCCGATTTACAAAAGGCGGCGCTCTCGTCCGAGCCACTACACGGGCTGGAGGCGGGCGAGTTTCTCGAGAGCGAATCGCCTGTCGAGGAGTCGCGGCCTGAGCGCCAGTACTGCGTTTTTCGCGCCGGACGCGAGCGCTTTTGCCTCTCGGTCCTTGAGGTGGAGGAAGTGGTCGATTGGCCGATGGTCACCAGGATTCCATTGGCGCCTGCATTCTTGATGGGTGTTTTCAATTTGCGCGGAACGATCGTGCCGTTAATGGACATTGCATTCACCGAAGGGCGCCGGCCGGGACTCTTGCCGAAGCATGTGGTGGTGGCCGCGCTGAAAGACGATGCGCAACGCGAGGACCTTCGCGTGGGTATCGCGGCCGATGAAGTGATCGGCACGTTTTTGGCTTCGGAGGAAACGCTGCTCGATCAGGCGCCGAATGATGTGCCTCACTGTCGCGGAATGCTGCGTCACGAGGATCGCCTGGCGCTGGTGGTCGATCTTCGCCGTTTGACGGATGTGTTTCCGGTGCCGGTGATTTGAAGTTTCGCAGGCGGAAATTGAAAGCGATCTTGGGGTTTATGCGAAAGGCGCTTGGTAGCGAATACAGATAGCGGCGCACGCGCATTGGCAACCGTAGCGCGCAAGTTCTTGGGAGGAAGTCATGAAGTCTCGCTTAAGTTCGTCAGTCTGGCTGCTGGTCCTTTGGATCGCAGCATCCCTCTTCGCGGTTCTCGGCCTGGCTTTCCACGCCGGCAAACTCGCGGGGGGCGCGGGCATCGCGGACACAGGATCGCTGCCGACCGATGCCACCGCCCCACTCGTTGGCGCTGCCGTGCTCGCGATTGCGGCCGCACTCTCCGTTGTTTGGATGCTTAGCAAGCGCGTCTTAAAGCCGGTGGACGAATTGGCGAAATTCTCCGAGCGCGTGGTGGCGGGCGACGTTCGCGCCCGTGCGGACATCGGCGGCAATGACGAATTCGCGGCGATCGCGGAAAACTTCAACCGCAGCGTTGCCAAAGTGGCGCACGCTGTTACAAATCAACAAGCGCAGGATTCGCTCCAGCGCAGCATCGCAGACTTGCTGAACACGATCAGCCAGGTTGCGCGCGGCGATTTGACCATTCGCGGCAAGGTAACGAACGACGCGCTTGGCAACGTAGTTGATTCCGTGAACTTTATGCTCGACAACTTCACGAAAGTTCTCGAGCGCGTTCGCAAAGCGGCTATTGACGTGAGTACGAGCGCGAACCAGATTCTCGATGCCGCCGACGATATGACCGCCGGCGCCACACAACAAGACCAGGAAATCACGAATACTTCATCGGCTGTGGAAGAGCTTACGGTTTCGATGAAGCAGGTGTCCAACAACGCCGAAGCCAGCGCGGAGGCGGCGCGCCGGGCGCTCGACGCCGCCGAACAGGGCAACCGAGCCGTGCGCGATACGCTGGAAGGCATGCAGCGCATCCGCGCATCGGTGCAGGCGACCGCGAAGAAGATTAAATCGCTCGGCGATCGTTCGCTGGAAATTTCGGAAATCATCAACGTGATTAACGACATCACGGAACAAACAAACCTTCTCGCTCTTAATGCGGCAATCGAAGCGGCGCGCGCAGGAGATGCCGGGCGCGGATTCGCGGTGGTTGCGGACGAAGTCCGCAAGTTGGCAGAACACTCACGCAGCGCGACGAAGGACATCGCGGCCCTGATTAAGGCAATTCAGGCGGAAACGAACGAGGCGGTGGTCGTGATGGAAGACGGCACACGCGAAGTGGAAGTCGGCGCAGGCCTCGCGGATCAGGCGGGAAAAGCGCTCGAAGCAATTTCAAGCGTCGTGCGCCAGTCGGCAGAACTTGTGCAGGAAATTTCGCTCGCGTCAAAGCAGCAGGTGCGCGGAACGGAAGGCGTTGCAAACGCGATGCAGATTATTTCGGGCATCACGCGGCAAACAACTACCGGAGCGCGGCAGACAGCTTCCACTGTGGGCAACATGGTGAAGCTATCCGAACAGTTGAACGAAGCGCTCGCGCAATTCCGTTCGCAGGGAACGCGCACACCCGAGGCAGCTGTTCCTTCGGTCTCCAGCGAGGAACCGGCAATTCCTGTGGGGGCGCGCCGATAAGACGCTTGCGCGGGCGGCGTGACTTCGTGTCCTGATCGCGCCCGCCGTGCAGCCGTGCGAACATGAAACGCCAGCCATCCACACTCGCTCACATCACCGATGCGGACCTCAACGAGATCCGCACGCTGATCGAGCAGCGCTCGGCCGTCCATCTGGACGAATCGCGCGAGCGTTTCCTGATGACTCGCGTGCACGAATACGCGGAGGAAGAGTCGCTTCGCAGCGGCGCGGAGCTGCTGCACCGGATTCGCTCTTCGGGATCTGAATATGACGCATTCCTGGAGCGAATGCTGACGCAGGAGACTTCCTTTTTTCGCTATCCGGCCGTGTACGAGGCGCTGGGAAAAACGATTTTGCCGGAAATCCAGGAGCGTAAATTCTGGCAGAACCCGCGCACGCTGCGAATCTGGAGCGCGGGCTGTTCGACGGGCGAAGAGCCTTACTCGATCGCGATCACGCTCTGCGAATCGCTGAAATTTCCGGAGGCTTGGGAAATCGAAATTCTCGCGACGGACATCAGCCGCCGCGCGCTACGTCACGCCGAAAAAGGTGCGTACTCGAAGCGCAGCTTGCAGGAACTATCGATGCGCGAGGTCGATACCTATTTTACGGGCGCAAAACATGGTTTTCATGTGAGACCTCGCATCCGGCGCATGATTTCTTTCGCGCAGATGAACCTGGCCGAGCCGATGTACGTCGGCAAAATGGACTGTATTTTCTGCATGAACGTGCTGATGTATTTCACCGAACAGCGCCGACTCTCGATTTTGCGCGGCTTCTATGAAGCGCTGGAGCCGGGCGGCTATTTCATGCTCGGCCATTCGGAGACGCTGACGCACACGCCAGTGAAATTTGAGGCGGTGACGATCGGGGAGTGCAGACTGTACCGAAAGCCGATCGCGGCGGAAGCCAGACAAGCGGTGGGGATGGTGGAGGGCAGCCTGTGAACGGCCCGGATCGCGAAAGCCTCGAGGTGTTCCTGCAGGAGGCGTCTGACCACGTGCAATACCTGCGGGAGTATTCCGGCCTTCTGCAAGAACCACAGCCGAAAGCGGAGGACCTGCAAAGGCTTTACATCGCAGCGCACACGCTCACAGGAACGTCCGCGAGCTATGGATTCCCACATTTTTCGGAAATCGCAGGCAAGCTGGCCCACATTTTTCAGTATGCCGTCAATGCGGCGCTCACTCCCGAAATGTATGGGCCGATAACCGAGTTCGTCTCTGACGCGATTTCCGTGCTCGAATTCGATCTGCTGCAGATCAGTTCGAGCGGTGCGGAAACCGTGGAAGATCTCACTGCTTTCAAGCAGCGCTATTCCTTTGCCTTTCCTGTTGCGGTCGAACCGGAGGCTACTCCGTCGGTCGAGGCAACTGCCGGATTCGGCGAGCCGGTTTCGAGCATGTTTGTAGGCGAATCATTCGCGGATGGTTTACCCGAAGACGGCGAAGTCCCCGACGAGGTGCTCGAATTTTTTATTCCCGAAGCGGAGGAACACCTTCAGGTCGTGACTGAATGTGTGCTGGCGCTTGAGGGGAACCCGAACGAAGAAGATATCAATCGCCTCTTCCGTTCGATGCACACCGTAAAGGGCTCGGCCGCGCAGGTCGGGCTGCATCGGATGTCCGCGGTGGCGCACCGTATCGAGGATTTGATCGGCCGATTGCGCGATGGAGTGCTGACACCGAGCGGCGACTTTGTCGATATCTGCTTGCAATCCGTGGACGCGCTGAAGAAATTTCTGCATCGGCAATGGTCGAGCGATGAGGAAATGGCGTCCGTTATCGATCCGCTGCTTGCGCGAATCGCGACGCTTGCTCCTGAAGAATTCGACGAGGCGCCCGCGGAAGAAGCTGCGGCGGATGGTCAAGCCCAAGCAGCGGAAGCTTCGCACCCGCCTGCAGCCTCGCGCCGATCAGGCGCATTGCCACAAGCAAAGTCCGTCCGAATTTCTCTTGAACGCCTCGACCGCATGATGAATGCCGTCGGCGAACTTGTCATCAACCGCACGCGCATGCTCGGACGTCTGACGGAGCTTTCAAAACTTGTCGAAGTTCTGAACTTTTCGAAAAGCCGCCTCTCCGGAAAAATTTCCGACTTTCAAGAGAAGCATGAATTCAGCCGATTGAGCAATACGCTGGTTCCGGGCAGCCAGCCCCCGCAGCGCGATACGTTCCGTAGCCATTTCGGCCCGCTCTCGCCGGTGACCTCGAACGAATTGATGGAATTCAGCGAACTCGAAATGGACCGCTACGATGACGTGAATATCCTTTCGCGCTCGCTTACCGAAATTTCCGCAGATGTGACCGAGGTTCTCACACAGCTTGAGAGCTTTATGGGGCGCGTCGATAGCGATATCGACGATTTCACGAAACTCACGCACCACTTGCAGGATGAAATTACCGCCGCGCGCATGATTCCCGTCGGCAATGTCTATACCCGGCTCTCTCGCACCGTTCGTGATGCGGCAAAAGAGACCGATAAGCCGATCGAATTGGTTCTCGAAGGCGCTGAGACAGAACTCGACAACAATATCATTCAGCACATCTCCGATCCGCTGATTCACCTCGCGCGCAATGCCGTCGCGCACGGCATTGAAGACGCTGCATCTCGCAGGCTTGCAGGCAAGCCTGAAAAGGGCCGAATCGCAATTCGCGCGTACCATCGCGGCAATCACATTTACATTGAAGTCGAAGACGACGGGCGCGGCATCGACAACGAACGGATTCGCCAGGCGGTGGTCACGTCAGGCCTGCTTTCGCCGGTGGCAGCGGCCGAACTCTCCGAGCGGGAATTGCGAGAATTTCTCTTCCGTCCGGGCTTCTCAACTGCATCGTCTACATCAGAGCTTGCCGGCAGGGGCGTCGGCCTCGATGTGGTGCGTTCTAATGTCTACGCGCTCAACGGCGAAATCGAAGTGCGCTCCGAGCCAGGACAAGGCGCGTGCTTCATCGTGAAGGTGCCGCTGACGCTGATTATCTCGCAAGCGCTGTTCGTTCGTTGCGGCACGTCTGTGTTTGCATTTCCACTGGCGGTGATCGAGGAAATTCGGCGCTTGCGGCCCACCGAAATTGAAGAGGTAGGCGGCAAACTGCTTACGCGGGTGCGCGACGTGGTCACCGAAGTCGTTCGTTTGGACCTTCAACTGGCATTACCGCCGCTCGAACCGCTCAACGGGTATTTCCACATGGTGATCGCGCGCGTGGGTGGCAAGCAGATTGGCGTGGTCGTGGAGGAAGTGCTCGGCAAGGATGAAATCGTCATCAAGAATCTGGGCGATTATCTGCGACGCGTGAAGCTCTTTCCCGGCACGACAATCGCGTCCGACGGCAGCCTGATTCTACTGATTGACTTGAACCGGCTCGCTTCTCTCGGAATGGCAGATCAACATATCGCACAAGTGACTTCGGCGGCGGCGCGCGTATTTGCGCCAGGAGCTGAAGCCGTGGCTGCCGGGAGCATTCCCACGGAAGCGGTCGATCCCATCAGCAATGATCGCGTGATCGTGATTGCCGATGACTCGATCAGCGTGCGCAAGTTCGTCGGCAGAATGCTCGCGAAAGCCGGCTATCGCGTGAAGCTCGCGTCCGACGGCCTTGAGGCCGCTGAAGTCGTAGCCCAGAGCGGATGTCATCTTTTGATCACCGATCTTGAGATGCCGCGCATGAACGGCTACGAACTCATGGCGCATCTGCGTCAGGCGCCTGCGACCAAGAAGATTCCCGTGCTTGTGGTCACGTCGCGTGCGGGTGCAAAGCATCGCGATCGAGCGATCAAGGAAGGCGCTTCCGCTTTCCTCACCAAGCCTGTGCAAGAGGATCAGTTGCTTTCGGCCGTGGAGGAATTACTCGGCTCTGACCAGCAATCGGGCAGGCCAGCGATTCGCAAAGGAGCAGTCGTTCCGCTGCGGCAGGGTTGATATGGCGATGAATACAGCGCAGGACAAAAAAATTCGCGTGCTGATCGTGGACGATTCCGCGTTCATGTGCCGCGTCCTGCGCGACATTATCAGCGCCGATCCGCAACTTGAAGTCGCGGGGCAAGGCCGTGACGGACGCGATGCCGTGGCAATGGCGGAATCGCTCAAGCCAGACGTGATCACGATGGACATTAATATGCCGCACATCGACGGTTTACAGGCGACGGAACTCATCATGTCGAACCAGCCGCGCCCGATCGTAATCGTCAGCTCCGAATCGCGCGAGGGCGCCACGAGCACGCTTCGCGCCCTCGAACTCGGCGCAATCGATTTTGTTTCGAAGCCGTCGGGCGGCGTCGATCTGGATATGCGCTCGGTAAAAGACGAACTCACGCGAAAGTTGAAGCTGGCCTCAAAAGTTCGCGTGGTTCGCACAGCTACGAGGTCGAAAGCTGCGGCGGCGAACTCACCTGCGCGCGCAGCGAATGCGTCCATTCCGACGGCAGTCTCGCAGAATGGCGGCAAAAGTCCGATCGTGGTGATCGCCGCATCCACGGGAGGACCGGCAGCCGTCACGCAACTGGTCAGCGGATTGCCAAAGGACTTAGCAGCAGCTGTGATTCTCGTTTTGCATATGCCTGCGGCCTTCACGGCTCCCTTCACTGCACAGCTCTCGGAAGTCTCGGCGCTGCCTGTGAAGGAAGCAGTCGCCAATGAGACCGTGCAGCCCGGAACGATTTACGTTTGCCCCGGGTCTTCTCACCTAAGGATTTCTGTGCAAGGAAAAATCCTGCTCGATGCGGGGGCGCGAATCGACGGCTATCGTCCGTGCGCCGATGTCGCCTTCGAAACGGTGGCCTCTTACGCGCGCGGGCTTGCCGTCGGCGTGGTGCTCACCGGCATGGGAAATGATGCCGCTAAGGGCGCGCTCGACTTGAAATCCAAAGGCGGCTACGTGCTCGCGCAAGACGAAGCTACCTCGATGATTTTTGGAATGCCGGCTGAAGCAATCAAGGCTGGCGCCGTCGATGAAGTGCTGCCTCTGCGCGATATTGCTGCGGCAATTGAAAAGCGCGTCGCGAAGCTCAACAAAGGTGTGCTGGTGGGTGCGCGATGAAAATCGCAGCGCAAGAACCATCCCGTTTGCGGCACTCTCGTACCGCCGAGCCCGCGATTCTCTTCACCGTCTCGCGGCAACTCTTTGCAATCGCCGCCGATGCCGTTCAGGAAATACGGAGCACGGACAGCATTGCCGGAGCGGCGAGCGAATTCGATTGTCCGGAAGTTCCGAAGGTTCGTCACACTTTTGAGCGCTCCCATCGCCAATATTACGTTGTCAATGCGTGCGCTCATTTCGGATTGCGCGTTACGCGGCCTACGCTTGTGCTGATTTTGCGCCAATTGCGCGTGGCGGTGTTGGTTGACCGCATTGAGCGAATGACCGAGCTGCCGTCCATCTATGACTTGCCTCTTGGCTTCTCGGGCTACGAGCGGCGATGGTATCGCGGACTAACCTATATAGAGGATCATGTGATTCCGGTTGTCGATCCGCGCGGGTTTCTGACGCCGGAGGAATTCCGGCAGATCGAGGGTGTTCCGGTTCCTCTCGCATCATCGCAAGAGCTTGAAGGAGCGGCCTCGAAATGATAGCGCTCGAAAACGCGCAGCGCGATTCTTTCGTTCTGCTTCACTTGGCAGAGCGCCGATTCGCTTTGCCCGCTGAAGCCGTTGCGGAGCTGGCTCCTCCGGTGCGGCTGCATACTTTCCCGCACACTTCGTCTCTGCTCGCCGGTGTGATCGTGCGGCGCGGCCGGATTTTGCCCGTTTACGACGCGGCTCGCGCGCTTTCGGGAAAGAGTTCTCTCGCGCACAGGTTTTACCTGGTCGCACGACGACAATTCGGCGAAGTATCTGAGATGAGTGCAATCCCGGTTGATGGCGAATGTGAACTGGTCACGAGTGAAGTCCGGCCCCAGGCGGAATCTGCTCCTGCATACATTTCCGGCGAAATAGCGGTTGGCGATGAAAGCGTCGGCATACTGGACATTGAAGCCTTCGTGCGCACGCACGAAAATCTCGCCGCAGGCGGCCGTTCGGAGGCGCGAGCATGAATCTTCCCGCAAGCCTCCCGCGCGTGCTGCTGATCGACAGCAACGTTTACTTTTCGAAGCGTTTGACCGACGCGCTAAAACAGGAAGGCTTTGACGTTGTGCCCAGCGCCCAGGCATCGTACGCGCTCACGATGCTTGAATGGAACGCTCCCGCCGCAATTCTTTGCGCGACGAACTTGCGCGAGATGGGCGCACATGAAATGGCGCCAATTTTGCGCGCCGATCCGAAGACGGCAAATATCCCGCTTATCGCAATCGGTTCCGGCGGCGACCAAGCGCTGCTCGAGGCTTACAGATCGGGCTGCGACGATTATGTCGATCGTCGCCGTCCTCCTGCCGATATCGCGGCGCACGTGCGCAGTTTTCTCGTCAGCCGGCACGAAGGCTTTCGGCCGACGCAAATGCTTTCGAGCGCCGAAACGGACCTCAGCGGCAGCCTCTCGCACCTTGATCTCCCAGGCGTGATCCAGATGCTTGGCCAGGCACACCAGAGCGGCGCGCTGCACATCAATGCCGAGGATGCGGATGGCGTCATCTTTTTCGAGGGCGGCGAACTCAGCCACGCCGAATGCGGCACGCTTTTTGGCGATGAAGCCGTTACCCAAATCGTGAAGACATGCCATGGCGCAGCAAAGGGCGTTTATAAGTTTGTTTATGGTGCAACGGCGGCGCAGCGAACGGTGCTGCGTTCGGCGACCGACCTCCTGCTCGACGCGATGCGCGAATTTGACGAAGACCAGCGCGACGACGATCTTCAAACAGAAGAACGACGCGAGAAGGGTGAAAAGGAGCACGCATGAGCGACTCGGCCACACTGACCGCGGCGCGCGTCCCGACCGTTTATTTCATCGACGACAGCGCTACCATGCGGGAAGTGATCAAAATTGCGTTTCGCAAGGAAAACGTGAACGTTATCACTTGCCCGGATGCCGCATCCGCGCTCGCGCAATTCGCTGAGTCCGCGCCGGATGCAGTGGTTACAGACGTGATCATGCCGGATAAGGACGGCTACGAAGTCTGCGATTTCATCAAGCATCATGAGCAGTTCGCTGTGACGCCGGTGATCCTGATGTCTGGTGTGGTGAATAAGACGGTCGCCGAGCGAGCGATGTCTGTAAAAGCTGACGAGCTGATTCGCAAACCGTTTCATCCGCAGGATCTGATCGGTCGCGTGAAGGGACTGCTCGCGGCGAGATTTCCGGCAATGGCGCCTGCCACTCCCGTACCTGCTAGCGCCCCAGTGGCCGTGGCGCAGCCGCCTGCTCCATCGCACGTGCTGACCAATTTTTTCGCTCCGCCATCGGCGCCACCGGTCGTCGCGCCTATGATGGCTTCGCCCGACCCGCGAATCGCACCTTCGCCAAGCCCAGCCGTGCTGCGCATGCCGCCTCAACCGGCTCCGCAACCGAATGTGCCTGCGTCACGGGCGCCGGTCGCTGCCGCACCGCCAACTGAAATTACGAAGCTTCGAAACGAAATTCGCCGCCTCGAGTTGCTGGTCAAAAAGCTCCAAACCGAACTCGACGCCTCGCGCGAATATTGTGCCTCGCTCGAAGCCCACGTTAAAACCCTGCAGGAGTAGATTCCCCGCGCATCCGTTGCGGCGTTGCTGGTCGCGCGTGTGCGCATTGGTTCTGCTCACTTTCCGTTCAGGAATTTGCATATATCCAGCAGCACTCGCTCCAGCATCTCCTCCGTCAATTTCCCTGTAAACGTATTCTGTTGGCTCGGATGATAAGAGGCAAAAAGGCGCGGTAGATCGCCGGGAAGCTCATAACTCACGCCGTGACCGAAGGGAAATTCTGCATGGCTCGAGATTTCGCCCCGCGATTTCAGCAAACCAAGATACGCGCGCATCGCAATCCCGCCGAGCGCCAAAATCGCCCGAGGGCGAAGAATCGCGAGGTCTGCCTCCCAATACGAGCGGCAATTCGCCAGCTCGCTGGGGAGCGGCTTGTTGGCCGGCGGCGCGCAACGGAGCGTCGCGCTGATGTAGACATCCTTCAGCGCAAGGCCGTCGTTGCGATCTTTTGATGTCGGCTGGTTCGCGAATCCTGTTCGATAAAGCGCCTGGTATAAGAAATCTCCGGATCGGTCTCCCGTAAACATGCGGCCCGTGCGGTTCGCGCCATGCGCCGCAGGAGCGAGCCCCAAAATCACCAATTTCGCGCTCGAATCGCCAAATCCGGGCACGGGTTTTCCCCAATATTCCCAAGCCAAAAAAGCGCGCCGCTTCTCTTTTGCCACATGCTCCCGGTACATCACCAGCCGCGGGCATTTGCGGCAGCGCACGATTTCAGCATTAAGCGCCGCAATCGCCTCCGCTTGATTTTTTTTGCCGGATTCGCGAGACATAGATCCCACATTCTCGAACATCTTAGATACATTGCGCCTAACTTTCGATCAAGGCGCTGCTTGCTTTCGTGCCCAATGGACGCTTTTGGCGGAAAGCGCTGGACCTTCGCGAGCCGTTTTGATATAGCAGCAGAACGCCTTGTTACAAAAGATAGTGGTCGGAGGCATTGATATGAGACGAATTGCGGCGGTTGCGATTGGCTTGGCGGTGCTGACGATGGCGGTTTGGAGTGCCGCCACAGCGCAGCAAAGCGCTGACGCGAGCGCGGGGTTGAATAAGCCCCCGGCCGGATTCACGGCGCTCTTCAACGGAAAGGACCTCTCGGGCTGGCGCGGAATTCAGGGCGATATCAATCCGCAGACCGTTTTGCAGTTTTCTCCAGACGAGCTTGCGGCAAAACAGGCACAGTGGAATGCGGATCGCGATCAAAACTGGAGCGTCGATCAGGCAAAGGGCGAAATTGTCTCGGACGGCAAAGGCGTGTTTCTTGGCACGGACAAGAATTACGGAGATTTTGAGCTGTATGTCGACTGGCTCATGGTGAGCCACAATGGCGACTCCGGCATTTATCTGCGGGGGTATCCGCAGGTGCAGGTGTGGGATCCGGAAAATCCTCGCGAAGTGCGAAACGGCGCGCCGCGTGGCTCGGGCTCGCTATGGAACGACAATATCGATAATCCGGGCAAGTTCCCGCTGGTGAAAGCGGACAATCCGGTGGGATCTTGGAACACCTTCCACGTCAAGATGATTGGCACGCGCGTCTGGATATGGCTGAACGGGAAGCAGACCGTCAACGGCCAGGTGCTCGACAATTACTTCGATCGCAGCAGCACGGTCCTGCCGACAGGCCCAATCGAGTTGCAGACTCACGGCTCGGAGATTCGCTTCCGCAATATCTATGTCCGCGAGATCGGAGCGGAGGAAGCAAAATCTACGCTGGCGAAAATTGGTGGATGAGGTCGCTCAAAGGCACCGCAATCAGACGTTTCGCACATTAAAACGATTTAGGCAAATCCGTAACGGAATTTTCAGTTTTCTTTTTTTGCCATCAGTGATATTGTGCGCCTCATTAACAATAGGCGGCCAACCCATGTTGGGTGAACAGGCTGTCTAGGGTGTATTTTTTGCAGGCGAGAGGCAGGACGTTCGGTGACGATGCCGGCTACCCGGCTTGGATCGCGAAGCGATTCGGGTCGTCAAAGCGCGTGGGCATTGTGAAAAGCGGCTCCAAACGGCTGCCGACAGTGGGTGTGGTGTTGGAAATTAGGCAGTTGGCTTAGCGAAACGCGGGGCGTTTGCGCGGTCACGTTGGAATCTGAGTTGTTGCGGGGTGACCTGTCGTCCGCCCTCCCTACTGGATTAATGCCCATCAACCAAAAGCTTACAAGAGCCAGTAGATAGGCTCTTGCTTCCAGATTTTTCCATGTTGTGACAAGGAGAGTTCCATGGCCTCACATCTTTTCAAGCGGGTGGCGGCAATTACTGTGGTGATACTTATTGCAGTTTGTGCGCAGACTCTAAAAGCACAAGAGACAGCCGACATTGTCGGTACGGTAACGGATGCAAGCGGGGCCGTGGTCCCAGGCGCAACCGTCACGCTGACGAACCTCGGGACGAGCATCACGCAATCAACGCAGACGGCCGCCACGGGCGATTACGTCTTCAACCTGCTCCAGGTGGGGACTTATTCGGTAAAGGTCGAAGCTAAGGGATTTAAGACATTTGTGGCTCCGAGCATCACCCTTGCGGCTGGGGACCGTGCTCGCGCGGATGCCAAACTCGAGGTCGGCGACGTGTCGCAGACTGTGGAGGTCTCGGGTACCGTTGCTCCCGCACTGCAAACGGATACGTCGACCATCGGATCGCTAGTGCCGTCACAAAGCGTGGAAGACCTCCCGCTCGATGCTCGAAACATCGTAAAGCTGGTTCAGCTGACGGCTGGCGCGACCGAGGGCGCTCCTAACTCAATTGCGGGCGGAACGCGACCGGATGATCGTCGACTGACGTCCGCGATTTCGATGAACGGGCAGGGCGATTCGGAAAATACGAACATGGTCGACGGGTTCGATAACAATGAGCGCATCATCGGTTTTCTTGGCGCCCGCCCTTCGATCGACGCGATTCAGGAAGTGAACGTTTCATCGAACAAGTACGACGCGAGCGTGGGTCGCACCGGCGGCGCTGTGATCGACGTGATTACGAAATCCGGCACGAACACCTTCCACGGATCGGCGTTTGAATTTCTGCGGAATAAAGCGCTGAACACGAATCCAAATTGGGCCTTCACTGGAACATCGGCGCCGAATCCGGCTTTCCGCCAGAACCAGTACGGCGGCAGTCTGGGCGGTCCGATATTTAAAAACAAGACATTCTTCTTCGTCGATTATGAGGGTTTTTCTCAGGCGATTGGGCTGTTAGCGTCCACATACACCGTTCCTACATACTGCGAAAAGGGCCTGATCGTATGTCCCGATGGAAAACAGCAGGTCGGGGATTTTTCCGACATAAACCCCGTCAGTAAAGTGGGTGGGTCTAGCACTCAGGACACTTCAATTACGGGACCGGACATTCCCATCGCATCGCAGACGCCCCTCGGACTGGCTATCTTCAATATGTATCCTCTGCCGACATGCGGCCCGGGGACGAAAGCCACATGCTCTAGCGGTGCGTCCGGAATCACGAACAATTACACGTCAGCGCCCGTACGAAGGCAGAACAGCAAGACCTATGACGCGCGAGTGGATCAGCACTTCTCGGACAAGAACAGCCTGTGGGCTCATATCACCTACAACGGCGAAACGACAATCACGCCGAACGGCTTTCCGAATGTGTTTATCAATCCTACGACTGGCGCGCTGGCAGGTGCCGGCGCCTCCGGCGCCGTAATGGTTGAGCCCGTTGTGACCGCGTATGCAGGACCGAACAACGAGGACCAATACAGCTTCGGATCTTCATTCGTTCATGTGTATAACTCGAACCTGCTGCTGAACCTGAAGTTCGGTATATTCCGGAGCCAGATTCTTTCGTATCCCGCGAACCAGGGCACCCAAGTCTCGACAAAGCTGGGCTTCCCGTGCAATGCGACGAGCTGCGTGAACTATGCCACCGGCGCCTCACTGGTGGGTTCTTCAGGCTTGGTACGAACCAGCATTTCGGGACTGAACGGCGCCGGCGGCTACACGGCCATAGGCGACACAAACTTCGTACCAATTGGATATTGGGATACGGCATTTCAGTACATGGCGCAACTAACGTGGAACCACGGAACTCATAGCGTGCGGTTCGGACTCGGCCTGATTCGCAGACGCGCGGGTGTTGCGCAAAGCAACTCTGCGCAAGGGCAGTTCAATTTTAACGGATCATTCACGGGCGTTGCGATGGGCGACGTGCTGGAAGGGCTATCGTCCGGAATTTCGCGGAACAACTCGCTGGTTCAGCAGGGAATGAGGACATGGGAACCGAGCGGGTACGTCCAGGACGATTGGCGCGCCCGTCCATGGCTCACCATTAACTTAGGATTGCGTTACGATATTTTCACGCCGTACACCGAGGTGCACGGCCGCATTTCGAATTACGACCCATATAACGGGCTGCTCGTTTCACCTTCGCTGCCTGGCGTTAATCAGAGTAACTCAACCGCAATGGTTACGACGCCGTACAACGACTACGCACCTCGGTTCGGATTTGCTGCGACGTTGAAACACAATATGGTTCTGCGGGGCGGGTTTGGACTGAGCTTCTTCCCCACGAACTATCGTTCCGATTATTACTTCCTGAACGCGCCGTTCAATTATGCAGTCAGTTGCGGAATTCAGAACCAAGTTGGAACGAATTTCTCCTGCCTTACCGCGCAGTACGACGGTGGGCCTGGTGAATTCTCCAGCGGGATGGCTGCTAACTATGGGTCAGCAAACACCCAGACCAGCAGCACAGTCGCCGCTCCTGGAACGGTTTGCAGCCCTAGCACAGCAACCAGTACAACGCCCGGCTGCGGAGGCGCCCTGCTCTCAGCGGGTCTGCCGATTCCTGTGTTAAACGTCTCGTTGGCCACAAATCCAGCGACGTACGCCGGCACGGGCATTATCGGCGTGCCGATCAATCAACAGGAATCGTATCTTGAGCAGTTCAACCTCGGCCTCCAGAAACAGTTTGGGGCAAACGTAGTGAACATCGGATACGTCGGAGAATTGGGTCGACATGTAGAGGTGAATGGGGCGCCGGAGAACCAGCCGACGAATCCAACACTCGCTGCCACGCCGCCTCTAACGCTAGGTGGTACGACTCCCCTCGGTGTGCTGCCCGGCTTCCCATGGCTGAAGACAATCTCGCTTACGGAAGCAAACAACTGGGGAACGTCGGCGTATCAGGGGCTGCAAACGTCGTTCATTCGGCGCTTCTCGAATGGACTGACGGCCAACGTGAACTACACGTGGTCGCATACCATGTCCAACATCAACAGCAACGTATGCGTCTCGTCCTACTTCGCAACGCCGACGCCTTGCTTTATCGACACTTCAAACGGCAAAGGCACGTCGGTGTCAGCGCCGAACCTGGTTTATGGTTTCCAAAAATATGCATGGGGCAACGATGTGCTCGATGTGGCCGACCGGATCACATGGGGGATCAATTACACCCTTCCGTTCGGGAAATCCATGACTGGCGTAGAGAAGCAGGTCCTGGGCGGCTGGGGCATAAACACTTCTGGCTCATGGCAGACGGGTTTGCCGTTCACTCCTACCGCTTCAACCAATCTGTCCGGTCTCGGAGTAAATCAAATGCTTGATCAGATCGGTTCCGGCAAGCTCTCCAATCCCACGCGGACGCATTGGTTTAATTACAATGATTTCGTGCAACCGGCCACCGGCACGATCGGAAACGAGCACATCTTGCAACTCTTCGGGCCGCACCAAACCCGTTTTGACCTATCCCTGTTCAAGGATTTTCAAATCAACGAACAGTTCCGTTTGCAGTTTCGCACGGAAGTGTTCAACCTGTTCAATCACGTGAATTTCGGAAACCCGAACGCCAGCATTGCCTTCAACGGCGACGGCAGCGTGAACCTGACCGGCACTCACTCGACAACCGGCCAGATCACGTCAACAAACGCCACCTGGAACCAGCGCGAAATTCAATTCGCACTGAAGCTTTTGTTCTAGTTTTGTCCTAGAGCAATAGCGAGCCGTTTGATTTAATTGGCCTCTGGCTTGGCAAAAATCGCCAAGCCAGAGGCCAAAACTTTTTAAGGCGAAAGAGAGAGGCGAAATTGAGAGTCATTTGCT
>DATNBB010000186.1:0-8085 GCA_035607335.1 Binatia bacterium | reverse complement strand
GCACCAGGCTTCGTAAAAGCGCGGCAGGTCGCGTGGCGAAACCGTGAGGCTGGCATCAAGCGTCATGAGCAGGTCGCCATCGGCATGGGCGAAACCGAGACGGAGAGCGTCGGCTTTGCCTTGCCCTTCGTGGCGAAGAAGCTTGACGCGGCGATTGGGCCAGCGCGCGATTTCGTGCTCGATTGCTTCGTACGTGTGATCCGTTGAATGGCGATCAACGAAGATGAGCTCCGTGCCGAAGCCCATTTCCGGCGTTTCCTCAAAAATGCGGCGAATATTGGAGGCATCGTTTTGCGCGGGAATAATCACGCTGACGCTGGCCGGTTGCGTTGCACGCTTCGGCTGCGGGCGAGCGACGATGAAATTGGTCAGTGCGAAGCAGCGGAACGGCGCAATTTTCGCGAGATAGCGATTGCAAAGCGTATCGAAGCCAGGCGTTTTGACGGGCCACATGATCTCGGAAAAGGCGCGGATCGTTTCGAAGCCCGAAAGATAAAGGAGGTTTTCAACGTCATTGCGCGAAAGCCAGTTCTGATCGAGTTGGAGTTTTCCCGCGCCCATCATGCGGGCGATCCATCGCGGGCCCTGCCAGAGGCGGCTGTATGCGTTGAGAATGATGCGCGTGCTGGGCAGCGAACATTGCGCCATGAGATCGAGGACGCGCTGCACATCGCGAAGGTCGTTGAGGAGATCGGAAATGATGATGAAGTCGAATTTTTCGGACGGCAGCGCTTCATGCACATCGCCATGAAAGAATTGGAAATCAGGGTAGCGTTCGCGCGCACGCTCGAGCATCTTTTCGGAAAGATCGATGCCCACGCCGCGCGAGGGTTCGAGAGCCGCAAGCAAATCACCCTGGCCGCAACCGAGTTCGAGCACGCGCATTTTCGGCGGCACGAGATGTTTATAGATTTGCGCGAGCCGCTGCTGATAATAGCCGCGGATTCGCTGCCAATTGTCGAGCGACTGCGCGGCGAGGGATTCTGCGGACTCGTCCCAATAGAGTTCGCGCTCCCGGCGATAGCGCTGAGCGACGGATTGCTGAGATTCTTCCTGCTGCGCGTAATGAGGATCAAATACGGTTGTATTCATCGGGAGATCACCGGAGGAACTTTGCCTAAGGGCGTATTGTAAGGCGGATTAGGGCGCGGAAATCAGGTATTGAGAAGAAGTGTTGCCGGACGAGCAATGCATTTGGAAAGCGAGCATACCGTCACTAGTTCGTTGGCAGGCATCCCCAAATGCTACGTATTGCTGCGTTCCGCAGAAGAAATGCAACGCAATCACGTTACACGCACAATTGCTACAGTAAGAGTTGCGAAGGAAAAACAACGCTAGTGTGAGGTCAAAATCAAAGCGTCGGCAGCGCAGCGCAGGTCGGTCCATCAGCAATGGCACCGCCCGCAGTATCGTAATGAATGATTCCGGGTTCGGTGCTGCAATAGCTGATAAGTCCCGTCGTGCCTACTACGAGCGGTACAGCTGAAACCACATAGCCATTAAAGCCTGGCGTGCACCCGGGAGGGGGATTAGCTAGGTTGCCTTGCTCTCCGGCGTATGCGTACTGATAGCCATTCTCCTGGCCAGGCGCAGTCGCGATTACTTCATCGATCAGAATCGCCTGCTTGCACGTGGCCGGCACGACTGTGCCGCCGAGCGCAGCGAGCGAGGGCGGATAACCGTTGCTGTATGTGACCCAATAAGATACGGCGGCCGTCGTAATTGTGCGAACATTGGCGACTGCAGCGGCTTGATTGGCAGCTTGCCGGGACCTGAGCAGATTAGGAATCGCGATGGCTGCGATGATCAGAATGATGGCGACGACTACGAGAAGCTCGATCAGAGAGAAGCCAGCTTCGCGATCATCGAGGCAACCGCAACATTTTGATTGGGCCGAAGCTCGCATTCGCAAACTCTCCGAATATCCGTATGGAACTCAAACCTTAGAGCTGCAATGAGGGGAAAGGTTTTCCTTTCCCCTCTTCACAGCTTAAGTCCTTAATTGCCCAACGGGAGCATGCCCACATCGCACAGCCCTTTTGCAACCTTTGCAGTAGGATCAGCACCAGTGGGATCGAAGCGGATCACACCGCTTGGGTCGGAACAGAAGGAGCGCTGACCCGTAGTTCCCACGCTAACAGGATAGGCAATCGCACCGAATCCGTCAGTGTACCCAGCAGTACAGCCGGCCGGGGCGGTGGCAACAGCCGTTGAGCCCGCGACGATGTCGAAGTTGTAGCCGCTCTTCACCTTGGACGTGAGAACACTGTCGATCAGCTCCGCGTTTTTGCAGCTGAGGGCGGCAGTCCCGCTCGTACCGATTGAGGTGATATCCGGTGGGAAGCCGTCACCGTAGGTTGAGCTAAACGAAATTGCAGATGTGACCATCGTTCGAACCGAACCGACAGCGGACGCTTCGTTGGCCGCCATGCGGGAGCGAAGCAGATTGGGAATTGCGATGGCCGCGATGATCAAGATGATCGCCACAACGATCAGCAATTCGATTAGCGAGAAGCCCTTCTGTTTCTTGTTCATTTTCTCTCCTAGAAGTTAGCTGAAATTTCTCAGAATCCTTTTGTATCCCTGGCGGGGGTACGTGGCTATTCTGTGCACGAAACCTGCCAGCCATGCTGGCACTATTGCCTCTTAGAACACATCGCTGCATCGCCCACAAAATCATAGCCTTGGAGGTCGAATTCCTCCGAATGTCGATCGGAAAGCGGATGAAGAGAGGCACGGGAGGCTAGATCGTGACAAACTGTGACTATTCGCCTGACGTAAAAACGAATCATTGCCATTATCCTGCACTACTAGGGGATCCCATGCCTTCTCGCATAGCAACGCCGCCGACCGCGGCGCCCACAGCGACTGGAACTTTGGATGCGGCGTACAGCTTCCGATTTTGCACGATCGTCAGTCCGACAGTGCCCGCAATCAGAACCCAAGGAATAATCGGCGATATCCAGAAAAACTTTGGCGCAAAGCGCAGGAGCGCCAGCCACGCCAGCGTTCCGCCAAGGCCGACGCCCACTGCCTCGAGTCGCCGCGGGCTAGCGACATCACCGGGCATACAAAGTCCGCGTAGAAAGATACAGAATGGGCAGGCTGCAACGAGGTCGACAAACCAATGCTCGCCGGTACCCAAAACCGCGAAAACGGTGTACGCAAGGAAAAGAAATGCTATGGCTCGCTCTGCCAAGGAAAGTTTACGTGAATACCACCATGCGAGCAACGCGCAAGCCAAATGAACGGACGGCATGGCGTTTCGAAGCCCGGCCGTAGCGACCGGCTCCAACAGGAGTTTCGGCGCCGCAGCCATCGGGAAGACATGAAAAGGAAAGCCGGCGCCGAATAGATTGTGAGGGCCTGCCGCAGGGAAGAAATAATAGAAGAACATGGCGATGGGGCCGACGATTAGAAACGCAGTGATTGCCTCGGATGCCTTCTCCCTGGACTTCACCAGATGACCGGCGTACACCACCGCGATGGGAATTGGCAGCGCCATGTAAAACGCCCAGCCTGTAAAACCGAGAAACAGAGAACGAGCGAACACCTGTCCGAATAAAAAAGGGAAAGGCACGCGCAGACTGTAATCGAAAGACAATAAATAGAGGTCGAGCGTCTTCGGATGAACATTCGAAACCCAACTAAGAACGAAGGGCATAAAGAAGCCCAGTACGACGAATGGAAGAACTGGAAAGAACGCGAGAAATAAGGTTTTTCGTTTCTCGCCGGCGGCCCAGAGGCCATGCATGGGGAGAGCCGTGAATGCGCTTAGGCCAAAAAGCGAAACCCAGACCATTGGTTTGGCGGGATAGTGCAGAATACCGAATTCCATTGCGGCGAAAACCACTCCAAGGCAGCAGATCGTGAGAGCCGTCGACCATTTCGGGCACACGCGAAGGTAGAGGATAACGAAACTGAAGACAGTGAAAGCAAAAAAGGAATCGACAAATGCGCCGTAGAATTTGTAATCGCACACGGCAGCGGAAACGCCCGCAACGATTAAGACTGAAACCAGGACCTTGATGCCAGTGTTATGTCCGTTCTTCAAATCTCACAATCCTTCGAAAAGACTTTCAGAGAAAATTGAAACACATTAAACGCCATATTTCTTGGCATAATGGCGAAACGAGCGGTATGAAATTTTCAGAAGATCCGCGGCGCGCGTGCGGACGCCGCCGGATCGCTCGAGCGCCGCCAGCAGATAGGCTCGTTCAATCTGCTGAATGTGCTCCTCAAGGTTCAGGCCATCCTCGGGAAGAGCGTTACCATCGCCGTTGTGACCATTCTCGGGTACGGTTTCTCCAAAGTGATTCCGAATGCGGTCAGGCAACGACTCCACTGAAATTCTCTTGCCGCTCTCCAAAGCAACAGCGCGTTCAATCGTATTTTCCAGCTCCCGAACGTTGCCGGGCCATTCATAGACTTCCATGCGCCGCATCGCTTCGGGCTCTATGCCTTCGATGCTTTTGCCCATTGCCTTAGAAAATCTCTGGAGGAATTCGCGGGCGAGCAGCGGGATGTCCTCGGGACGTTCGCGCAGAGACGGCAACTCGATCGGAATAACGCTGAGGCGATAATAGAGATCTTCGCGGAAGCGCTCCTCGGCAATCTCCTTCTCGAGATTCTTGTTGGTTGCGGCAATGACGCGCACATCGACATCCGATTCTTCCGTGCTTCCTACCGGCCGGACTTTGCCCTCCTGCAACACGCGATAGAGCTTCACTTGCATGGTGACGCTCATATTGCCAATCTCATCCATGAAGAGCGTGCCGCCGTGGGCAGCCTGAAAGAGGCCGCGGCGATTCTCGTTAGCACCTGTAAACGCGCCTTTTACGTAGCCGAATAACTCGGATTCCAGCAGCGTCTCCGGAAACGCGCCGCAATTAATTGTGATAAACGGCGCCTTGGCACGGGCGCTGTTTTCGTGAATTGCGCGCGCAACGAGTTCCTTGCCCGTTCCGCTCTCGCCCGTAATCAGAATGCGGCTGTTTTGTGGGGCAACGTTTTGAATCAATTCGAAAATCGCGCGCATCTTCGGACTTGAACCAATGATGTGATCGAGGCCAGTCAGCCGGCGCAATTCCCGGCGCAAATAACCGGCCTCCTTCTTTAGAGAGAGGCTCTCGGAAACGCGTTGCACAGCCGGACGCAATTCATCAAGGAGACGGTCACCTTTGATCACGTAGCGGTCCGCGCCAAAGTTCACGGCGTCGATCGCTGTATCAATGGTTGGTACACCGGTTATCAGAATAACCGTCGTGCTGGGCGACATTTCCTTGGTGAAGCGCAGCAATTCAACGCCGTCCATATCCGGCATGCAGATGTCGGACACAACGATGTCGTAAATCTGGGACGCAAGTTTTCGCTTCGCCGCTTCCCCGTTGGGCGACACTTCAACTTTATGACCTTCCTTGCGGAAGCTGATTTCGAGCAGCTCGCAAATGGAGCGCTCGTCATCGACGATCAGGAGATGCGCCATTCCGTTAGACCTTTCCAACCGAGGCGGCTGATTCCAACGATTCAATCAGTGCCAGCCTTGCGCTTTGCGGCGTTCGCGCCTTTTCCTGGCGAGTTTTTTCCGCAGACTGTAGCTCTGCGATAAACTCCGCGCCGTTTCCCTTCTCCGACCGCAGGCGAATCGAGCCGCCGTGCGCCTGCAAAATCCTGTAAACGACAGCCAGGCCCAAACCTGTTCCGCCGGTGAAGCCTGTCTGGAACGGCTCGAAGATTTTCGCGGCTTCCGCCGGGGCGATTCCGACGCCGGTGTCGCGAACGGACACGCGCACGACGCCAGGGGCTGTGTCCACTCCCACGGTCAACGTGCCTCCCTTCGGCATGGCACGAAGAGCGTTGTTGCAGAGGTTCCAGAAGACCTGCTTAATCGCGTCACGATCGGCCAGAGCGAGGATTCGCCGCTGCGGGAAGGAGCGTGCGATCTTCACCCTTTCTCCTGTCGTTTCGAGCTTCTCAAGCAACAGGAGCGTTTCTTCCAACAGAGCTACAATGTCGATGCTCGCAAACGAGTAGGTCTTTTCGCGAGAGTAATCCAGAAAATCTGTAATGATCTGATTCAGGCGCTGCGATTCGCGGCTGACGATCTGAACCAGCTTTTTGTCGTCATCCTCGAGTGGAGCAAAACGCGCCAGTTCTTTCAGGGCACCCGTCATGGCGGTGAGCGGCTGCCTGATTTCGTGCGCAATCGCCGCAGACAGCCTGCCAAGAGCGGCCATTCGCTCTTTCGTGTGAACCTCGCGCTCCAGCCTCTTAAGTTCGGTGAGATCCTGGAAATTAAAGACGTAGCCGCTTGCCTGATTTTGTGCGGTACGCAAAGGCGAAATGGAGACTCCAAGAAACCGCGTGATGCCGTCCGGGCCGTTGTATTCGACTTCTTTCCGCAGCGCTAGTGGAAAGCCGGTTTCGTCCAATTCGATCGGCCAAAAGCCGGGAAAGACATCTGTGATATGCTCGCCGCGGACGAGACCGAAACCGTGGCCTGTGATCTCCGCGCCGGCGCGGTTCAGGAGCAAGATCGTCCCTTGTGCATCGGTTGTGAGCAAGCCGCCGCGCATGGATTCGATAATGTCCTGATTGAATGCCTGCAAGTCTCTTAATTCTTCGTTTTTCTCCTCGAGCTCGGCGCCTTTCTTATGAATCGTCTGCGAAAGGAGCGTTCCGAGGTATGCAACCCCGAGGAAGGCGATCAAATTCACGGCGAGCCATGATTCGAGAGTGCGGACACCTGGGTGCGATGTTGCCGTAGGCGGTATTTTCGCGAAGAAAGCCAGTTCGACGATGCAGCTCAAAAATAAGAAGCTGCCTCCCGCAACGAAAAATGCTCCGACGCGCGCGAAGAGGATTGTTCCCATCAGTATGGCAAGCAGATAGAGCGAGGTGAAGTAGCTATCTTGCGCGCCGGTTGCGTAGACCACGCCGGTGATCATGACGAGGTCGATGAGCGACTGCACGGGCGCGTGAGCACGGGCGTCCGGCAGGTGTTTCTGCAAGAGCAGACAGACTGCCGCGAGCATGTACCAGGTCATGATCAGCGGTACAAAGCCGCGCGTCGGCGCCGGCGCCGTGGTCAACGAACTGACGGCGACGACTACAGCGACGAGGACTGTAATGACGAGGAATCGTACGCGCCCTAACCAGGTCAACCACTCGTTGGTGCTGGGCCCTTTATCCATGCGTTGTTTGCGGTGAACCACCTTGTCTGCTCCTCGTCATCCGGACAGCTTCGCGATGAGAGAGAAGAGCGGCAGGTACATCGAGATAACAACACCGCCGACGATCACGCCCAAGACGACGATCATGATCGGCTCGATTGCGGTGAGCATGTCCTTTACGGCGGAATCGACTTCGTCTTCATAGAAGTCCGCAATTTTTTGCAACATGGCGTCCATCGCGCCGGTCTGTTCACCGACTCCGATCATTTGCGTGACCATGCCGGGAAACACTTCCGTTTCCTTCAGCGGATCGACCAGCGAACGCCCGGCTTCCACCGCCTTGCGCGTCTGCGAAATCGCTTTTTCGATGACGGCATTGCCCGATGTGCGGGCTGTAATATCCAGACCCTCAAGGATTGGAACGCCGCTCGAAATCAGCGTTCCGAGGGTTCGCGTGAACCGAGCGACAGCGATTTTTCGCATTACCAGCCCCACGATGGGCGCTTTCAAAATCGCCGCGTCGATCGCGAAGCGGCCCTGGGGCGTCCCGTACCAGACTTTCAGAGCGACGCCGGCTGCAACGGCGCATACGACAACCATGAATCCGTAGATGCTGCCGACAAAATGGCTTAACCCGATAACGATGCGCGTCGGCAACGGCAGCGAAACGTCCAGCCCATTGAACAAGGTGACGAAGATCGGCACTACTTTCCACAAAAGCAGCGTAATGACGCAAACCGCGATGCCAATGACCGAAACGGGGTAGATCATCGCCGATTTCACGGCGCGAGCCAGCTTCACGTTCTTTTCGATATAGCTGGAGAGGCGCTGTAGAATCGTGTCCAAAATACCGCCCGTTTCGCCGGCTTCGACCATGTTGTAGTAGAGTGGATCGAATATTTTGTCGAACTGC
>DATNBB010000179.1:0-9608 GCA_035607335.1 Binatia bacterium | reverse complement strand
ATACAAACTGACGGCCAAGCTCGTCGAGGCCAAACCGGCAAAGGGCGAAGACGCAACCGAAAAAGTAGCAAATTCCGTCGCAACGAAATTCACCGGCAGGAAATTGCGATCGCCCGCGAAGAGGACCGGCGGCCAAATCGTCCACTACGCATTCGGCGCATCGATGGGAATGTTATACGCCTCGCTGGCCGATGCCTTCCCGTCCGCTACAGCCGGATGTGGCGCGCTCTTCGGCCTCTCGCTCTACGCCGGCGCACACGGCCTCGCAGTGCCAGCCCTCGGCCTCGCGCCCAATCCCCTCGAAAATGGCGCGCCCCGCGAATGCGCCGAACTCTCCTCCCACATCGCCTTCGGGCTAACCACCGAAACCCTCCGCCGCCTCCTCACGCGCTAACTATAGTCGTCGCGGGAATTTCTTCGGGACAAGAGGGCGCTACAACAACATTCGGCTCAATTCGGCGTCGGCTTCTCGATGCCATCGACTACAAGGCGTGTTATCGGCGCCGTGTCGGGCTGCAACCTCAGACCGAGTTGGTCTTTCATGGCTTCGGTCGGAGTGGGGCCGGGCGACACGTCCGGCTGAATTTGATCGTGATCTGTGTTGACCTGATAGTATTCTTGGACGAAATCGATAGTACCGTTGATTCCAGTTTTGTCTACGATGGGACGGTCGAGAGACAATGAGTTCGCAAAAGACGTCATCGTGATATTTCGCGCACCGAATCGACGCATCCCAGGTGAGCTTGCGACGAGCGGCTGGATGCCGCCACAGATAGCCGGGAACTCACCCTCGACTGTTGACTGGGCGTCTTTGGCATCGGGGGTCGAACACGGTACCTCATCGCTGCGATAGAGCCGCAGGTGCGGCCCCATCTTCCCCGGCTTCACCAAAACCAGATCGTACACAGAACCCTGATGCGTTTCATAGTGCATCGCCAACTTGAAACGGTCGGCAAGAAGAGACTGCATCATCAATCGCATCTGGTCTTTCGTGGTGCCTTCCGGGGCGTGAGCCTCAATATCGTAGCGCTCCTCAAGAGTCCAATCTGGAAGCTCGCGGGACAGAGTCCTTCCTTCGCTTCCACTCAGCTTGAAAGCGAAGACAATGAAGTTAAACGCTGGAAGGTTTGTGATTGACAGACGCCCACCGTTGGGTGGAAATACGTTGCCAGAAAATAGCGGAATGTTTGACTGCCCGGGAACATCCCCTTTGTCTTGCTTCACAGACGCCACGTCGAACGACATTTTGCCGCCCGCCTCTTTTTCCCAGTCGTCGGCAGACTGTGCCTGGACTAGCCGACTATCAAGCGTGGCCAACAAGATAGCAATGCAGGCTAGAGCTGCGATAAAGATTGATGGGCGGCTTGACATGAGTCGGTTCCTGACTGGAGGGTACGCCGGAGTGTGATGGCGCCAGCGATCCATTCCTAAAGCTCGTTTCTTCTAATCGCGTGCAAGAACAGGGTGATCGCAGCGGAGGACACGATGACCAAGCCAATCCGCAGCGTTGCCACGTGCGACGAGAGAGTGATAACGAGGATTCCAAGGGCGAGGACGGCTGTTGCGCGCGTGGCTAAAGGCTTAGGGTTCTCCTGCGGTGTTTCGTACAAGCCCAACAAGATTAGTTGTCCTTCGTTGCGCGGCGCAGGGTTCAGCCGCAGTCGGAATAGCATTCGTCCCATCCAGACAAAAATTGCCAAAATGATGGCAGTACCAGCGAACTCCGAAAAATATCCGACCTCCGGTGCAGACGGCTGATGGCGTATCTCTGCTTGCCACTGCGCGAAATCTGTAGGAGTTGGCCAATCGCGACTGTCAGGGCCATGCGGCGAACTGTCATAATACATCGCGGTCAGTCCGACAAACGCACCGGCCGCCGCCAAGAGAACGACAAGCCGTGACAGTACGCGGACCAATTTCATAGCGCGGACTCCCGAAACCGCCGGAAAATGTTTCCAGTGGCCGCGAGCAGCCACTCCCAGTTGACCGCCACGTGAAGCCCCGCCAAAAGGAGCACGTTCGTCGCGAACTCCTCGTGAAGCACGGCCCAGCGTAAGTTCATGTCGTCCGGTGAAGCCTTCGTGCCGGTTAACGTGGGAATCGCCTTCTGCGATATCAAAATGCCCGAAAAGATCGCCGCCGTGACGAAAAGAAAAAGAGCAAAGTTGAGAAGGTAATTGACGCGCTCCCGAATGGTTTGCTTTGCGAACAGGCGGCGGCTCTGCGTGACGATCCAACTCCACGAAAACAGTAAATGCGCGAGAACCATGGCTATCACTGCGAGACCGAGCCACTCGTGGACCACAAGCCCAGTGAAACGAACCGTCTGCAACACGCAGACCGAAACCAGCAACGCCATGTCCAGCCAGAAGGTGGTTCTCAAGCGCCAGTGCTTCTTCAAGCTAAATCTCCTAGCCTTTTCGGCTTTCCCCAATTGCCGACCAGACTTCCGCTCCGACTCAACCTCAAGCCGCTTCTATTTGCCGTAAAACCCATGCATTACTTCGCCAATCAAACCCGCAAACAAGGCAAAAGAGGAAAGGATCGCCACCGAAATCGCGATCACTGCGGGGCTTTGCAGGCGAAGCGGGACAGCTGCCGAAAACACTTCCGCAAGAGCGGAACGCCACACGTGCGCGATCCCCGACAGGCCCTTCCGTTCCCACTCGTCGTGGATTAGATCAGAAAACGTGCTCAGCATTTCGTTCTGGAAGCGCAGCCGAAATTCGCGCGGGTATGCGAACATCACCACCTTGTAGAGTCCAGAACTTACTCGGAACGCGCTGATCACAAAATTACTCCGATGTTTTCGGCACCAGCTTCTTGGCACGCGCCAAGCGCACGACCGATTCCATGCGATCAACGTCTGCGGCCAGCACCGTCTTGCCCATGCGGGTGAGCTTGTAATATCTCCTCCGTTTTTCATGGTCTGCCTGGCTGCCGCTGATCTCCGTTTCTCGAATCAGACCCAAATCCAACAGCCGCTGGATCGTCGTATAAAGCGTCCCTGGCCCCATTCGCACTTGGTTCTCGGACATTCGCGAGACACTCTGCATAATCGCGTAGCCGTGCTTTTCCCCTTCGGCCAACGAGAAAAGGATAAAAAAGACGGCAGGAGTCAGAGGCAATAGGTGCTGTAGGTCATCCGGAATGCGAGCGGAAGTCGGCATTAGTATATCCACATAAGATATATCAGTTACAGATATACAAAGTCAACCCTTTTTTGGGGCCGGAGAAATCCGGGGCAACCTATCTTTCCCATTTTTCTGTTTGCGTGTGCAATGCGCGTCCCAACCAAGAAATCGGGGCGGAACTGAATGTTCCCCAGTGTAGGCTGCATGTGGAAATCCGTGACGGCCTGATATGCCCTATTTTTCTGGCGGGCGCATTTTTGTCCCGCCACTTTCTCGCCTAGCTTTGTAGTAGAAGGAGTTTCCCTGAGTCTAGTCTAGACGCCAAAAGAGCCGCTGCTTTCATCTGACAGAAATCAAAAAAATAGGGCGCAAACTGCGCCATTTTTGCCCATTTAAGGCCAGGCAAGCGCATTTTAAGCCGCCAAGTACGCCAAAATTGGCACGAACGGCACGAGAACAAATCGAAGTGCGAGGAAAGAACTGTAGTGCTCGTCGAACATTCGCGGAGGATAACGTGAACGCTCAAAACCCGGTTGCTACACAAATCAGTACCCGAGCTACGGAATTTGCAACGCCAACAGGCGCTTAGGGCTTTTGCCAACTTTCACGCGCGCCACTTCGCGATGCGTGGATTCATCGATGATGGAGCAATCATCGCTGTCGCTGTTGCTGACAGCGACGTAGCGGCCGTCTGGCGTGATTGTGATCCAATTCGGGCACTTGCCGACAGGGATTTCGCTGGAGATCTTTTTTGTGGCCACATCGTAGACGTAGACGCCGCTATCACCAAGGCTCGTGACCCACAGTTCGCGGCCATCGGGTGTAAGCGCGAGACCATGCGTCGGCGTGCGCGGTTCGAGAACGCAAGCGGCGGGCGGCGCGGGCGGCAGTTCCACGCGCTGGATGACTTTGCGTTCAGGAATGCTGGCAATGACAAAGCCGTGGAAGTCCGTGAGCGCGCTGTAGATCGTTTTCTCGTCATTCGTGACAACGTAGGGGCGCGGAATGCCACCGACCGGAATTCTATCGATGTACTCCATCTTTTGAAGATCGATCATGTCGATTTCATCGTCGCCCATCGATGATACGAAAATACGCTGATTGTCGTCTGCGTCGTAGCCGTTGTGGGGCACGTGAATGGGCAGGACCTTGACGACCTTTTTCTGATTGGTATCGACAATATCTACGCTATTGCCGTCGCGGATTGGAACGTCAACATAATGACCGTCGGGTGTGGAAGCGCATTGATTCGGCGTGCCCGTCAGCGGGATGGTGGCAGTGATCTCGTCGGTCGCTGTGTCGATGATCTTCAGATTCTTTTCGGATTCGATTGTCGCGAAAAGGCGGCGTCCATCGGCGGGAGCGCAAACGCCGTGAACGGCGCGGCCGACGCGAATGTCGTCGACAGCTTTCCGCGACGCGAGATCGATTACGGTGATGTCGTTACCCTGGCTATTCGTGACGTAGATTTTTGTGGTGCCTTTTGTGGCGGCGGGGCCGCTATTGGCGATGGCTAACAAGGTAATTGAGGCGAGCAACCAGCGAATTTTCATTTTCGCACTCCTCTTCCGCGCCGGACCTTTGCGCCATCATACTCCTCTCGCACACGCGCGGCGATCTCATGAAACATTGACCGCGGGCTCCGCCGCTTGCGCTTTGATGCCTGATAATCGCACCGCGGGAACGCGCGGATTTGTGCTAAGTTATTTAGTTTCGCGGCTGAGGTGATGCTCCGTGTCTGGCCGCGCTACCAGGAGAATCGATCCATGAAGAAGGCATACAGCGGCGTGGCCGTGCCGACCGACGGGCAGACGATTGAATACGCGGGCGGCGCGTTCAACGTGCCGGACCGGCCAATCATACCGTTTATTGAGGGCGACGGGACGGGGCGCGACATCTGGAAAGCGTCGCGGCGCGTGTTTGACGCGGCCGTCGAGAAGGCGTACGGCGGCAAGAAAAAGATTGCGTGGCTCGAAGTTTACGCCGGCGAGAAATCGTTCAATCAATTCAAGGAGTGGTTGCCGCAGGACACGGTTGACGCGATTCGCGATTTTCGTATTGCGATCAAGGGGCCGCTGACGACGCCGGTGGGTGGCGGGATTCGTTCGCTGAACGTGACGCTCAGACAGTTGCTCGACCTTTATGCGTGTGTGCGGCCGGTGCGGTATTACGCGGGCGTGCCTTCGCCGGTGCGGCATCCAGAAAATATGAATGTCGTGATTTTCCGGGAAAATACCGAAGACGTGTACGCCGGTATCGAGTGGAAATCGGGCACGCCGGAAGTAAAAAAACTGATCGATTTTCTGAATAACGACATGTTGAAGGGCGGATCGAAGAAGGTTCGTGAGGATTCGGGCATCGGCATCAAGCCAATTTCGCCGACCGGAACAAAGCGGCTGGTGCGTCGCGCGATCCAGCATGCGATTGAAAATAAGCGCACGGTGGTGACGCTCGTACACAAGGGCAACATCATGAAGTTCACCGAGGGCGCGTTTCGCGATTGGGGCTATGAGTTGGCCACGCAGGAATTTCGCCAGCACGTGGTGACGGAGCGCGAAAGCTGGATTCTGGATAACCAGGATCGCGATGCGAATCTGGCCGTCGAGAAAAATGCGGCGATGATCGAACCCGGTCTTGAACAGGCAACCGAAGACTTCCGCACTAAGATCTACGCCGAAGTGAAGCAGACGCTCGACGCGATTTATGGCACCCACGGCAAGGGCCAGTGGAAAAAGAAAATTCTAATCAACGACAGAATTGCCGATTCCGTTTTTCAGCAGGTACTGACGCGCGCGGGCGAGTATCAAGTGTTCGCGACGCCTAATTTGAACGGCGATTATCTCTCCGACGCGTGCGCCGCGCAGGTGGGCGGGCTTGGCATTGCCCCGGGTGCCAACATCGGTGATGGATACGGCGTCTTCGAGGCGACGCACGGCACCGCGCCGAAATACGCGGACAAGGATATGATCAATCCGGGCTCCGTAATGCTCTCCGGCGTGATGATGCTGGACTTCATGGGTTGGAAGGAAGCGGCGAAGCTGATCGAGGATGGACTCGCGACGACGATTCAGCAGAAACGGGTGACGTACGATCTCGAGCGGCTGATGCCGGGAGCGACGAAGCTCAAGACGTCCGAATTTGCGTCGGCGATTATCGAGAATATGGGCGCTGCCGTAGCGGCGCGATAAGGCACGAAGAACCTCAGATCTGCCGCGATGAAGCTGCGACAGACCTGAGCTACAAGTTTTCATTTTTGCAATCAGGAACCAAAGCGCCTGACCGGAAAGCGAGTCGGCCGCTACAAATGCAGAAATAAGAGGAGAAATTGACGGATGCGGAAGAAAGTTACGGTGGTGGGTGGCGGATTCGTCGGATCGACGACGGCGCAGCGAATTCATGATTCGGGTCTTGCCGATGTGGTGTTGACGGACATTCTGGAAGGCGTTCCGGCGGGCAAAGCGCTCGACATGGCGGAGTCCGCACCAATATTGGCGACCGATGCGCAAGCGGCGGGAATTTCGACGGCGAACGGCGACTATGAAGCCACGGCCAACAGCGACATCATCGTGATTACGGCTGGATTCCCACGCAAGCCAGGCATGAGCCGCGACGATCTGCTCAAGGCGAATTATGACGTCATTAAAGCCGTCGTCGAAAAAGTCGCAAAACTCTCACCGAAGGCGATTCTGATTGTAGTGACGAACCCGCTCGATGCAATGGCGCAAGCTGCTTTCAAAGTCAGCGGATTTCCGAAACAGCGCGTGCTCGGCATGGCCGGCGTGCTGGACTCGGCGCGAATGAGCACGTTTGTAGCGCGCGAGCTTAGCGTCTCGGTCGAAAACGTTCATTCCTTCGTGCTCGGCGGCCATGGCGACGATATGGTGCCGTTGGCGCGGTATTCGACGGTAGCGGGAGTGCCACTCCCTGAATTGATTCCAGCGGATCGCCTGGAAGCGATCATTACGCGCACGCGAAAAGGCGGCGCGGAAATCGTGAATCTCCTCAAGACCGGCTCCGCTTACTATGCACCATCGGCAGCCGCCGTCGAAATGGTGGAAGCAATCCTTAAAGACAAGAAGAAGATACTTCCCTGCGCGGTTTATCTCGAAGGCGAATACGGGATCAAGGGCCTGTTCGTTGGTGTGCCCGTGAAGCTCGGCGCAGGCGGAGTGGAGCAGATTCTCGAAATCAAACTGACAGCCGACGAAAAAGCGGCGCTCGATAAGTCAGCCAACTCGGTGCGCGAGCTTGTGAATGTCCTCGGCTTGTAATTAGCTTAATAGCACACGGCTCGCGGCTATTTCCGGCTATCTGAAGCTCGTCTGATAAGCTGTTGGCAGGGGCATCTCCTCTGCCATGAGCTTTTTCGGCAAAAAACGCGAAACGCGGGAAACTCCGCGCGCCCGCTATGAAGGCATCGCCGGCGAGTCGGCACCGAACGCAGCGAACCATAGGCTTACGCTTGATCTTTCGCGCGCGATGGAGCTTGCGACGATGCTCGCCAGCAGCCGCGCTTCGCACTTTATCGAAATCACCGATCTCCTTGCAGGACTCTACATTTACGAATGGGACCGCCTCGCCTCGTATTGGCCCGAGGAAAACCGCGAGCATGTGGAACAAATGCTCCAGGAAATCTGCCAAATCAGCCCGCAGCGCTGGAACTACTGGATCACTCTTTACGATGCGCAGCGCAAAGAATTCGACCCGCAACCACGCTGGAGGCAGTTTGGAAAACCGAAGCAGAAGATTCGCCGCGCTCCTGTACCCGTTCCCTCGACCGGCTTGCGCGCGGCGTTCGACGCCGCGGAATGGGTATCTCCGTTTCGCGATCCGCATGCGAATGCGGAGAAAGACGCGCGTGACGCAGCTGCAATTCCCGTCTTGACGACCGAATGCGTGCTGCTCTGTATCGCGAAATACACTTCATCAGAAGTCGGAAAAAAGCTGGCGCATAGCGGCCTGGACGTGGATCAACTGGAACGCGCTGTGCTCGATCCAAAACGCTCTCCGCTGCGCTAGAACTGTAGCGGGAAACGACCGGATTAACCTCCGCCGGAAAGCTCAGAGAGCCAATTATGAAGGATCTGTAGCTGATCTTCAGCCGGCTCGACGAACCCCACGCCCATTCCCATGTTTTCTTGGACGTAGATGATTTTGCCCGCCGACTCAAACGACCCGCTATCATTGTAAATGCGAACACGAATGGCAGTATCTTTTGGCAGAGTGTTCAGAATATCGACGTAGCAGCCGAATCTGCTGATCTCCGAAACGCGCCCCGAGATGCGGGTATTTGTGGCCGGCTCGATGATGTCAGCCGTGGCGATGAACATGTAACGCGGCGCCGTTCGCCTCTCGGCGTACGGCCCGCCAAGTTTTGCAGGCTCGCTCATGTGATCACCAGCTAGCGTTCCATAAATCAATCATGCTCGCGCGGAGCTGGACGAACTAACCTTTCGAAGTGGCCTTGCTGCGAAAAAGACACCGACGAATGAGCCGCTAATCGAGACGACCAAATCAGAAGGAACTGGTGTGCAAGCATATTGGCGCCTATTCCGCCAACGTCCCATCTTTGGAAAACTCTGTGCCTAACGCGGGGCGACATATTTTGCAGTTTGAAGGGGCAAATTCGTCAGGTGCGGATTTCTTGCTTCGTATACGAAGCAAGCATCTACGAGTTCTGACAGGGGGCGTATAATCCTTTCAGCGCGCATCACCCCTGATAGTCGAAATTAGTTGATTTGAGCGGAGAGGTGCGGTTAAGGTTTGCGGGGGACTGTTTCATTTCGGAACACATCAAATGGGCCAACTAGCGCGGACGGGCGAGCAAATAAGGGAGTTAAGAAACCGGCTGGGCGTGACCACTCGCGAGGTGGAAGTCTACAGCCGCGCGATCGCCGACGACTGCCAGAATGAAGAGTTCTACATCTCCAATGCCTGGCTAACACAACTTGAAAACAAGGGTTCCGCTCCCAGTATTTTCAAGCTTTACAGCATGAGCGTCATTTATCGCATCAAGTTCAGCGATCTGCTGATGATCTATGGCGTCGATTTGGGCGCAACCCAGCGCCACCGTTTTGAATTGCCCTTGCAGCACACTCATCTGGCTGCCTTCGAGGCACCCGACCCCGAGCAGGCAGTCACCTTTCCGGTGCGATTCGACCCGAGTTTTAGACTGGACAAAACAAGTCTGATCTCCCGAATGGTGGAAATCTGGGGCGAAGTCCCGATTGCGCTAATCCAGCGACTTGACTTCCGCAATTGCCAGTACGGGTTTATCGGAAAGGACGACCATACGATGTCTCCCCTGATCCGGCCCGGCTCCTTTGTGCAAATCGACAGCGATGCAGTGCGCGTGCAAGGACACGATTGGCGCACCGAATTCGATCGCCCCATTTACTTTGTGGAGCTGCGCGATTCGTACGCCTGTTCCTGGTGCGAGGTGAAGAATTCCCAGATCACATTGATTCCACACCC
>DATNBB010000167.1:0-5470 GCA_035607335.1 Binatia bacterium | reverse complement strand
TGATCCAAATACCGATTGCGGCGTGCCATCGGAGCGGAGAATCGACGCGCGCATCTCCATGTCAGTGCCAGTGTACCTGGTGAGTTCGACTCGAGATCATCCTGCCGAGCAAGTTGTCACGGAGAACGTCAGCGCCGGTGGTGCTTGTGTGATTTGTTACCAGCAATTCGAGCCGGGCGAACGGCATGCTCTCAGCCCTTTATCGCTCAATATGCAACTGGACGGCCGGGTAGTTTATTGCCGCCCGCTATCAAACAAGCGCTTCTGCGTGGGGTTGGCTTTCGAGCGATGCTTCGCGCATTGGTGGGAATCGCGCCCTGAATTGGTGCTTTCCAAAAAGCCCAAACTTACGACGCAGAATTAGGGCTTCTTAGTTGGAGTCGCGGGCGTTTGCGACGAAGGCGCTGGAGCCGTTTGGGTAGGTGCCGGTGCCGTCTGAGTTGGCGCAGGAGTCGTCGGCTTAGCCGGAGCGGGCGCCGGGGTCTTCGCCGGAGCCGGATTTGTTGTTTGCTCCAGGATTGAACCAGTGCCCACGCTTTGCGACGGTCCACGCTTGAGCGAAAGCGTCAGGGAGGTAAGCATGAACACAATCGCGCACCATGTGGTGGCGCGCGAAAGGAAAGTGGCTGCGCCGCGCGGTCCGAAGGCGGTCTGGCTGCCTGCGCCGCCGAACGCGCCTGCGAGATCAGCCGCCGAGCCGCTTTGAAACATGACCACAAGGATCAGCACGAAGCAGACGAGAATGTGAAGAGTCACGAGGAAAGGCGTAAGCCGCCAGCCGATCCACACCAGACCCAGCGCGACCACAATCGATATCGTCCACTTCATCCATGAAGGCATCTAAAGCTCGCTTTCTAATTCCCAACTAAAAATTCACAATGGCCGCAAACGATTTTGCGTCCAGGCTCGCTCCGCCAACGAGTGCGCCGTCGATATCCGGCTGTGCCATCAAGCCTTTGATGTTGTCCGGCTTGACGCTGCCGCCATAGAGAATTCGCACTCCGTTCGCGCATGCTGCGCCGAATTTGGCGTTCGCAAGCTCGCGAATGAAACGGTGGGCGTCCTCGGCGATTTCCGGCGTAGCAGTGCGGCCCGTTCCAATGGCCCAAACCGGCTCGTAGGCAATCAGGATACGCGAGAAGTCGGCCTCGGTCAACGCGGCGAACCCGCCCTCGAATTGCCTCCGCAGCACGTCATTCGTGATGCCGCCTTCGCGCTCGGGCAGCGTCTCTCCCACGCAAACAATCGGAGTTAGCCCTGCAAGCAGCGCGGCCTGCGTCTTGCGATGAACCGTATCGTCCGTCTCGCCGAAATACTGTCGGCGTTCGGAGTGCCCGATGATCACGTACTTGCACCCCGCCTCCATAATCATCCGGGCCGAAACTTCGCCCGTGAACGCGCCTTCGCGTTCCCAATGCATGTTTTGCGCGCCAATGCCGATCGCGCTGCCTTCAGTCGCCTGTACGGCTGTCGCAATCGCCGTGAACGGCGGTGCGACCACGATGTCGCAGTGCTTCGCCGCCTTCACCGAAGGATGAAACGCTTCGAAGAACGCGAACGTCTCAGCGCCCGTCTTGAACATCTTCCAATTTCCCGCAATCACCGGCCGACGCGAAGGAATCCCCATGTCACGCGCCCTTCGCTGCGGCGTTCGTCAACGCTTCCACGCCCGGCAGTTTTTCGCCCGCCAGAAATTCGAGCGAAGCGCCGCCGCCAGTCGAGATATGCGAAATCTGCTTCGCCACGCCCGATTGTTCCACAGCCGCTACCGAATCGCCGCCGCCCACAATTGAAGTCGCGCCTGCCTGGGTTGCCGCCGCAACAGCCTTCGCAATCCCGAGCGTGCCCTGCGCGAACTGAGGCTTCTCAAACATGCCCATCGGCCCGTTCCACACGATCGTCTTCGCCGCGGCTATTTCCTTCGAGAAAAGCTCGACGGTTTTTGGCCCAATATCAAGCCCCATCATGTTGTCGGGAGTTTGCGAAATGTCCGCTGTTTTCGTCGCGCTCGAATCGGGAGACTCCGCCAGCACGTGATCCACGGGCAAGAGCAGCTTGAATTTTTTCGCCTTCGCTTCCGCAATCAGGCTCTTGGCCAGATCGAGCTTGTCGTTCTCCACGAGCGATTTGCCCGTCGCCACGCCTTGCGATTTCAGCAGCGTGTACGCCATCGCGCCGCCGATCAGCACAGCATCCGCCAGCTTCATCATGTTCTGCACCACTTCGATCTTGTCCGAGACCTTCGCACCGCCGAGCACCGCCACAAACGGCCGCTCCGGATTCGAAATCGCCTTGCCCATGTAAGCCAGCTCTTTTTCCATGAGCAGTCCGGCCGCCGCCTGCTTCACGTATTGCGTGATGCCCACCACGGACGCATGCGCGCGATGCGCCGACCCGAAGGCGTCGCATACGAACAGGCCGTCGCAAAGCGCTGCGAGCTTCTTCGAGAATTCAGGATCGTTCGCTTCTTCCTGCGGATAGTAGCGAACATTTTCGAGCAGCAGCACGCCGCCATTCGGCAACGCCTTGCTCTTCGCCTCGGCATCGGCGCCGATGCAGTCGCTCGCGAATTCCACAGGTTTGCCAAGCATTTCCTGCAATCGCGCAGCAACTGGCGCAAGCGTGTACTTCGGATCGACTTTGCCTTTTGGCCGCCCAAGATGCGATGCGAGCACGAGCTTGCCGCCTCGCTCCATCGCAAGTTTCAACGTCGGCAACGTCTCCCGGATGCGCGTGTCGTCCGCAACTTTGCCCTTATCGACCGGGACATTGAAATCCACGCGGATGAACGCTCGCTTGCCTGCCAGATCCAAATCTCGAATCGATAATTTGTTCATAGGAATCCTATAAGTGTCGAAACGTCATTCTGAGGGCCGGGAGTAGCGGCCCGAAGAATCCCTCTTTTTGTTGTCGGACGAGAGGGATTCTCCCGTTTGCCTGAATGACGAAGCGGTTGTGGTTTTTCTTACAGACCCTTCGCCAGCAGCTTGATCAGATCGACGCAGCGCGAAGAATAGCCCCACTCGTTGTCGTACCATGCGAGCACCTTCACGCACTTGTCGCCGACCACGCGCGTGTATCCGGCATCCACAATCGACGACGCCGGATTCTTGCGGAAGTCGACCGATACGAGTTCTTCCTCGGTGTATTCGAGGATGCCCTTCATCGGGCCGTCAGCCGCTTTCTTCAGCGCTGCATTGACGTCCTTGGCATTCGTTGCCTTGTCAACGAACACGGTGAGGTCCACCACGCTGACGTTCGGCGTAGGAACGCGCATCGCATAGCCATCGAGCTTGCCTTTGAGTTCAGGAATGACGAGGTGCAGCGCTTTCGCCGCGCCGGTCGAACTCGGGATCATCGAAATGGCAGCCGCACGCGCGCGCCGCAGGTCCTTGTGCGGCAGGTCGAGCAGGTTCTGGTCATTCGTGTAGGAGTGGATCGTGGTCATCGTGCCCACGTTGATCCCAAACGTATCGTGAATCACCTTCGCCACCGGCGCGAGACAGTTCGTCGTGCACGAAGCGTTCGAAATCACATTGTGCTTCGCTGGATCGTACGTCTTGTCGTTCACGCCCAGCACAAACGTCCCGTCCGGATCGGTCGCCGGCGCGGAAATCAGCACCTTCTTCACGGGGCCGCGCATGTGCTTCTTTGCTTCGGGGCCAGCTGTAAAGCGCCCCGTTGATTCCACCACGATCTGCGCGCCAACGGAGGCCCAATCCAGCTCCGCAGGATCCTTCACGCGAAACACTTTGATCGACTTGCCGTCGACAGTGATCGCATCGTCCGTGTACGTCACTTTGTGCGACAAATTGCCCAAAATCGAGTCGTACTTAAGCAGGTGAGCGAGCGTCTTCGAATCCGTCAGGTCGTTTACCGCCACAAATTCGATGGCAGGATCGCCCAGCGCGGCCCGATAGATGTTCCGGCCGATGCGTCCGAAGCCATTAATTCCAACTTTTACCGGCATTTATCCTCCCGAGAGTAGAGCTATAGATTTGTGCGTGAAAAAGCTTTACCTATATTTGATTCGGCTCTATTTCAATTCGCTACATTCAAAAGCTAAATGGGGAAAATCCACGGCGGAGTTGCCTTGAAGACCCCAACGGAACCGGCGAACCGCAACTACACTCCAACCTCGCCAAGCCGTCCAAGCGCCCGCTCAGTACCGCCCGCCCACACGGGAAGTTTCGAGCGCCCTTCCGCCTCGCTGCACGCGAGACATCTAGCTATTCAATTTTTCCAGCACAAAGATTTTGGGGTGCACAGCACGAAAAGTCAACGCAGAACGCAGAAAACGGTTGTAAAGGAGGCTTTCCGAGGGTCTCTTCAAACAGAGGCAAATCGCTAAATCCAAATGAAAAAGTTATTGGTTTGGAGTAGCAGAAGCAGGCACGGCTTTGACCGTGGCATTCGCCGGCGCTTCCATGCTGCAATCCGGCGCGCTGGGGCCCGCAGAGCCCGGGCCGCCGCAAATCTCGACTCTTGCCACCTTCGAGCCGACAAATACCACAAACGTCGTCTTGGCCGGCGGATTTCCGTAAATCCAGCTCTCGGTCTCGACGCCATCCGCATTTGTCTCGCGGAATTTCTGATCGGGACGGCCAATTGCGGCGATCACGGTTTGCTGATCCATGCCCGGCAGCGCCTTATGGTCGCGGATCGCATCCTGGTACGCAGGAGGAAGCGTTTCGACCCAGTTCACGGCCGCCGATTTCGATTTGGAAAAATCGATCAGCGGACTGAGTGCCTCTTTGATGTCGTTCGGGCTCACATCCGGCAGCGGTTTGCCGTAATCGAGCACGACCACCGCGCCGAGCCCTTCGCCGTTCCTCGCAGCAGTGTCCGGATGCACCCCGATGTCATTCGGATCGGGATCGCCACCCAGCCCGACTTGTAAGTGATCCCACAGGTGGAATTTCTTATGCGTGCCGCCGTTGAGTTGCAGCACGATCTTCTTCGATTCAAATGTCACCCGCGTCACCTGAATCGGATCGCCCGGGCTAATGGCCGTGCCTTGCAGGCGCAATGCATCGCGATAATCCTGGTCGTTGATCGGCTTACCCACCTGAATGGTGAAGCCGTCCTTTTTGCCCGGGAGTGCCTTGGTAGCCTTGCCGAATTCGCCGTCGATATAGCGGATGATCTGCACTTTCATATCCGCCGTGAGTGGTTTTGAAGGATCGCCATGAATGCTCGCTGGCCCTAGATTCTTTGCGCTGTCGTCCCCAGCCGCATCCGAGGATGAATCCGTTTTCGCAGCTAGTTCCGGTGCCGCCTCATTGCTGGATTGCGGATGTGCACCCAATGCTGAGACCTGCGGAATATCGTCCGATGACGCGAATTTCTGCTGCGCGCTCGTACTCTTCGAAACGTGGGAAGCGCTCGTCGCGGAAAGGGTAATGGCGGAGGCCATCAAGATACTGCAGCGGAACAACGTGGTCATGGGGCACCTGCCGATGCTGGTAAA
>DATNBB010000145.1:0-13951 GCA_035607335.1 Binatia bacterium | reverse complement strand
AGTTGTAGAAAATCCATTGCGCGGAGGTTGTCCATGGATCGGCGGAAATTTTTAGGTTCGGCACTGGCTTCGGGAGCGCTCGCGGCTGCGGCCTCATCGCGTGCGACAGAGGCGCAGGAATCTTCGGCATCGGCTGAACGCCAATATTACGAACTCCGCCGCTACCACATTCTCTCCGGACCGATGAAACAGCTTGCCGACAGCTATTTCAAAGACGCGCTCGTTCCCGCGCTCAACCGCCTCGGCATTAAACCCGTCGGCGTTTTTAGTACGTCGATCGGAGCGCAGGGCCCATCGAGTTACGTTCTTATGCCCGCCGCGAAATCCGAAACGCTCGTTACAGCCGAACGCCGTCTCTTGGACGATGCCGAATATCAGAAAGCCGCGGCGGCTTTTCTCAATGCGCCGGCTCGCGATCCGGGCGCCGTTCGCATGGAAAGTTCGCTCCTTTATGCGTTCGAATCGATGCCGAAGCTTACGCCGCCACCCGCAGGCCCGCGGGTGATTGAAATGCGCACCTACGAAAGCACCACGATGCAGGATCACATTCGCAAAGTCGAAATGATGAATTCGGGGGAAGGCGCCATTTTTAAAAAATCGAATATTTGGACGATTTTCATGGGAGACCGTCTCATCGGCCCGCGCCAGCCCGGCCTGACGTACATGATCAGCTTTCCTTCTCTCGCCGATCGCGACAAGGACTGGGCCGCCTTTTTCGGCTCGCCCGAATGGAAGGCGCTCACGTCTAATCCGCGCTACTCCTTTGAGCCAATCGTTTCCAACGTCGACAATGAAATCCTCACGCCCGCATCTTATTCCCAGATTTAGGCTGTGTCGCGGCGGCGCGCGGCCAAGATTCCGTTCCCGCATGTAAACACTCGCCCGCACTCGTCTTTACGCCGTCCGCAAAATTCCTTATTCTCGATTTGTCGATGCCGCAGCCTCTCAAATCACGCGCTTTGAAGTCGGGAGACGCTATCCGTCTGCTTTCGCTCGCCAGCCCCATCAAGAAAGATCTTTTCCATCTTGGTTGCGAAGAGCTATTGCGGCTGGGCTTTAAGCCCCAATTTGACGAAGCCGCAGTTTTAGCCCGCACGCGTACATTTGCGGGATCGCCAGAAACGCGTCTCGCGCAACTAAAAAAGGCCTTTGCGGAGCCCGCCACGCGCGCACTCTTCTGCACGCGCGGCGGTTATGGCTCGACGTACCTTTTGGACTGCCTCACTCGCGATTTCGTGCCCGCATCGCCGAAGATTCTTCTCGGCTGCAGCGATATCAGTTCGCTCCAGATTTATCTCTGGGAAAAGTTTGGCTGGGTTTCCTTCTATGGTCCGATGGTCGCCACGAATTTCAGCCGAGGAGCAGGCAAGCCGCACGGTTACGACCGCGAAAGTCTGCTGAAAGCACTGAGCGGAACCGCAGAAAACTGGTCAATTACCCTCGATGGAGAAGCTCTGGTTTCTGGCGAAGCCGAAGGAATCCTTCTCGGCGGTTGCCTTACTTTAATAGAAACAACCCTTGGCACTCCTTGGGAACTAAAGACGGAAGGCGCCGTCCTCGTTATCGAGGATCGTGGGATGAAGCCGTACGCCATCGATCGTTCGCTCACCCACCTGCGTCAAGCCGGGAAATTTCGCGGGATCGCGGGCGTCGTTCTCGGCGATTTTCCCGATTGTCCGGTTCAGGATGGCGACGAAACAGTGCGAGAGGTCATCGAACGCATCTTCAAGCCGCTTGGCGTTCCCGTCGTGTTTGGCGCGCCGATAGGCCACACCGAACGAGCTATGCTCACTTTGCCGCTCGGTGTTCGCGCCCGCCTCGTTGTAGATGAGCGCTCGCAGCGCTTAAATATTCTGGAGCCCGCATGCGAGCCATGAATTGCTGTTTTACTGCCTTGCGAAAATTGAACAAGGGAATTTCCAATGTTGAATGAAAAGCCGCAACCTTCACATATTCACATGCTCGGTATCGCAGGCGCCGCAATGGCGCCAGTTGCGGGCATGTTGCGTGATCGCGGCTTTCGCGTCACGGGCACGGACGTAAACGTCTACCCGCCTGCCTCTACGCTGCTCGATTCGCTCGGTATCAAATGGCATGACGGCTACCGCGAAGAAAATCTTCGCCCCGCGCCCGACTTGGCCGTGATCGGAAATGCCATCTCGCGCGGCAACGCCGAACTCGAATACATCCTCGACGAAAAAATTCCTTACTGCTCAATGCCACAGTTGCTCGAGGAACAGTTCATTCCCGGTCATACTTCGATTGTCGTGGCGGGAACGCACGGCAAAACGACGACGACGGCGATGCTCGCGTGGATTTTCCATGTCGCCGGCCGTCGCCCAGATTTTCTGATCGGGGGAGTTGCGCCCAATTTCGGCGATCGCAGTTACGGTCTGGGAGGCGGCGAGGAATTTATCATCGAAGGCGATGAGTACGATACGGCGTTTTTCGACAAGGGCCCGAAATTTCTCCACTATCATCCCGATGAACTCATCCTCACGTCTCTGGAGTACGATCACGCCGACATCTATCCCGATCTTGCCTCCATTGCGCTCCAGTTCCGCCGCCTTGTGAACCTGGTTCCGCGCCGCGGCAAAATTCTTATCTGGGGCGGCAGCCCGGATTTGCGAGAAGTCGTCCAAAAGGCGTTTTGCTCCGTGGAGACATTCGGTTTCACTCCCGATTGCGATTGGAGCGCGGGCGATATTTCCTGGCACGATGAGGCCACGCAATTTCGCGTGGCGTTTCGCGGCAATGAAGTCACGCGAATTCGCATTCCGGTCGCCGGCCGCCACAACATCCTTAACGCGCTCTCAGCCGTGGCCCTCGCGTACGGCCGCGGTATCGAATGTGACGCGATAGAGTCCGCCCTGGCGACGTTCCAAAGCGTCCGCCGCCGCATGGAAATTAAAGGAGAAGCAAACGGAATCCTTGTGGTCGAGGATTTCGCGCATCACCCGACGGCCATTCACCTCACAATAGAGGCCGCGCGAATGCGTTGGCCCGGCAAGAAAATCTGGGTCGCTCTTGAGCCGCGTTCGAACACAATGCGCCGCAAAGTTTTCCAGGACGCGCTCCCGGAAGCCCTGGCGGGTGCGGACGTCATCCTGATCGGGGCTGTCAGTCGTGCGCAGCTTCTGGCTGAACAAGATCGGCTCTCGCCTGAGGCGATTGCCGAAGGTGTCCGCAAGCGCGGACGCGCGGCGCAGGCATTTGCTTCAACTCCGGACATCGTGGAACATCTCACCGCAAATGCAAATCCCGGCGACCTCATCCTCATCATGTCCAACGGCGGGTTTGACGGCCTCACGGCCAAACTCCTCGACGCGCTAAAACTCACCGGTGCGCGCAAGTGAGTGACACAGCCACTGCTGGCTGTGCTTTTGGGGCATGGCACGTTCGCATCCAGCATGCGATCCAAATCTCCCGCGCAATATTTCTTCTTCTTTTTTTAATGCTCGGCAATGCTCGGGCCGCACGCGCCACAATTTCTTACACAATTTCGCTAAGCCATCCCGAAGAGCACCTGTTTCACGTCGAGATGAAAATTCCCTTGAATGGCCGCGAAATTACGACCGCTCTCCCCGCATGGAATGCGCTGTACCAAATCCGCGATTTCGCCGAACGCGTCCGCGACGTCAGCGCAAACTGCGCAACGCTCACCAATGTGCCGCTCGAGGTCATAAAAATCGATAAACAGGACTGGCGGATCTCTTCAGGAAACGCTTGTGCGCCGGGCGATCACAACACCTTCGTCATTGATTATTCGATTCTGTGGAATAATCCAGGGCCTTTTGATTCGCAGCTGAGTTCTCATCACGCCTTCATGAACCTCGCCGAAATTCTCATGTACGTGCCCAATCGCCGCGGCGAAGATGCGTTGGTCAAGTTCGCGGATGTGCCTTCGGGTTGGCAAATGGTGGCGGCCCTCGCTCGCGCCGACGACCGTTCCTACTCGGCGCCCAGCTACGATTCGCTGGTAGACGCACCGGTCGAAGCGGGCCTCTTCGATCAATTCCGCCTTGAAAGCGATGGCGCGCAGATCCATGTAATCGTCGATGGGAAAGATTCAAACAAATCCCGCCTCGAAAGCGGTCTGCATGCCGTCACTGACTACGAGCTGAAGCTGATGGGCGGCTCTCCGTTCGATTCTCCGGATCACAGCTACACATTCATCTTCCATATGGGGTCGTCCGGAGATGTTGGCGGCGGTGGCATGGAGCATCGCAACTCGTCCGCAATCGCGTGTAGCTCCGCTGAGGAGTGCGTCGGCATCGCAGCCCATGAATTTTTTCATGCCTGGAACGTAAAGCGTATTCGCCCGCAATCTCTCGAGCCCATTGATTACTCGCGCGAGCAATATAGCCGCGCGCTCTGGTTCGCCGAAGGCGTCTCAAACACTTACGAAGATTACGCGCTCGAACGCACAGGCCTTTGGTCGAAGGAACAGTTTTATAAAGACTTGGCGGGCCAAATCGAAACATTGCAGTCACGGCCGGCGCGCCTCTGGCAAAGCGCGGAGGAGTCGAGCCTCGACGCCTGGTTTGAAGGTTTTCCAGATTATGCCGATCCGTCGCGTAGCATTTCGTATTACAACAAAGGCGATATTCTCGGTGTATTGCTAGACCTTGCGATCCGCGACGCCACCGACAATCGCAAATCGCTCGATGACGTGATGCGCCTAATGAATAACGAATATGCGAAGCAGGGCAAGTTCTACGACGATAGCGACGGCGTTTGCCGCGCTGTGGAAGAGGTCTCCGGCAAGGAATTCGGCGATTTCTTCGCGCACTACGTTGCAGGAACGGACGAAATTCCCTATGAAAAATTTCTCGGCTTAGCAGGTCTGACGCTCACGTCCGAACCTCACGAACAACGATACATGATCACCGAAATGCCCCAACCCAGCGCACGGCAGCTCCGCGTCCGCGAAGGCCTGCTGCACGGCACAACCGATTGAAATAGAATGCGAACCCGCACACATTCATGATCCGCACTCTATTCGTTTATGCTTTTCTCGGTCTCGGCGTCGTTCTCGTCTTGCCGTGGTTCGTTCTTTGGACGGTCGCCACCGGCAATCCCGATCCGATGTATTACATGGCGATGAGCGCATGTGCGTTCGCGCTTCGAACGATTGGCGTTCGCGTGCGCGTCGAGGGTATTGAGAATATTCCGCAGGCTGTATGCGTTTTCGCCTCGAACCACGCTTCGAATCTCGATCCGATGGTTTACTTTCCGGCGATTCCTCGCCGCATTTCCGTGCTCATAAAGAAGGAATTGATGAGCGTCCCGATCCTATCCGCCGGAATGCGTGCTGCGAAATTCGTTGCCGTCGACAGGGCAGATAGGGAAGCCGCGGCCGCAAGTGTCGATCAGGCCGTGCGGTACATGCATGAAGGGCTTTCGTTCGCTGTGTTTGCCGAAGGTACTCGCAGCCCCGATGGAAGAATGCGCCCCTTTAAGAAAGGCGCTGTGTTGATGGCGATCCAGGCCGGAGTGCCGCTTGTGCCGGTATCGATTGCCGGCACGCAGCACTTGATGCGGAAGGGCAGCCCAAAAATTAACTCTGGCGATGTGACGGTGCGATTTGATCCTCCCATTGACGCGTCGCAATTTACCGTCGAGCGTCGCAACGATCTTCTAGCGCAGCTGGAGGCAGCAGTCGCGGCGGGATTACCGCCCGATCAGCGCCCGATCATTCAAACTCCGGCCAAAGAGAGTGCCTGAACAGGCGGCACTGCGTGAAACACTATGATTGTAGTGTGAGTCAAGTGAGTGCGATTTCCCGGACCAAAATCGGCCTGGGAACCGCTAGTACTCAGGTCCCAGAGCGCCCCCTAACCACGGTTTTCCCGGCTGGTACACTCCCTTCATTGCCCCTGCCGAACCTTGCTTCCAGACTCGTTTCAAGCATGGATTGTGGTGCTTGAGGGAGGCACGCCATGGTTCGAGTTCGATCCAGCCAGAAGCTCTTCACGGAAGCGGAAATCGTTGATCTCACAGGTATTTGCCGCGAGCATCTCCGTCGCCTCGCCAACGAAAAGCATCTCGGCACAATGGCCGCGGCGCTGATCGGTGGTGAACGCGCCGAAAGCTGGCTCTTCACCAATTCCGATTTAATGATCCTTTCGCGGCTCCATCCGCGCTGCGAGCACTAGAGCCTGAGGCCTCTTTGGATCAGGAGCTTAGCAGGGCGCGCGAAGCCGGTTGCTGCCATTCTCCCGCAGAGCTATCCTTGTCACAGCGGGAGGCATCCCACAAATATGCGTCGGCCGCGCATCGGCGATAAGCCTTTTTCCAACAGTAGGTTCTGCCTATTCGCGGCGTTCTTCTCCTCCTTCGTTTTTTTGATTGTCATCGCCGCTCGCGCCCAAAATCCAGGTGGCAGTCCCACAGAAACACCCGCAGCCCAAAGCAACAACATCTCCTCACGCGGCCAGAAGCTCGTACTCAAAGACGGCAGCTTCCAACTCGTTCGCGAATATGAAGTTAACGGTGATCGTATTCGCTATTACAGCCTGGACACACACGAGTGGGAAGAGATGCCGGCTTCGCTGGTCGACTGGGATGCCACGAAAAAAGAAGCCGCTAAGGAAGCGCAGCAGGCCACGTCACTCGTGAAAGCCGTAAATGAACGTGAAAAAGAAGAAAACGCCCAGCCGCTCAGCGTGGATGCAAGCATAGAGCCCGCTCCCGGCATTTTTCTTCCACCGGACAACGGCCTATTTGCATTCGACGGCAAGCAGATCGTGGTTGTGAATCAGGCCGACATGAAGTCGTCGGTCAGCAAGATCCGGGCGCTTGAGAAAGTGATGATTCCGGTGCCGCTGGTGCCTTCGCGCCACGTCATCTCGATTGCGGGTAAAAAGGCCAAGCTGCGGCTGACGGCCGGGCAGCCTGAGTTTTATCTACGAAGTGCTACACCGGGCGAGCCTGAGATCGACCTGGTGCGTGCAAAGGTGAAAGGGAACGAGCGCGAAGTTGAGGACGTCGATGAGCTAATGGGCGAGACAGCCGAGAAGCGAAAAGAGATTGCATTGCAGCGATGGCAACTCGCGCCCAACGTTTACCGGTACACGATGGCGAAGCCGCTTGAGCCGGGCGAGTACGTGCTGGTGCAGAACATACCGAACGATCAGTACAGCATCTATCTGTGGGACTTTGGCATCGATTCCGTCCACTGATCTCTTACTTGCAGCTTTCTTCATCGAGTTACATCGATTTAATTCTCGGCAATTTTGGCCAAAAATGGCGCGAATGGCGCCATAAAATCGACAATTTGGGCGCGATTTGGCTCTATTTGGCGCGTTTGGCACCTTAAAAAAGGTTAGTCTGCGTTTCCGAACGCAAGCTCGTAAGCTCGTGCGACCTGAAGTACCCGGGCTTCGTCAAAATGCCTCCCGAAGATCTGTAATCCGACGGGGAGGCCGGCTTTCGTCTCGCCGCAAGGAACGGAAATTCCGGGGACACCGGCCAGAGAACCCGTGACCGTGTAAATGTCCGCCAAGTACATTTGGAGCGGATCGGCCGATTTTTCGCCGAGCTTGAAAGCGGGAGTCGGCGCCGTGGGCGTGACGATAACATCGACTTTCTGAAACGCATCGGCAAAATCACGGGCGACGAGCGATCGAACTTTTTGCGCACGCAGATAGTAGGCATCGTAATAGCCGGATGAGAGCGCGTAAGTGCCGAGCATGATGCGACGCTTGACTTCGGGACCGAAGCCGCGGCCGCGCGTCTTGCGATACATGTCGCTTAGCGTACCTTCGGGAACGCGCAGACCGTAGCGAACACCGTCATAGCGGGCGAGATTCGAACTCGCTTCGGCCGTGGCGATGATGTAGTAAGTTGCGATCGCATAATCGGTATGCGGCATGTGAAGCGGTATGCGGCGGCAGCCGAGCTTTTCAAGGGTCGCAATCGCCGATTGCACTCTCTCTTTCACTTCATCGTCAAGCCCTGCGCCGAAGTAGTCTTCGGGAACTCCAATGCGGAGGCCCTCGACGGATTGGGCGATGGTCGCGAGATAGTCCGGCACAGGAATCGCGGCGGATGTGGAGTCGTTAGGGTCATGCCCGGCGATCACGGAGAGTACGGCAGCAGCGTCAGACACATTCGTGGCAAACGGGCCGATCTTATCGAGCGATGACGCGAAGGCGACGAGGCCGTAGCGAGAGACGCGGCCATAGGTCGGCATGAGCGCCGGAATGCCGCAATACGAACCGGGCTGGCGAATCGAGCCTCCCGTGTCCGTGCCGAGGGAAACGACCGCGAGATCGGCGGCGACAGCGGCTGCCGAACCGCCGCTCGAACCGCCGGGAACGCGATCCGGCGCGACAGGATTTCTCACAGGCCCGTACGCGGAGTTTTCGTTTGAGCCGCCCATAGCGAATTCGTCGCAGTTAGCTTTGCCGAGAAATAGCGCGCCCGCCTTTTCGAGACGTTCGACGGCCGTGGCATCGTAGGGCGGAACGTAATGCTCAAGCATTTTGGAAGCGCATGTGGTGCGAATGCCGCGCGTGCTGATCACGTCTTTGATTGCAACGGGCACGCCGGCCAGCGACGGCAATTGCTCGCCACGCGCGATTACCGCGTCGATGCGGTCAGCCTGCGCGAGTCCGCGGTCAGGAGAAAGCGTGAGAAATGCGTTCCATTGCGAATTGTGCTTCTCGATGCGCGCGCTGAAATCGGAGTAGATCTCTCGCGCGGACACTTTTTTTGTTTGCAGAGCCTCGCGAATGGCTGGAACGGTCCAACGCGTCGCGGCGCTCATCGTTCGATCACCCGTGGAACGCGAAAGAACGGCTTTGCGGATTCGGGGGCTTGCGCCAGGACCGCGCCCGCGTAGTCGCAGGGGCGGAGAACGTCTTCGCGCAGTTCAGGATGGGCGGCAGCGGCTTCGCCGGAGAAGACAACCTGCGACATCGGCTCGACTTTAGAAACGTCAACTTCCGTCAATTTATCGACGTAGCCGAGAATCTGATCGAGTTGCGTCTGGTATGTATCGACTTCGGCAGGCGTCAATTCGAGATTTGCGAGTTCGGCCACCCGCACTACGTCTTCCCGGCTAATCTTCATGATTGCTCCAGCGTTTGCACGCGATTTAGAAAGAGCGCCCGACTAAACGGCGAGTCGGCCGCTACAGACGCGATTTAACAACGTAGCGAAGTTGCGCAAGTGTTGCAAGTGCGCACGCAATTTGGATTGATTGGAAGCCGCGAGCGGATTGGCGCGATGAGTGGGCGTGACGACATACGTTGTTGCTTGGCGGAGAAGCAGAGCTTGTCGGGGTCTAAACCTCGAGGCAGGAGTCTCGGGGCTGGGGGTTAGAAACAGTTTAGGAAGCGGCTCTGCCTTCTTCGAGCGATTGGAGGGCATTGGACAACTCTTTGGTCTGCGTTTTCATTTTTGCTATTTGCGCGCGGAGTTCTGGCTCGGTGAACACGCCCTTTTCGATGAGGAGGGATTCCAAGGCGTCCATGCGCACCGACAAGTGAATGGATACTTCCAGAGTTTGGTTTACGGCGAGCAAGAGTGTCTCAATATCCGTCATAGTGTTTCCGTTCTCATGCCACTGGCTGACGTTGACTCTAGCATGGTGTGTAGTCCCTCAGACATTACCGCACGACCTTAGCGAAGGCAAAGGCGCCAATTGAGAAGTGGCCGCGAAACGCTCGGCCAACCTCGCGGCTAGGAAAGACAACAACAAGAGTAAGACCCGCGCGCATCGCAAAAGCGAGGTGTGCACGCTTGGCACTGGCGACCGGCGGTCACCGCAGCCAAGTACTAAGGTGCTTGGGGTGATGACCCTATGTTCCGGGCGGCTGATACTTGCTAGTTTCCATATCGTTCATGAAACAGGTTCTTCTTGTTGATGATTCCGCTTCGATGCGTCTTGCTTTGCGACTACTGCTCGAAAGTAGAGGGCAGTTCGCGGTGTGTGGCGAAGCCGTCGATGGCCTGGACGCCATCCAGAAGGCGGCGCGCCTGAAGCCCGATGTCATTTTGCTCGATCTAGTGATGCCTAAGCTTAACGGCGCAGAAGTGGCGTCTGCTTTGCGAAAGGCCAATTCGCGCGCCAAGATTGTCGTTTTCACGATGTATGCCGACTCTTTCCGAGACAAGCTCGCGGATGCTTTGGGCGTGGATGTGGTCGTTTCAAAGTCGGATGGCTTGGGCTACCTTCTCGAGTGCCTCTACGAAGTGGGCGGCCAAGCACACTAGCTGAAGCCGCAGCAGCGTGATTCAAATGAGAAGGGAAATCCTTCCAGAGTCGCTAGCAGCAGCTCTTGTCTGCCTAGCGTAAGCGCTTCACTCGCCAGGATAAGACATCGCAGCACGTGGATTTGCGATCGCGGAAAATCATCGCACAAAGCGCGAATGTGCGGCATTCGGAGGCAATTGCCTGCTTCTGGACGGCGCCCACCCGCCAAGAGTGGCTGTGCCAACGGGGAATGACCGTGCCACGTGATAGAATGGTGGAACGGAGCGTGCGGATGAAATTTGGCGTTGTGGTATTCCCTGGGTCGAATTGCGATGACGATGCGCATTATGCGATCGGCGAGGTGATCGGGCAGCCGGTTGAATTCGTTTGGCACCAGAGTGAGCAGCTTTCCGGGCTTGACGCGGTACTCCTTCCTGGCGGTTTTTCCTACGGCGATTATCTGCGAACGGGCGCGATTGCGAAATTTTCTCCCGTGATGCGGGCGATTGAGAAATTTGCACGGTCTGGCGGGCTCGTCCTTGGAGTCTGCAATGGATTTCAGATACTGGTGGAGAGCGGTTTGCTGCCCGGTGCGCTGATGCGGAATAAGCATTTGCGTTTTCTCTGCCGGCCGGTTTATGTGCGCGTGGAGAATGCGGAAACGCCGTTTACGTGTGGAGCGCGAGAAGGCGAAGTGCTGCAATTGCCGATTGCGCATGGCGAAGGCAGTTATTTTTGCGATCCGGCGACGCTGGGGGAACTGGAGCGAAACAGGCAAATTGTGTTCCGGTATGTTCATCGCGACGGACGTGATGCGGACGAAAACGATTTTGAGGCGAATCCGAATGGGTCGCTGGCGGGGATTGCCGGCGTCAGCAACCGGGATAGAAATGTGGTGGGGTTGATGCCGCATCCGGAGCGCGCGGTTGAGGCGGGACTGGGTTCGGTCGATGGGCGTGTAATTCTGCGATCAATGGTCGAGTACTTGTCGCGAGATCGCGCAGCGGAGCGCGTTTCGGCGTAGCTTTAGCTTCTATTGCTGCGAGAAGCATTTTGCTTCCCGGCCTCGGGCCGGGCTTCGATTTCGTTCTGCGAATTGGCGATTAGAACATTTTCTTGGCCATCGCACTCTGAAGCAGCAAGCCAAACAGGACATTCCGAAACATGGCCACAATCGAAACTGAAATCAAAGTGACGCCGGAGATTGCGGCCGAGCACGGGTTGACGGCTGAGGAATACGCGCGCATCCAGAAGATTCTGGAGCGCGATCCGAATATTACCGAGCTTGGGATTTTCAGCGTCAGTTGGAGCGAGCATTGTTCGTATAAGTCATCGCGTGTGCATTTGAGGCGGCTGCCGACGCGCGGCAAGCATGTGGTGCAAGGTCCGGGTGAAAATGCAGGCGTCGTCGATATCGGCGACGGGCTTGTGGCTGTCTTCAAGATCGAATCCCACAACCATCCTAGTTTTGTGGAGCCGTTTCAGGGGGCGGCTACCGGTGTGGGCGGAATTTTGCGGGATATCTTTACGATGGGCGCGCGTCCGATTGCTGTGCTGGATTCGCTGCGATTTGGGGAGATTACGGCGGGTGGTCGAGCCGAAGCCGTGGCTTCAGGGGCTAAAGCCCTTGGAGTTGCGGCGAGTAGCGGCCGGGCTGAAGCTGCGCCCATTCGGAGCAACGTAGCGGGAATCGCCAATGCGGAGACTTCAGAGGAAGTTGCCCGGAATCGGCGGATTCTGGATGGAGTGGTACAAGGGATCGCGCATTACGGGAATTGTTTCGGCGTGCCGACGGTAGGCGGCGAAGTGGTCTTTGAGCCCTGCTACGCAAATAATCCGCTGGTGAATGCACTCGCTCTGGGAATTGCTCATCGGAATGAACTTTTCTTTGCACGCGCGCAGGGAACGGGGAATCCGGTGATTTACGCCGGCGCGAAGACGGGCCGCGATGGAATTCATGGCGCGTCACTGCTGGCTTCGGCGGAGTTCAGCGAGGAATCGGAGCAGAAACGGCCCAACGTGCAGGTGGGCGATCCGTTCATGGAGAAACTCCTGCTTGAGGCGTGTCTGGAGGCGATGCGCACGGGAGCTGTTGTTGCAATTCAGGATATGGGAGCCGCAGGGTTAACCAGTTCGAGCTGCGAGATGGCATCGCGGGGCGGTGTCGGCATCGAACTGGAATTGGCGCGCGTACCGCAACGCGAAACGGGCATGACTCCTTACGAGATGATGTTGAGCGAGTCGCAGGAACGAATGTTGCTCGTGGCGCAGCGCGGACGCGAACGCGAAGTTTTCGATGTATTCAAGAAATGGGGATTGGACGCCGTTGAAGTAGGCGTGGTGACGGATGATGGAATGCTTCGTCTACTTCATCATGGGAAGATCGCGGCGGAAATTCCCGCTCATGCTTTGGCGGAAGAAGGCCCGCGCTACGAACGGCCCATTGCAGCGCCTGCGCCGCAGAAAGCGGAAAAGCTATTTGAATTTTCGGCGCAGGGCATGGATCTGACGGAGAATTTCCGGCGCTTGTTGGCCTCGCCGACGATAGCTTCGAAGCGATGGATCACGGAACAGTACGATTCGATGGTGCGCACGAACACGCGAGTGGGGCCGGGAGCGGGAGACGCGGCTGTGTTGCGGCTGAAGGAGTCTCACCGCGCGCTGGCGATCAAGACGGATGGAAACGGGCGCTGGAGCTTTCTGAATCCGCGTGTGGGCGCGATGCACGCGGTTGCTGAGGCGGCGCGGAATGTCGCTTGTACCGGTGCGCGTCCTGTGGCGGCGACGAATTGCCTGAACTTCGGCAATCCGGAAAAGCCGGAGGTGATGTGGCAGTTTACGCAGGCGATTGACGGGATTTCCGAGGCTTGCACTGTGTTGGAAGCGCCGATCACCGGTGGGAATGTGAGTTTTTACAACGAGACGTTGGGCAAAGCGATTTATCCGACGCCAATTCTTGGGGTGCTGGGGATTATTGAGGACGCCGAGTGCGCGTTGGGATCGGCATTTCGCAATGATGGCGACGCGATTGTGCTGCTGGATGCGGGACGAGCAGCCGCTTCACAGGATTCGGTGGTACGGGAATTTTCGTCCTCGGAATACGCGAAGGTGATTCAGGGTGTTGTGGCGGGCGAGCCACCAGCGATTGATCTGAATGCGGAGAAGCGATTGATCGATTGTCTGGTTGATCTGGCAGGCGAGAGTATGGTTCTTTCGGCGCACGATGTGAGCGACGGCGGGCTTGCGGTGACTATTGCGGAAAGCTGCTTCGCCAGCGATGGGCTTTCGGCTGAAGTGAGGTTACCGGCGGACGGGCCTGTTGAATACGCGCTGTTTGGGGAACGCGGGGCACGCGCGGTGGTTTCAGTGTCTGCACCTTCGCTTGCCCGCGTTCAGTCGATTGCGGCACAATATAATGTGAGCGCTTCGCGCGTGGGAACGGTGACGCGCGGGGAGTTTCGTGTAGAGTGCGAAAGCGCGCAGCCCGGAGTGGTGGTGCGGGGGAAGATCGATTCGTTCCAGAAGGCTTGGGCCGAATCGCTTTCTAACGTTTTGGATACGTAAGTCTTGGTCATCCGAATACGATAATTTGTTGCCAAGTTCAAAGGTTGGGAGCACAGCCAAGAGTGGCTGTGCCACGAAGTCTGAAGCAATTTTCTTAATGTCGACCCTCCATATTCTCGAAGACGAACATTTCCACGATCATTGCGGCGTGTTTGGTGTGTTCGGGCATCCGGAAGCGGCAAA
>DATNBB010000111.1:0-4930 GCA_035607335.1 Binatia bacterium | reverse complement strand
CTTTGTGTCCACGCTTCCCAATATCGTTGTGCTGCATTCATGCGAAGGTCCCGTCGTGGATCGTTTCCGTATGATCATGCTTGGGATACGCGGCGAGCTTGACGGTTCTCGACCGGGAGGGATTGTCATCGCAACCGATTCTGCTTGCGCACTTTTCGTTATGATGTTGCGCGAGTATCTCGAGGAGCCCTCGGTGCGGAAGCCGGCCGAGCAACCTACGTTCGCTTCGCTCGCCGCTGCTGCGGCTACCTCTCGCACCACAATAATTCATTGTCTCCGGCGGATTGCTGGCGTTGCAACACCGCTCAACGCGATGACCCGACTACTCATTACGGAGGCGCGAAGGGCTACACGGACTACCCATCGCTTGAACAGGAGCGGGGCGAAGCACCCAAATCCTGCGTAGACGATCACTGGCGATAAAGCATCGGGCGGAAATGCTTTGTTGTCTGCATGGCGAGTCGCAGCACTCAGTCGGCCAGGAAAACTTGTCCGATGTCCGCGCCGGGGGTCCCCATCTTGACGCCGAACAGCCGATTATCCGCTTCCCGGAGCCGTCGGCAGACTTCCCGGCCCATATTCATCTGTATTAGCGCAAACTGCTTAAGATCATGCGCGTACACTTTGTAGAGGTTGGCGGCTGAAATACGGATTGCGATGCAATCTTCGACTGCACGGACGGCGGCGCTGCGTGGGCAGTGGTCCATTACTGCCATCTCCCCGAAGCAGTCGCCCTCCTTCAGGATTTTGAGGAGGTAATCCTGTCCGTGCCAGGATTTGAGCACGGCGGCTTTGCCCGTTTCAAGGACGAACATCGAATCGCCTTCGTCGTGCTCGCGGAAAAAGAACTCGTTCGTAGGGACCGAAGCGATCGGACATAAGGCGAGTAGGAATTGGAGGATCTCTGTCCGGATTCCGCCAAAGATGGGCATTCGCTGCAGGAGCTCGATTCGCGCTTCTTGCATGGCACGCTCCAGATCGTCGCGACTGTGATCTGCGGCGCGCAGTTTAGCACGCCTGTGTCACGGACTCTGCGCGAATTCGCTCACGCTCCAAGTATTGCCGTCCTTGCTGAGCCGTAGTTTCGCGGTGATCGGCTGAATGCCGGATACCTCGGAATCGATACGATAAACGTATCCGATCACATCCTTGGACACGGGCTTCTTTTCCACCAGAGTTACCTTGACACGTGGCTTGTCCTCGGAAGGCTCTTTCAATCCTGTCGCCTCAATGCGCTGCAGCGCCGCATCGAGGCTTGTCTTCGCCGCGCCGCTCGCGAGCTTGGCGGCACGCGCTACGTCATCATCCGCGAAATACGCCCGAATAAACTGATCGGCGGTCGAGTTGGCCTCCGGTGGGGTGTCGGTGCAGGCAGCGATCAGCAAGGCGATGCCGATGATCGCTCCAGCGCAAGAGCGCACGATCATCATCGGTCGGCTTGGATTGGGAAAGGGAACCCTGGCTTCCGCATGAGGATAATCCTCCTACACGGCAAGGTGAATGTCTTGGACATGTTACGAGCACGGGCGAGCAATCGCAACGGCGAGCACTCCGGTCTTGCCCGTCCCCGTCGGGCGGCGGCGCTGGTCACCTTAGCCAAGAGCCAAGTTTTCCTTTGCCGCACCGCTTGTCGAGTGTTTTGAAACCTTCGAGAAAGCCTGACGACGAGTACTCAATTTTGATGTCACCACCGAATTTTGACTTGCCTATAACCCTGAAGTTGCCGGAAGCGGCAGCGAGGCCCTTGTAGACGTCATCTTTGCCGAAGCATCCTTTGTTCGTGCAATAGGACTCCGGCCGGAAGCTACCGCCAAAATTTTCCAAATTGATCTCCGATCCTGTGTCGAGGACCACGGCACTCCCCTTCTCGTAGATATCGTCGTCGCCAAAGTTCGCAGAAAGCGAATTACCCTTGTCGGACATTTTTCGGCTGATTTTGATGATCGGCAAGCGCATGAAATTCGGAGCAAACCTCCCTTCGATCGCCACAGGCTTCGTCCAAAGCGTGCACCAAACATCGTCTTTTTCCCACCACCAATCATCGATCGCCTCCGCTTTGCCGGGCTCTACGGTTTTGCCTTCGAAGCGCGACACATCCACGGGCGCGTCAATCGCCTTCTCGAATGTTTGTTGATCAATGTAGCCTGTGTCGCGCAGACCGTTCTGACGCTGGAATGCCCGCAGCATCTGCCGGCCCTCATCGTTCAGGAGTTTCTCTGACGACGATGAATCGTAGTCGGTCAGATCGTTCGCGGTCTTTTGCAGGGATGCGACCGTGCGGTCGAGCGGATTGATATACTGATGTTCCTGCTCGAACGTTTTGAAATAGGCGAGTTCGGCGGCAACGAGTTCGGCCTTGATGCGGGACGCGGCGTCCCGAGCCTCGGCGCTCTTCTTTTCAGCTTCGGCGGCAGCTTTTTCCTGCAAGGCTTTCGCAGCCGCCCGATCTGCCTCGGCATCTTCGCCCCGGCCAAGAGACTTGAAGATTTCCGAGCGCGTCTGCAGGGCCGATCGCAACTCAGGGTCCAGCGCCACCGCCTTGTCGGCATCGATCAATGCCAAGTAAGAGCGGCCCGCCAAGTGGGACGCCCACGCACGAACGGCATAGCGATGTGCGTTCTCCGGGTCCAAGCGAATGGCCTCGGAATAATCCGCAATCGCATTCGGCGGAGCATTGTTCGCCGCATGCGCAAGTCCGCGCAGGTGATGAAGTTCGGGATTCCCGGGTTCTAACCGTATCGCTTCATCAAAATCGGCGATGGCCATCTCCGGTTTGCCTGCAAGCATCCTTGTTACCGCCCGCTCATAATATCCCGCGGGGTCACGTGGTCGCTTTTCGATGAGCTGATTTTGAAGGCCGATCGCGCGCTCGAACTCCGACAATGCGCGATACGCGTTTGCGAGCTTGTAGACTACGATGAGATCGTCCGGTGCCTTCTTGTTTGCCGTCGAATAGTCCAGCATTGCCGCGTGAAACTCTTCTTTCTTGAATCTCACATCGCCACGGTTGACGTAGCTGTCGACATATTCGGGGTCTTTGCTGATAGCCGTATCGTATTCGACCAGAGCGGCATCCGGCCCTTCGATGGCGCCGATTGCAATGCCTCGCGCATTGTAAAGCTGCGCGTCTTCCGGATCGAGCTTGATGGCCGCATCAAAGTCTTCCACCGCCTTACGCAGTTCGTTGTTCAACCGATAAGCGTTGCCGCGGAAATAGTGCGCATCTGGATCCTCAGCGTTGAGTTTGATCGACTCGCCGTAACCGGCGATGGCGTTATCGAGCTTGCCTTGAGACCGGTAAGCATGACCCAGCCATAGAAAGATCGAGGCCTTAGGATTGATTTTGAGAGATTCCTCGAAATCCTGCGCCGCGGGATCGTACTTCTTCAGACCTAGGTTCTGAAATCCCCGGGCGGCGAACAGCTCCGCCAATGGTTCACCGCGGACAGATTTTGAATCGAGGATTCTAGTGCAGGCGGCAACGGCTTCGTCGCCTTTGCCTTTCTTGCAGGCTTCTTCATCGTCCGCCCGAACTGGCTGACAGACGACGCAGACAAGGACCGCGACCGACGCCCTCAGCACGGCCGCGCGGCACGAACACAAGGCTCTCGCTTTCATCGGGATTGACCTGTGGCTTCCTGGGTGTCGGTTGACCGTCTAATTTAGATTGTGCGCGTCTCATTATTCTTCTGGCGGCAACAGCGACCGGAATTGCCGATAGAGGCGATTTTTTTCGACTTCGTCATCCAGCGTCAGCAGAGTTTTCCGCGGACTTGGCGGCGGCGACATATTCGTGCGTCCTATCGAGCGCAAATAAGGATGGCACCAGTCGGGTACGGCCTGGGAAAGCCGGTTGTCCGTTTCGGTCTCGAGCGTCGCGAGATACGCGCACAAAACCTCGTCGGGAGGCGGTTCGCCAACAACCGGCACTGGGTCGGCTGACGCCGTATTCCCCTGGATTGGATCACCGGATGGCTCAGCTGCGCTGGCAGCAGCAGGCGATTGCGCCGGTTGGGTTTCCGAACCGGCGGTCGAGGCGGGTGGCGGATTCTTCCATATATTTTCGTATCCAACCTCGTCGAGAGCCGCTTGGACGCCCGCAGTCCCGTTGCGGCTTTGTCGTACTATTTCCTGGTTCATATCCCGCACGACGTTCCCAACGCGCGGGTCACTTGGTTGAAGACTATTCAAAGTCTCGACGAATAATCTCATCCGAAGCTTGAATCTCAAATTGGACGTCTGCCGTGTCGGACGCCAGACAGCGGCCGGCGATCGCCCGGTACCAACAGGGGTTGAACTTGGTGGACGGGGGGGCGGATACCGCGTGGTAGGCACGACCTTCGGATCGTACACGCGTTCCCGCAGCGAAGTATCTGTGGTGCATCCGCTGCAACCGATCGCGCGATTGTCGTTTCCCGCGAACGTTGATTGCGATTGTTCCCGCATCTTGCGGCGAAACTCACGCATTTGCGCTTCGAACTTACGCTCGGCCTCCTTCAGCTTTGCTTCCGCCTCCCGCGCGGCATCCTTCAGGCGGCGCAATTCGGCATCAAGACGCCGCTGAAGAGCTGGACCCGGTTTGCATTTGCCCGGATGTGCATAATCGCAAACCATCTCACCTTCGCAATACTGCGTTATCTTGCGCCGGCCTTCCCAATAGGTTTTGCAGATGTCCATTGCGGCCAGCAATACGGATGACGGCGCGCCTATTGCAGATGAGGGAGTGGGGCGGGCCGCGGCGACAACCCGGGGAGCTTCGGCAATACAAAAAACAACGAAAAGAAAGCCCGTCGCTATGAAAATCCGCATTGGTCACCCTTCGGCATAGCGACCTTGATAGGCAATATGCGAATGATGAGTACTGGGAACAAACCTACAGTCAAGCGGCCGACGCTTCATTGCGGCCTTCGATCCAGAGCTTTCTTCAAAT
>DATNBB010000114.1:0-5085 GCA_035607335.1 Binatia bacterium | reverse complement strand
GGAGAACTCGCCAAGCAGGTTGCAAGACTCTTCTGGACAGATGGGCGCGTCTGCCTCTATTCCCGCTGGGTAACGGACGGCGCGAAATTCGGCTATGCGGACGCAGAACCACCCGCCGAAACACCCGAAGGACTGGGCCAGGGCGGAGATCCTCCTCCGAAACTCCCTCGCAAACCCAAGGGCGGCGAGAAGATTGACGCTTACGGTGTGCTGGAATGCCGCGTACCGATCACCATGCGCGACATGGGAGACTTTCCGTTTATCCAGCTTGCCTACGAGATCGACTTGACCACGGCGAAGTCGATGTATCCGCACATTTCGCAGTCGATTGGCGGCTCGACTCCCGGCCCCGGAGAATACGAGTTCGACACTGTAACTCGCGTGGCGATCAATCAGGGGCTCAGGCTCTTAACCCAAACTGGAGACACGGTTCACCAAATACCGACATGGCAGCGGACGTGGATGCGCCCGGCGATGTATGCCGAAATTGAGAATACCGATGATCGTCTGTTTTTCGAGCGCAACTTCCCGGACGGCGTGAAAGTGGCCTTTGTAGGCGATACCTATGCCGAATCCGCGAACGAGTCGATGGACGATCACTGGGAAGTCATGTACCCGATTGAAGGAGATGCGCAGCAAACTCCCTCTGCCGGTTACGTGATGCTCGCCGTGCAGGATGCCGTGTGCGATTTGACCGACTACTTCATGGAAGCGGCCATGAAGGGCATACCGGCAATTTGGATGAGCAAGGACGTAGCGGACCTTGAGGCGATTTCCAAGCAAAAGGCCGGCCCCGGCGCTCACTGGCCGCTCAAGAGCCTGGGCGACAAGGACATCAACAAATGCGTGTTTGAGGAAACGGCGGTCACGGTCGATCCGGCCACGCAAGCCTTCTACGCGCAACTGTGGGGCGATATTCCGCAATTCTTGACCGGGATGCACGAGGCGGTGATGGGCGCAAGCGACCCGGCGAACCAGACTAAGGGCGGCATTCTGGCTCTGGCCGATTACTCCCGAGGCTTTCAGGGACCGGCGTGGCGCTCGTGGCGATCGGGATATACAAGCTCGCTAGAAAAGCTTGTCCGCATAGGTTCTTACTTCCGCGCGGCCGAAGCACAGGACGGAAGAATCAAGATTGAAGTTCCGGGAATGCAGGCGGTCGAGGTGGACCTTGAGGATTTGCGCCCCGGCAATTTCTACGCCGTGCCGGATAGCGACCAAAACCTGCCAGTCACGTTCGAAGAGCAACAGCAGACCTATCAATTCTGGGTGTCTGCCGCGATGAACGGATTCCAGCCTGCGATCGACATGATTATGGAGCCGCGCAACCGCCTGCTTGCGAAGAAATTCGGCGGCGTGCCCGATATGGTGATTCCAGGCGCCGCTTCCTCGGAAAAGCAGATGGGAGAAATCGAGCAGATGCTGCAGGAGCCTCCCATCCCGAATCTGGAGGCTCAGCAGATGCACGCGGCCCTTACTTTGCAGGCGATGGCTACCGGCGCGCCGCCCCCGCCGCCACTCACGCCCGAGCAGCAGTTCACCTCATCCCTGCCGATTGATGAGCAGATGGACGATAACGAAGTGGAAGGGCAAACCGGAAAAGACTGGATCAATTCGCCAGAAGGCCAGCAGGCAAAACGCGAAAATCCGCAAGGATTCTTAAATGTTCGGCTGCATACGCTAGCCCATCTCAATGCCGCGCAGAAGAAACAGCAGCAGAGCGCGGGACAGATGATCCAGCAAGCGGGAGCCTTGGAAGTCGCCAAGGCCAAAGCCAAGGCCACCGGTCAGGCGCTTCTTGAGCCCGTGAAGGCTCAGGCCAAGGTGCGCGAGGCGTGGGGCAAGGAAACAGCCAAAGCCGTTCTTAACCCTCCTAAACCCAACATCACCGTGAGAACCGGGAATGTCCAATAGCAATCTGGGGCACACCGGAACGACCATCAGTGGATATGAAGAGCGAGGACCGTACCACTGCGAAGATTGTATCCACAAAACGGCAATGGACGAAAAGTATTGCATCCATCCCATTGTCGTTGCCGATCCGGACTTATCCGAAAGACTCGTGACGATTCGCGGCACAAAAGCCGTGGAAATAGACATGGATCACGGCTGCTGCGAATACGTAAACCAGGGAACCGACCCTTCTCTTTTCGAGCTTCGCCACGGAGAAACCAAGGCCAACAAGGGCAAGCTGTTTCGCGGGCTAAAAGATTACCCGCTTGACGATGCAGGCCGCGAGGCCGCGCGCGCCGCCGGACAATGGCTCAAGAAAAACGCGAATATCAAGCGCATCGTGCATTCCCCGCTCGACCGCGCGAAAGAAACCGCCCGGATCGTCGCCGACATCCTCGGAGTTACCGACATCGCGGAAGATGAAAGGCTCTTGCCGTGGAACGTGGGCGCTTTGGCCGGGAAGCCCAGGGATGAAAACAAGCACATCCTGACATACCTGATCGACAATCCAAGCGTGAAAGCCCCGCATGATTCCGAGCTTGGCAGCGAATCCCTCAACGACTTCCGCGGCACGATACGCGAGGCCGTGAAGGAATATCTCGCGGAAGCGACCCCGGAGAATCAAATCCTGCTTGCAACCCACTCCTCGGACATCATCGAAACCGAAGCCATGATTTCAGGGCGCGAGGCAAGGCCGGAAGACGCCGAAGTGGTAGAGCCCGGCGGACTCCTTGCGGTTTCGCGCGATGGCGACGATTACAAAACAGATGCCGTCTTCGGAAAAGTCAAAGAAGGGACTTTTGGCTCTTGAATCTTCTCTGCATCACGTAGGGAATCGGAGAAGCCAACCTTCCGGGAACCGCACCGGGGCCTTACAGGCCAAAACGGTTTGAGGCGAGCTTCGAGAGAGACCCCAAAAACTCTTTCGGAGGAAACGTATGCCTGCATTGGACGGAAGTCCATTAAATTCGGCAGCCGCCATCGGCGTCGAAATGGAAAAGCTCCGCGACACGGTTTACCCGCAGTTCAACCAGGACGATACCCTCATGTCCCGGTTGCCCGTGCGCAACGATTTGAAGGTGTCGGCCCGACTTGTGCGCATTCCGCTGCTTGTGCAGCCCGGCGCCACATTCGGCCAGTTTGTGCCCGACGGCACTACGAACAGCATGGGAACCGGCGGCGGCTCGATCTATGACGAAGGCGTGGCAACGCCCGTCTATTTCGTGCAGTCCTGCCAGGTTACCAAGGAAGCGGAATGGGCGACGAACTCGACCGAGAAGGCGATTACCGATGTCTTCAAGGAAGAGTTCAAAACCAACCTGCGGCAGTTCCGCACGAACCTTGAAGCGCTGGTAGCGTCTTCGGACGGCTCCGGCACTCTCGGCACTATCGTTACCGTTACCAGCTCGACCCAGTACACGGTATCGAACGCCCAAGGATTCCAGGCCGGTTGCACCTATCAGGATTGGTCGGCGCTCGGCGGGACGAATCGCGGCACGATCAACGTCCTTACGGTCGATCTGATCAACAACATCCTGTACCTGTCTTCGGCGGGTCCGGCCGGCGCCGCGGCGAACGATCTGCTGATTGTGGCAGGCGCGCCCGGCACGGCAACCACAACGTACACTCCCGACCGTTACACGTCGGCTTCGATTGCAGCTTCGCTCAATGGCACCCCGGCGCTCAACCAATTCAGCTCGAGCGGGAACTGGTTCGGCATCCCGCGCTCGACCTATCCCGGTGTGCTCAACCCGGCTTACGTGAACGGTGGATCGGGGGCTCTCGCCCCGCAGACCATCCAACTGCTTGAATCTCTCCTGCAGCGCGCGAACGGCGCGGAAGCCGAAGAGATCGACGAGTTTGTCGTGATGGCGAACGTCGATCAGGTGACGCAGTGGGAGCAACTGGGACTGTTTACCACGTCCGGCATCGCAACCGCCTTCACGAATCAGTCCAAGGCAGGCGAAGGTGGCGACACGCGTCCGGATTATCTCAACAAGAACCGCATCAAGACGCTGGCGGGCCATGAACTGATCACCAATATCAAGGCGATCCGCACCCGCGTCGATCTGATCAACTTTAAATATTGGTTCCGCGTGGAAACCAAACCGGCCAGCCTGTACGATGTGGACGGCGTGACTGTGTTTCCGCTCTACGGCTCCGATGGCGGCGTGGCCCCGACGCAGGCATTTTATTTCGTGACCGGCATGCAGCTTGCCCAGAACAAGCCCCGCGGCTCGGCCTACGTGGATACGCTCTCGGTTCCGACCGGGTTCTAATTCCTCCTTGCCAACACCCCACACCGGGGATCGTGGACACCACCCCACGGTTCCCGGTTTTTTCTTGCGCAATCCCGCCATTTTTCAAGACTTCTCTGCCCTGTGAATGATTAACAGGCGCTCGGACTTCTTTCCCGGATCGATTCAGGCTCCCGATTGGTGCGCGCGCGTGCTGCGCAAATTCGGCGTGAATCTATATGGCGAGAACATCTTCCGCATGGCCTTCCTTCCCTCGCGCTGCTACGTCGTGGGCGGATATTGGGAATCGGACGGCGCGCTTGAATATCGCCTTTGCCCCCGTTACTCGGTGCGGGAACAGAAATGGGCGCTCGAACGTTTTGTGCCGGCGGCATGGCTGGGCAGCCCTGAATCCTGGGACACGCTGGCCTCTACCGTGGAAGGTTACTACGCTATCGGTCCCTACCCGGCGCACGGCCTATTTGAGGTCTGCCACGTCTTCAGCGAGGGGCGCGGCATGGCCGGATACGTTCCGCTGGAGCCCGGATCGGTCGAACTTGCCGCCAGGCTGATTTGGATGGGCAAGAGCCTTACCCGCTACGCCGTGCGCGCCGCCGCGCTCGGTGAAGAAGAAGAAAAGATTCGCAAGCAGGATGAATACTTCGAAAAGCTGCTCGCCGACAAGTCCTACAGCCGCAATGTGGCAACCTACGGCATGGCGGCGACCTACAACCGCGAGCACTTGATCGAGGATTACAAAACGCGCATCCGCAAATCCAAAGCATGGTCCCGCAAACACCGCTTCGTAGATAAGGGCTTCGGCCAGACAGGAGAGTTACCCAACTAATGCCGCGCAACGTCGCTACACCCGAACAGGCCGCAGCCGCCAAATCGC
>DATNBB010000113.1:0-25306 GCA_035607335.1 Binatia bacterium | reverse complement strand
CACGGTCGGTCAGCTCGTTTCAAACGGCGGCAGCAACCCCATCCTCGTGGGCACGCTCGATGAAGTGGATTCGCCGGGGAATGCGGCACATCTTGGCGAGGCGTTGCAGTTGAATGTCGACGCGCTCGCCACAAACGGTCGTGGAACCATCTCTAACAGCCCGCCACACGGGTTCCCTGCGAACCTCGTCTTCTACATGGTGTCTCCGAGCCAGATACGCATGATATCGGTCGATCCCGATCCCAATAATGAGCACCCGGCCGTAATCGAGTTGAACCACTAGAACTTCGAGGATTCGACTGGCGGGCAATTGACGAGAATTAGGAAGAGCGGGACCCGGTGGGTACTCTCTCGAGGGCCTCTTCGATGCATTTGCTGCCTAGCACCGCGCGAGTGATTGCAGCGGCTCCTACCGTGTTACCCTCGGAATCGTTCACGGGAGAAACCGAGGTTGAAACGCGGATTTCGGTTCCGTCTTTTCGCAGGTGGACCGTTTCGTACGACTCCACGGCCTCGCCAGAATTCAGCTTTTCGAGCACGGATTGCAACTCGTCGTAGCGCTCCGACGGCAGCAGAAGATTTCCGAACTTGCCTAGCACCTCACTGGCCGTGTAGCCGTAGAGACGCTCCGCGCCGGCGTTCCAACTGACGACGGTGCCGGCCAGCGTGTGGATAACGATGGCGTCGCTCGAAAATTCGATGATAGACGCCAATTGGGAGAGCCGCTCCTCGACGCGCTTACGTTCGGCGATTTTGCTTTTTAGCTCCTGATTCGCGCGCATCAGGTCGGCTGCACGCGCAGCGATTTCGTTTTTGAGTTCCCAATCGTTTCCGTTGGATTCGAGATCCGCGCGTAAGAACTCAATGAATGCGCGCCAGGAGAAATTGTCGAGTAGAAACGGCAGAAGGACGTCGGTCGTCGTTGTGCCCGCCTGGAGAAGCTTGTTGGCGGCGGTGATATTGTGAAGAGACTGTTCGTAACGATGAACCGAACACCAGCGCGCGCCAGCGGACGTGAACAGTTCCTTCTCCTTTTTGGACTCGAGGTGCTCCTCGATTTTTTGCACGAGGGCGCGAATCCTGCCGAAGCATTCCACCTGTTGCTGAACTAGCCGCTCAACATCCCTGCCGGCGCGGATGAAGATTTCGGTGGTGAGTTGCACCACCTGACTGGAGATGGCGAGGACCTGCTCGGCCATCTGCAACTTGGCTTCGATCATGCTGCGGCGATGTGGGCTGATATTGGGGCTCATGCCGGCTTTTTCTCCGTCAGCAACTCGCCAATTCTGTCGAGTAGGCGGTAAAAATCCACAGGCTTTGAGAAATAATCGTCGCAGCCGACGGCGACAGCTTTGGAGCGATCGTCGATCAAAGCATGAGCCGTCAGTATGATGAGCGGAATATCGCGCGTCGCGGATTCGGATTTGAGAAGTTCTATGACCTGCCAACCGTCCATTCCCGGAAGGCTGATGTCCATGAGAATGAGGTCGGGCATCTCCGCACGGGCCAAAGCGTAGCCCTCCGCACCGTCCGGCGCCGTGACAACGGCGAATCCCTTGCGCTCAAGGCGGCGCGCCAGCATGTGGCGATTCGGCTCGTTGTCCTCAACAATCAGGATTTTCGGCACGATTTAGCTCCCACTTTCCGCTTACAAGTGTGCCTCTCAGTTCAATCGGGCCCGAATGCTTGATGGGAGGGAACTTAGGTACAGTTTGCCCCTGAAGGATTTTTTACCTGTTTCAGTGGACATTCAGAATAGGCGGTTAGTACTATTTTTCCGCCGACCCAGTACTAATCGGAATCATCGGGGTAAGCGCGGGCGGGACTTGGGAGTCCACGCGGCGGCTAGAACGTCTGCGTGAATCGCTAGCCGCCGATCATGACGGTCATGCAGCCGAGGATGATGACTCCGCCGTGGGCTGTTTGGTCGCCCAGCCGAGCGGCGGGCAGGCTGCCGATCATGACGGTGCTGGAGCCTTTGATGATGCTGTCCGGCGGGCCGACGCAGGTAGCCATGTCACTGACGCGGGCGGCAGGGAGCATGCCGATCATCACGGTCGGTTCGCAGGGAGGCAGGATAGGGCCACCGACGTGCGGAACCGGGCCGGTTGCCATGGGGCATGTGTGCATGTCTGAAACGCGGGCTGCCGGGGGCATTTTGTCGATCCTCCTCTGAAAAAGGGGCACGGCAAGCAGCACCCCCACGAATCACACTTCATACGCACAACACTGACAAAGCGCGCTATGCCAGCTTGATGCCGAATTTGCCTCCGCTGGATGTGTTGGCGTCATCGGCGGCATCGGGCTTGGTGGGGCTGGTCGTGCTCGCGCCTGCGCCTGAACCTGCCGCGCCGCCGCTATTGATAAGAACCATCGTGCCACTGATGGCCACACCGGCGGGACCAATGTTCACGAAATTGCTACCCGCTTTTATCGTGAGCTCCATGCCCGCTTCAATGACTACGTTCATGCCGGCCTTGAGATGGATTGCCGTGCCGGCTTCGTGCGCGTAGTTCATGCCAGATTTTTCGTAAAGATTCTGGCCGATGTCCAAAGAGACGTTCTGACCGGCCTTCTGATTGATATTGCCTGTTACGTTGAGGTGGGCGTCACCGCCGACATCTTCCATTTGATCTTTTTTGATTGTGAGGCTGTGATTATTGCCAACGTTTTCGCGGGAATCGTTTTCGACGAAGACGTCCATATCTTTCTCCGCGTTAATGAAGAATTGCTCGCTGCCTTTCTTGTCTTCGAAGCGAATCTCGTTGGCGTTGGCCGCGCCGCCGCTCTTGGAGCTGCGGGACCGAAGCGCCGAGACGGTGCCGTTATCCGGCAGCACGTACGGGACATTCTGATCGGCGTTGTAAACGCGGCCGATGATAATGGGGCGGTCGGGATCCCCTTCGAGAAAGCTGACGATGACTTCCTGGCCGATGCGGGGGATGAACATGCCGCCCCAGCCTTTACCGGCCCAAACGTGGGAAACGCGAACCCAGCAGGAGCTGTCCTCATCTTTCTGGCCGAGACGATCCCAGAAGAACTGCACTTTCACGCGGCCGTATTTATCGGTGTAGATTTCCTCGCCGCTCGGTCCGGTGACGACGGCAGTTTGAAGCCCCTGCACGAATGGCTTGGGCGTCATCCGTGGGGCGCGGTACTGAAACGATGCGTCGATGCATGAGAAGCGATTCGAATAATGCGAGGAGGCTTCAGCGCCCGAATAGTACGTGCCGGCATTCGATGCAACGTGCTGGACGTCGGTGAGCAAATAGGACTTGTTCATGTCGTCGCGATCGAACTCTTCGAGGTCGAAATTGAAGCCAGAGGCAAGCGTGCGGCAGATACTCGAGCCGGAAGCGACTTCATGAGGCGCCTCTTCTTCCTGCATCCGAATTTTTGCAAGCGCGTTGCCATCGGCACCGGCGGAGTACATGCCCGGATAATCATAGATTTCATAATCGCTATTCTTGGCGACCGGATAGATGGTGGGATCGGTGGCGTTGAGGTTAGCCGCGGGCGTTTCGAAGTTGTAGTCGCGGAGTGTGTATTGGCCGGTGCGAAGTTCCTGCTCAAGTTGAAAGCTGGTGATTATTTCTTCGACCTGCGCAGCGGCACCGGGCGAGTAGCGGAACGAGGATTGTACGGGACAATTCTGATGCGCGCTTGGCGCGTCCGCGAGAACGAGAGTGTGCTTATCTTCGGAATGCTCGAAGAAATAGTAGATTCCGGCATGCTCGAAAAGGCGCGAGATGAAATTGAAATCGGTCTCGCGGTATTGCACGCAATATTCCACCGGATTGTATGTGCCAGTGAGAGAATTTTTGTAATCGGACGATGAGAATCCGCCGTCTTCAACAACGTTGTCGAAGATATCGAGTATCGATTCCTTTTGAAAGATTCTGCAATCGGCGCTGCGCGTGAGGAACCAGAGCCAGGGAACGACCTCCATGCGGTAACGGGCGAAATGCGCGTCACTGCCGGTCTGAGCAAAACGGCTGACGTAACCGTTCCAATAGCGGAAGGAAGAACCATCGGCCAAAGCCATTTTGATCGTGACATTCTGGCCGACGATATCGTTGAAGGAAACGTCCTTCTTTTCGGATAGGAGATCGAGGCTGAAGTGGAAAAGCCGCGATATGCCCTCATGACCACTGAAGCCCGCCAAGAGCAAAACGTCGTCGCCCAGAGGCGTGGTGAGCGAGATGAACCTGTTTTCCTGTGTGAACTTTCCTGAGCTAGCCAAACTTCACCTCCGGATCCTGAGCGGCAGCTATCAAATGGCGACTCCAGCATCGAGCCGGTTCGCAACGGTGTGCATATTCGTCAGAGAATCTACGTTATCTGAAACAACGGTGTTGGCGGCTGCCGCTTTGACGATCCTGATGATCTTGCCGACGCCTTTCATGACCTGCTGAGCAATCTGTTCGCCGCCATAATGAGAAAAGGGGAGCTTCGGATCGACCTCGTAAGCGTAGGCCGAAAAAGGATAATCGACCGGGTAGTTCGCGTGAGAAATGACGCCGGATTTAGGAGCCATTTTGACGAGGTCTACATTTTTTTGAACTGCGCTGGCCTGGCAGGAAAGGCAGTTGCGCATGTATTGCGTAGGATCGAAATGGTGCTGAGATTGCCAAACGTGCGTCAGTTCGTGGATCAGCGTGTCTTCATCATAAGAGGCGCCCATATTCATCACGTTGATGCGCTTAGTTGTGCCCGGAGGGAAGTTAATTACGAGGGTAGCCGTGAAGGGACGCCCTTGAGCGCCCGCCTTATTGCCGAGCCAGACGCGCGAGAAATCGATGCTGCCGCCGAAGACCTCTGTGACGCGGCTTGGGAGATGCGCGGCGTCAATCGGATGGAAATTGCTGCGAATATCGCGGTAGGCGTGATATCCGGCCCGGCCTATCAGAAAGGGAACTGCGGCAGGCGTGGCCAGAATCATGCCACGCGCGAACGACGGGACACGCGGTAACGATGTCGTAAAGGCGTGCTGCAATTCGGCAATCAGAGCTTCATTGGCGCTGTCCCCGTTACCGCAGGGCGTAAAATTACCGGCCCCTGTGGAAGAGACAGCGGCGAGGCGCATGGTCTGTATCGCGTGACCGAAGAAGCCGAGATCGCGATCGTCGACTTGCGCGACTCCGAGTGCACCCGGCACGCGGGCTTGTGGGTTGCTCATGCTATTTTTCGACCGCCTGCTCTGTTCACATCACGAATACTGGAAAGCGCCGTCAGCACCGATTCCGACATGAATCGATTGCAATTTTTCACCTTCGGCCATACGCCCAAGAAGCTGGCGCGAAACATCGGGCAGAAGAGAATTGGTGAGAATGTTATCGACATTCCGCGCGCCGGATTCGACTTCGGTGCAGCGCTTGGCGACTTCGTCGATCAGCGAGTCGTCATAGGTAAGCGCGATTTTGTGGTTTTCCTGGATGCGACGCTGAATTTTGCCGAGTTTGAGCGTGATGATCTTTTTCAGGGCCTCATCGCGCACCGGGTAATAAGGAACGACGACCATGCGGCCGAGAAACGCCGGCTTGAAGATCTTGTTCAGCTCGGGCTTGAGCGTGTTGACGAGGGCCGAAGCATTGGGCATCGTCTCAGGATCGGCACACAGCTTCATGAGCTGATCGGTACAAGCATTCGTGGTGAGAATAATGATGTTATTGCGGAAGTCGATTTCGCGGCCTTCGCCGTCTTCCATGCGACCCTTATCGAACACCTGGAAGAAGAGTTCAAGCACGTCCGGGTGCGCTTTTTCGACTTCGTCGAGAAGGACGACGGAGTAAGGCCTGCGACGGACGGCTTCGGTGAGCACACCGCCCTCGCCATAGCCTACATATCCCGGAGGGGAGCCCTTTAGAGTGGAGACGGTGTGCGCTTCCTGAAACTCGGACATATTGATGGTGATCAAATTGTGCTCGCCGCCGTAGAGAAGATCGGACAGCGCGAGCGCGGTCTCCGTCTTGCCGACGCCACTGGGACCGACGAGCATGAAGACGCCTACGGGCTTGATAGGGTCATCGAGGCTGGCTCGAGATGTCTGGATGCGCTGGCTGATTACATCGAGCGCAAACGGCTGGCCGATGACGCGATTCCCGAGATGCTGCTGGAGCGAAAGGATGGTGGCGATCTCGTCTTTGAGCATCTTGCCGACAGGAATTCCCGTCCAGGCGGAGATGACTTCGCCGACGATCTGGGCATCGACGCAGACGCGGATCAGGCCGGTTTCGCCTTGCAAGGCGGAGAGTTCGTTTTCAAGCTTTGAGAGTTGCGTACGAAGCTCGTCCGGAGTTTGTTCGGGCGCGGCTGCCGGGGCTGCGGTAGCGACGGCCGCACTTGCCACGGCGGCTGCTCCAGCGGAGGCGACGGCCGCGGCGGCGGAATCGCCATTGCCACTTTCAGTGGGAGCTGCTTTCGCAGCGGCAGCGCCACGCTCGAGCTTTTCGCGAATCTCGCGAATTTGGACGACGAGGCCCTTCTCCTTATCCCAGCGATCTTGCAAGGCTTTAAGACTTGCCTGTACGGATGCTTTCTGCGATGCGAGTTGTGCAAGGCGTTCGGTGTGATCGACGCCGACGACCATTTCGCGTTCGAGGATGCGGTGCTGGACGTCGAAGTCGTCGATCTGGCGGATCGCGTCTTCGATAGCAGCGGGAGTGGCGTTCTGCCCGAGCGAAAGTCGCGCGCAGGCTGTATCGAGAACGCTGACGGCCTTGTCTGGAAGCTGGCGGCCTGCGAGATAACGGTGCGACAAGCGTACTCCGGCGGCAACGGCTTCGTCGAGGATGCGGACCTTGTGGTGCTTTTCCAGCGACCCGACGATGCCGCGCATCATCACCATGCATTGTTGCTCGGTGGGCTCTTCGACTTTTACAACCTGGAAGCGGCGAGCCAGGGCAGGGTCTTTTTCGAAGTATTTTTTGAATTCGGCCCATGTGGTAGCGGCGATGGTGCGGAGTTCGCCGCGCGCGAGCGCCGGCTTGAGTAGATTGGCCGCGTCATTCTGTCCGGCTTGGCCGCCTGCGCCGATCATTGTGTGCGCTTCGTCAATGAACAGGATGATCGGCGTGGGGGACGACTTCACTTCCTCGATGAGGCCCTTGAGCCGGTTTTCGAATTCGCCTTTGACGCCCGCACCGGCCTGTAGGAGAGCGAGGTCAAGGGTCCGAACCGTGACATTGCGAAGCGGCGGAGGAACGTCGCCCTGAGCGACGCGAAGGGCGAAGCCTTCGACGACAGCCGTCTTACCGACGCCCGCTTCGCCGGTGAGGATGGGGTTGTTCTGGCGGCGGCGCGTGAGAATGTCTATGACCTGGCGGATTTCAAAGTCGCGGCCGAGAACAGGGTCGATCTTGCCGTTTTTGGCATTCTCGGTGAGATTTACAGTGAACTGATCGAGATTAGGCGTCTTGCCGCCAATTGCGCGGCCGGGAGCGGCGGGCGCGCCCTCGGAGTCCGCGACGGCCGTGACAGTTTCCTCGGAGGAATCTGCGACGATTTTGGCGAATTCATTGCGGAGTGCTTCGGGCTGGATTTTCTGAAACTCGCGGCTGATCTCGCGCGTGATGCGGGCGAGATCGTCGTCGGTTACGAGAGCCAGAATTGTGAAGCCAGTGCGAACTTGCGAGGCATTGAAATCGATTGAGCCGATCGTCCACGCTTGCGTGAGCATCTTGAGCACGCTGGGGCTGATGGCGGGTGTGCGCGCGTTGCCGGACTTGAGCTTGTCCATGCTACGCATAAGCTCGCCCGTGAGGCGGGACTTATCGATGCCGAAATGCTTGACGATTTTTGCGAAGTCGGAAGCCTGCGACTCAAGCATTTTCGTCAGGAAATGCTCTATTTCGATATCGTAATGCGTGCGCGAGAGGCAAAGGCCGGCGGCGCCTTCTAGCGCCGAACGCGCCTGGTCGTTGAGTTTGCCGATGAGTGCTTTCAGGTTCAGGCCCATGAGATACCTCGCAGTCAGAGATTTAGAATCGTTTCGTCCGGATCGCGAGAAAGCGGCGCCGATTTCAGCCAGGTAACCCAGCCGAGACGAGGGGCTGTGGCTTCAGCGGCGCCCACTTCGCAGCGCGGGACGTCCTCGCGCTTCAGGATCAACTGAATTTCAAAATCAAATTCATCGTTGGAAAAGAATCGCGTGATGGCCTTCAAAGACTCGTACGCGTCGCCATCGGGGAGAAACTGTCGATACTTTTCCAGCGGCATTGGGCCGAGCTTGACGCGAACCCGGGATTGCTGGTCCCAGATTTCGTCGCCAACGACGGCGCCCATGCCGAGGCGTTCGGAATCACCTTCTTCTTCACCAACCGCGCATTGCGTGGAGACATCGAGCCGGTACCAACCTCCCACGAATTCCTCTATATCGACCGGCACGTCAAAATAGGCCGTCAGGACCTGCTCAAGTGCCTGAGCGGAGCGAGATTGACGAGCCAAGAGACCGGCGAAATGAAGCAGTCCGTCGTCGCCCAGAGATTGGCGGCCGCCGAGCCCGGAAGTCCCGAGGCCGATCAGGTCGCGCATGTGGTGTTCAAAGAGATCTTCAGTGCCGCTCGAATGAGTGACTGGAAAACGGTATTTCTCCCACGCTCGATGGAAGAAAGAAATCATGCGATGGTGAAAGATATCGAGGAAGGATTGGAAGGAGCGGTCTTTCGCTCTTTCGCGTTCAAGAACCATCTCCGTGTAGCAATACGGGAGCACGCCCATGGGGCCGGTGAGGCCCATAAAATTGACCATCATCTCGGGCGGACCGTCTTCGGGCCAATCGATTTTCTGGATAGAACTTGCGGGAAAACCGAGAGACGTGTTGCCGCGAAAACGCACGGCCTCGTCGTCAGGATTGGAGAATCTGCCGACCGGGCGGCGCTCCGGGGCAAGCCGCTGCAGGAGCGTGACCGCCTGAAAGAACTCGAAAGACCAAGGCTCCTGATGGAGCGCGTCTTCGAGCGGCGATTTTTCTAGATCAATATCCTGCGTCCTGCTCTCGGTTGCCATTCGTGCAACGGCGCCTTTCTTTGCGGCGTGGTAACGGCTAATTGCGTGAAGCTATTGAGCGAAACGCTTAGTGCCAGAAAGCGCTCGAGAACGGCGGCGAAGAGATACGCTCCGCTCCCGACGAACTGCGATTCATCGAGTTCGATTTCGATGCGCGTACCTCGCGCGAACGTGATGCTATTGTTGCCGGAAACCCGGGTGAAATGCTTTGCGCTGCGTACTCGAAGGATACTCTCGATTACGTTCTGAGAATAGGCCGAGCGGCCAATATCGTAGAGGCGCAAGATTTGTTGCAGCGCATCGCGCCCACCTTCGACAAGGGAGAGGTAATTGAGAGAGAGGTGCGAGATGAGGCGCCACATGGTGCTTTTGCCGGATGTGGGGCGAACAGTCGGCGTCGGCTTGCGCAGAGCGACGATTCGCTTGAATGACGACGAGCCTTCCAGCTCGAAATCGCCGTCCTCGTTTCCAAAAGGCAGCCGCGAAGGCAGGTCGCGGTTCGTGCACGTGGTCTTTATCGAGAGGATACTCGAGTCGGGGTTCATCGGCTGCATCGAAAGATCGACGAGCGAGAGAAACATGTCCGTGCCGTCGTCGTTGGGACGCTCGGAGGCACGGCGGCGTGCGAGCCAGAACGCGGCTTGTTTACGGCCGCGCGTGGAATGGCGCAGCGAGTAGAAAGGTTCAAAGGTCGAAGTCTGCTGCGTGGATGTGTTGATGCAGCCCACTTCATCCACGGAAAATACTTCGGTGGAATAAGGACGCCGGACATCCGGGACAATCATGTACTCATACCTGCGCTGACTAAGCTGAATCGGCTCGGCAACTTGAGTGAAAAGATTGATTACGGGGGCACAGCCGAGACGAAATGACTTTTTACCAATTTCGAGCTCAAGGCGCTGACGGCGATCATCGCCCTCTACTTCGGAGATCAAAAAAATGAATTCGACGGCATCCTTGAAGCCTGCGTCCCACACGGGCGCGAGTTCGGCAACGTCGATAAAAAGGAATTTTTCCGGAAACGCGAAATATTCCATCAGGAGAGCGTGTCCAAAGAACGAGCGGTCTACCTCGGGAAGCAGAGTTTCGCCGGGCTCGAAGCCGACGGGCCGCAACGCGCTCACAGGCAGCGTGACTGGAGGCACCTTCGAGCCGGGAGTGGGATCGCGGACGATGATGCGAGTAAGCCGCGTGAAGAGCAATTCATACAATGTGTTGATAACGCCGCCCTCGCCATCGAGATAGAAACGAAGGCGATCAATTTTCAATTCCTTCAGGTTTACGTCGGGAGCGGCGCGCAATTCGACGCGGACAGCGGCTGTCGAGTCAACGGTCTTTACGGGCGGCTGCAAGCGGCTCGGCGCGCGAAACTCGCCCGACGCGACGCGTAGAGGCCACAGAGTGGTGTCGTAGCACGTCTTGAATGTACAGGGAACTCCGGCTACGGGCCGCGAGAAGAGAGATGAACCGCGGGGAATAGGAAGTCCTGTGGTGATTTTGCCCTTTTCCGGGTCGAGCTGGAATTCGACGATGGACATGGACGGCAGAGGCCGTACAAGCTGCGGATAGACGACGCTGAGCAGCGCTTCACTGATCTCCGGGAATTCATCGTCAAGTTTCAGATGAACGCGCGCGGCGAGAAACGCAAATCCTTCGAGAAGCCGCTCGACATGAGGGTCTTCGCATTTTGTCGGCTCCAGCACCAGTCGCGAAGCAACCTTGGGATTCTTTTCGGCGAACTGGGCCGCCATCTTGCGGATGTAATCGAGTTCGCGCTCGTAATAGACGAGCAGATCGTCACGCATTCGGTCCTCCAGCGACGCGACAATTGCTGGAGCGGAGCTCGACTGTAGTGTCGAACGAAACAGGCTCGGGAGCGGGATCCATGGCAAGCAAGCCCTCGATTCGGAAGCGCAGCTCCTGGATGCCGGCGTTTTCGGATTCGATGGGCACGAGGCGGAGATTGAGAAGGCGAGGTTCGAAAATCTTGATGGCAGCCATCAACTGGCGCAGCAACTTGGCGCGGTCCGGCGCGGACGCGGCGCCATAGTTGGAAAAATCCGGCAAGCCGTACACGTAAACGGAGCGATTCAACTCTTTAAGGTTCTCATCGGGATCGAGAAAAATCCTGCGGCTGTTCAGGAGCCATTCGAGGTCGCGTTGTACCGCGGCCTTCATCAAGCGAACCGATTGCGAACGGGTGAGAGGGGCTTCGGACGCCGTCTTGGGTTCCCTATCGATTAAGCGGTCCAGCACGGACAACGTGACGGTGACATCGCCTTGGGTTCGCGCCATTGTGACGGATTATCCCGCGCTCAGCGCGCGCACAGGGTCCAGGCGGCAGATGCGCTCGAATAATTTCTGTTTCTCGGACGCGTCGTCCTGGATTCGCCTGCTAAGGTTCATCAGCGTGATAAGCGCGCCGGCCATCATCTGGCGGTCTTCCCACTCGTCGAGCTTGTGGTTTTCGATTGCAGCGGCCAAGTCCTCGAGGAGAGGCTGCGCGATGGCGTCCTTGCCTGCGGCGGCGCAGAGTTCGACAAGCTGAAGCTTTCGCCGGAAGCGGCCGCGGCCAGAAGTCTGGCGAGCGATTTCCTCTTGCATGATGCTAAAAGCTTTTTCTGCCTGGCCTGCCTTGAGCGCTTCGGTTGCGAGGGCGTAGCTGTCGGCTGATTTGGATGGCCACGACGGTTCGGGCGCGGAGTCGGGCTGCGAGGCAGCGGATTCGACGGCTGCATCTGCAGGTGCTTCGCCCTGCGGCGGTCGCGGCGGCTTGGAGGCGGGGCGCACCAACTGCAGGAGCCATGCGCGTGTTTCGGCATTGGCTGCAGGCGTATCGTCGAGCATCGTGGCGTCCAGCAATTCGGGCACATCGTGGAGCAGAACTTTCAGTTCCAGGCGAATGGCGGCAGCGATCGGTTCGTAGTCGGCACCCAGAGCGATGCAGGCTTCGACGACATGGCGTTGCAAATCGAGCCACGCGCGGCTGCACGGAAGAGACATGGCGTTCTCAGCCGTCTCGAGGAGTTCGGACCATTTTTCCGCGAGCGCGAGGCGCTTGATCTGTTGGCGAAGCTCCGTGGGCGGCGCTTCCAGGAGGGCGGCATTGGAAAGGCGCGCGGCGGCCCGGAGTTCACCCCAACGAAGGCCGCGCATCATCAGGTAAGGCGCCGGGCTGTGCGGCTCGCGCTGGCGAAGAAAGGCAGCGGCTTTCGCGACGTTCGCGATCATTTCGCGGCGATCGGCAGGTTCGGAGCTGGTCATTATGGAAATGACGATGCTCGGGATCGCACTGCGACCCGCGCCTGCCGCTCCGCTTGTGCTTGTTGCGGAAGCGTCCGCGGCAGAATCTGCAGCGGCGGCAGTCTCTTCGACAGGATCGGGTTCCGTTTCGCGTTTTTTCTGGAGCAGGCCGTGGACGGTGTGGCGAATCTCCTCGAGGGCCGTCTTTAGTTTTCCCAATGCGGGGCCGGCGCTGCCGAACTTTTCATCGCAGGCTTCGTCGAGATTTTTTAGTACGGCGAGGCAGCCATCGAGGTCTTTTTCGGCCTGAGCGTAAAATGCCTTCGGCGTTTCATTGAACGATTTGTCAAAGTCTTCGGCGCTAAGCTTCCCTTCGCTGATGCGTTGCGCGCGCTGGTCTCTTTCTTTATCGCCGAGCGTGGGTACGTCGTAACCGACGAGCCGAGATTCTTTGTACTTGAAAAATCCGTAGCCAGCGCGTGCCAAAGGGACATTCTTTAGAGGAATGTCGAGAGCGGTTCCAAGCCAATCGAGCGGCGCCGCGCGGAGTTCCAAGTCGCCGTCTTCGATGGGCGGGAAGAGCGTGTCCCAGAAATTGACGATGAGGCCCTGGCATAAAGCGAGGCCTTGCTGGAGCCCGCCGAAGCCCTCCGTGCGCAAAAGCGCGTCGCATAGCCACGCGGCTAGCTGGAGATCCTTCGTTTTGGTCGCGAGGGCTTCCTGGGTGGTCTTCAGGATGAAAGGAAGATCGGCGACTTTTCGCTCCTGCTGCCATTCGCCTTGATTGAGGCCGTCATCTTCGCGGCGAGCTTCCTTGATCTTGTCGTAGATAAGCAGCTTGGAGTCGTAACGGACGTCGACGCCGCTGGGATTCTCGGCAGAAATAGGGTTGAGCAAACCTTCGCGGAGGGCCATTGTTTTCAGTTCCGTTAGTTTGCGGCTGCTGGAGCCGCGACCTGCTTGTCAAACTCGATAGAACGAACTTCGAGGAAGGGAACTTCCTCTCCATCGACCAGAAGAGTCTTCTGCCCGGAAGGATATTCCGTTCCGTTCTCATCCGCGGACCACTCGGTGATGCGACCGAGCCACACGGCTTCGTTTTCGTTCTTCCAGGAAAACGGATAGACCACGGGAATCAGCACTTCGCCGAGTTCGGTGCTCTTGAAAGCCGGACCGGTGCGAATCATGGCCGGCGCCCACAGCGTGTCACGCAAGCGACGCGGCGCTTCCATGTGCAGAGACTCGATATGCTCAAAAGGAATCCAGAGGTACGCGCCCGCGGCAAAAACTTCAAGCCGGCCTCCGAGATCGGGATCGGCGTCGCGCAACGATTGGAACGGGCGGTCATTGAGCTTTCCCGTCACCGGCGCGGATGGCGTATGGCTGGAAAAGCCCGCCTTTTCAAAAGTTTCATTGCGGAGCTTCTCAGCGTTCAATGCGGAATAGTAAAGAACGGCACCCATTTCCGTTTCGGCGCCGCCCTGGGCGAGCACGCTCAATTGCTTTTCAGCGCGAACGAAATCGCCGGAGGCGCAAAGCAACTCGAAGAGGAACGTCCGCTGCGTGGAATCGGCCGGGTGGTCGCGAAGGTACTCCGTAAGCTCCTTCGCGGCCGCCCGAACCTTTCCTTCCTGGAATAGTTGCTTCGCTGTGATTGCGTTCGCCATGTCTATTGGCAAACTGGGGTCAGCTTGCTGTGTGCGTTACTATGTCCCAGCCCTTCGTGACGGCGCCCTTCATCTTGCCGCCCTCTTCCTCATCATGCGAGAACTCGATTTTTTGGAAGTTGAAGCTCACCGATTCGGTTGGTGCATCGCCGCCCGCGCCGGAGGCGTTGTAACCGTTGACAACCGCGCCCTTGAGCTTGAGGTGATAGTAAGTCACGGATTTCTGGTCGAGGGTCTTCTGAACGAAGAGCTCCACATCGTCCGTAAGCCGCTTTCCACCGGTCATGTTCGCAAACAGCAGGGGCGAAGCCTTGTCAACGGCTTTGCTGATCGAGAGATCCGTCAAACTCGGATGTCCGACGGTTTCTCCTTTCGTTGCCGAGTCCACCCCGGGGAGACTTGCACCCCACGAAAAGTTATAGATCTCAATAGCATTTTCCATCCCTTGGATCTTGCTGGATCCTGGGATGCTCTTGATCTTCAGGAACATATTTCCCATCTCGTCTTGTCTCCTTATACTCGATGAATTTTAGGTATGGCAACCGCTGGGCCCGACTGCACGATAAGCGCGAAGCGAGCTTCCCCAGCCGGACCTATTTAGCCGGCGCAGGAAGCTCCGCCACCAGGCGCAATGAAACAGTAAGTTCATCCAACTGAAAGTGAGGCCGCAGAAAGGCCACGGCGCGATAGACGCCAGGTTTCCCCGGAACCTCGGCCACGTCGATGCGAGCTTCACGAAGCGGCCGCTGCGCTTTCACGGCAGGCGAGGCTGAATCGTCCGGAGTAACGTACTTCGTAATCCATCGATTCAGGAACGACTCCGCTTCATCGCGCGACATGAAGCTTCCAATTTTGTCGCGCATCATCGCTTTCAAATAATGCGCGAAGCGGGAAACGGCCATGATATATGGCAATTGCCCCGATAACCGCGCGTTGGCATTGGCCGAATCTGAATCGTAAACCTTCTGCTTCTGACAGCTTTGTACGCTAAAAAAGGCCGCATAGTCGGTGCCCTTGCAGTGAACGAGAGGCACGAAGCCGAGGTCCGCCAGCTCTTTTTCCCGACGATCCGTAATCGGCACTTCCGTTGGGCACTTGAGGGCAAGGTCGCCCTCGTCGGTATAAAAATTGTGGACGGGGAGTCCCTCAACCAAGCCGCCACCCTCAACGCCGCGCATGGCGACGCACATTCCGTATTGAGCGAAGGAATTTGTCATGCGAGTGGCCAGCGAATAGGCGGCGTTCATCCACAAGTACTTGGAATGGTCAGTGCCGTCAACGTGCTCCTCGTAGGCGAATTCGTCGATCGGCTTCGTGTCTTTGCCATAAGGAACGCGGGAGAGTGTGCGCGGCAGGCAGAGCGCTACGTAGCGAGAGTCCTCACCCTGGCGGAACGACTTCCATTTCGCATATTCGGTGCTGTCAAAAATCTTTGCCAGATCGCGGGGTGCATCGAGCGACGTGAAGCTCTCGAGATTGAGCAGGTCCGGTGCAGCGGCGCTGATAAAAGGGGCATGAGCCTGAGCCGCAACATGCGAAATGCCTTCGAGCAAGGAAATATCCTCGGGATGCTTGCCGAATTCATAGTCGCCCACGAGTGCACCGAACGGGGCGCCTCCAAACACGCCGTATTCTTCTTCGTATACTTTCTTGAACAGAGCGCTCTGGTCAAATTCGGGAGCCTTTTCGATGTCGCGCAGCAATTCCTTCTTGCTTACGTTCAGAACACGGATTTTCAAGCCCGTGCCGGTCTCGCTGTGATCCATGAGGTGCTTCAGGCCGCGCCAGGAGCCTTCCAGTTTCTGGAATGACGGATGATGCATGATCTCATTGAGCTGGATCGAGAGAAGATGATCGATTTGTGCGATGCGCGCATTGATCATCATTTCCGCATCTTTCGCCACCGTCATCGAGCCCTCGAGAATCTGCGAAACGAACTCCTTCACGAGATTCTTTCCGCGCTCGCGTGAGACGGCGTCCGTACCGAGCCGGCCCTGGCTTACGATCTGATCGAGGAGGCTCAGCTCCTGTGTTTCAGCCGCAGCGGCTTGTTTGTTTGCAACTTTTGCATCAGCCATTAGAGCCTCCATCGCCCGGTTTGATCTCGCCCTTCAGTTTTTCAAGCTTTTCAGTATTGCCGACCGCATCGAGGAGCAGTTCCTCGAGCTTATCGTTGCCCTGCATGCTACCGCGGAGATCGGCGAGTCTGGTGCGCAAATCCATCAGATCTTTCAGCGGCTTGACCTGCTTGGCGACATTCGCCGGCTCGAAGTCTTCCATCTTTCTGAATTTGAGGTCGACTTTCAGCTGCGGAGCATTGGGATCTTCGCTGAGCTTGTTTTCCACGGCATAGGAAAGGTGCGGTTTCATGCCCTCGAGTACGCTGTCGAAGTTATCGGGGTTCACTTCCACGAACTTGCGGTCCTTCAATCTGGGCAGCGGTTCCTGCGGCTGGCCGGTGAAATCCCCCAGCACACCGACGACGAAGGGCAGTTCCTTAATTTCTATGGCGCCACCGACTTCAACGTCATAGGTAATCTGCACACGGGGCGGGCGGACGCGATCCAGTTTGTGTTGTGCGCTCTGTCTTGCCATGTAAGCACCTTCCTTTTTGGACTTCGGGCGGTTCTGTGATATCGCGCCGCAGCGCAATTAAAAGCCGGCTTTGGCCACCGAGCGATCCCCTAAATGCCGACAACTATGGGACACAGGGTCGCGGTCAGACCGGTTTGCAAAGTGAGCGAAGCGAAGCATTTATCACACACTTTCGACAAGTGTCAAGCAACGCTTGGGTTTTCTTCCTGGCGCGTGCCAAGTTGGTTCAGGTCCTTAAGTCAGTAGCAAGCGGATGACCATCTTTCTGATGTTTCGTCAGTCGGCAGCAGAAGGTGTGATATTCTCCGCGGCGCAATGTGGAGTTTTCTGAAGTAGAAGAGGGAACACGGCTTATGAAGCAGCCTGCTATTGTTCCGCCGAGCCCCGGCGACGCCGAGCGCCTGCGCAATTTCTTGCTTGAGATAGGCTACACGGGGGAATCTATCCTCAAGGCGCTTAATGCGAATGAGTTGCCGTCGCCCAGGCAGGCGAGCGCTGGGCGAATGATGCGCTTCTTGCAAGAACCTACGTCGTTGAACGCGCTATTGCGCTGGTTTTACTTGGGGTTAAGGATCGATCGAGCGAAAGTGACGAAAATTGTCCCCGAATGGTTCATTGAAACCGCTTGCGCCAGTAAGATTTTGCGCATCGAGGGAAGTGATTTGACTCCGGAGGTGCTTCTGGTTCCCTTCGAGAAGCAGTGGATTGCCTCGGACACAAATGCTCGATTCGAGGCTTGTGCGCCGGATTTTGTCGTCTGGCCTAATACGACCACTCGGTTTCTCCATTGCTTCACCGTGAACCGTCGCTCCCGAGCTACGCTGGATTTAGGCACCGGGAATGGAGTGCAGGCGCTCAGTGCAGCGGCATACAGCGATAATGTGGTCGGTACCGACCTGAACCCCCGAGCAATCGAGTTTGCCGTTTTCAACGCACGGCTCAACGGAATCGAGAGTGTGGAGTGGCTATGCGGGGATGCCTTCGAACCTGTCAAAGGGAGAAAATTCGATCTAATCGTCTCGAATCCGCCCTTTTTCATTGGGCCCTCGAATCAGTTTCTCTTTTGCGACAATTCGATGGATTTGGATTGCCTATGTGGACAAATCGCGCGAGACGCGGCAGCGCATTTGGATGAAGGCGGCTATTTCCAGATGCTTTGCGAATGGGCCGAGGTCGAAGGACAGAGCTGGCAAGAGCGGCTCACCGGATGGTTCCGCGGAACGGGATGCGATGTTTGGGCCGTGAAAGGGCAAACCAGAAGCGTCGAACAATACAGCCTGGATCGATTGCGCGAGCTTGCGGTGGGCGACAATTTGGACGCGGCGTCCTACGACGCTTATGCGCGTTATTTCTCCGAGCGCAAGGTGACGGCGATTCACAACGGAGTGGTAGCGATGCGGCGCCGCTCCGGAGAGAACTGGGCCGCCCTGGAAGAGGCGAGCCAGTTTATAGAACGGCCATTCGGAGATCTGGTTCTCTTGCGGTTTGCCGCTCACGACTTTCTGAGCGCGAATGCTTCGGCCAGTGAAATACTTTCGAAGCGGCCATTGCTTTTGCCAGATTCGCTCCTGGAGCAGGTGCTTCACAGAGCAGAAAACGGGTGGGAAACGAAGTCTCTCTCTCTGAAGCAGACGCGCGGTATACCGTCCTCGTTCGGTTTGCAGACACCTGTGGCGGAATTCGTCGGCAGTTTCAATGGGAAACGTTCGCTTGGCGAATTGATCCGGCAGTTGAGCGAAAATGCGGATGCCTCACCCGAGAAGGTTGAGAGTCAGTGTATCGATCTCGCACGCAAACTCACGGCACACGGTTTTCTTCAATGGGAGTAAAAGGGTTAGGCTCACGAATGAGGCTGCGGCGGTGTTAATGACGTGACAACTGGCTTAAAGAATCGTCGTTAATTCTTGTGAATGCGCACAAAATATAGTAACTAAGAGTCTTACAGCTCCGACGGAGCGGAAAACATGGCGGCCAAACTGAACGGCACAATCCGAATCACGCCGAAACCAGGCGATGCCAATACGCAGCCTCATTTTGAGGTTATGTTTGTGCCATATGCGGGCAGGCTCGATACGAAAAGTGTTTGCGTCAATACGCACGAGGAATTGGTCGCTTTTCTGATGGAAATTCGGTTGCCGGAGGACGAAGCGAGCCGCTGGGCTGGGCGTGCACGGGGTGAAGGCGTAGTGATCATCTCCGGCATTGAACGCACCGAAGCGCAATTAAAAGAGAGCGGCCTTCTCGCCTGATCTCCGGTCTTTATTTTTGTTTTTGCCTCGAATCGTTTTGGATTCACGCCGGCTACTTTCTCTTTGACACGTCGCCGATTAGTCCTGTAGGTTGAAGCGCTATGCGCAACATGCGGCCGGTCATCTGGGCGAAGGGAACGTTCCTGACGCCCCAGCATTTACAGGCGCAAGATCGCTTCATCGAAAACACCCTGCAATTCGGGCTTGAGGCTCTAAATTTCCGACCTTGGGGTTTCCGAGAGCTGCGATTCAACGAAGAAGCCCTTGCGGAAGGAAACTTCGTCATTGCGCGCGCAAGCGGAATCTTCCCCGACGGGCTCCTTTTTGAAATTCCCGATTCCGATCCCGCGCCGCCGCCCAAGCCGTTTGTTTCGTTTTTCGAGCCCGACCAGCAGACCCTCGACGTTTATCTCACTATTCCGCGCATGCGCGAGCGCGGGCTGAATGTGGCGGTCTCGCACAGCAGCGCCGACACGCGCTACCTGGCGGAAGTAGCGTCGATGCGCGACGAAAACACCGGCACGACCGAAAAGCCGATTCAGATTGCGCGCAAGAACTTCCGGATTCTGACCGAAGGTGAATCGCGGGAAGGCTCGACTGCGTTGCGAGTGGCGCGCATCAGGAAGTCTCCGGCGGGCATGCCGCAGATCGATTCGACCTTTGTGCCGCCGCTGATCGACGTTGCTGCGAGCGATCATTTAATGTCAATCGTTCGACGTCTGGCCGAAATTCTCGCGGCCAAGAGCAGCATCCTGGCGGGCGGACGGCGGCAAAAGAGCCAGAGCCTGGCGGACTTCACAGCGGCGGATATTGCGAATTTCTGGCTGCTTTACACCGTGAACAATCATTTTCCGATGCTTCGCCATATATATGAGACGAAGAAGGGGCATCCAGAGAGCCTCTTCTGCATACTGAATTCGCTGGCGGGCGCGCTAACGACATTTTCCATGAAGATCCAGCCGCGCGACCTGCCGCTCTACGATCACGACGACCTCGGCACGTGTTTCAACGATCTCGATGAGAAGTTGCGCACGCTGCTGGAGACCGTGGTGCCGAGCAACTTCGTTTCGTTGCCGCTGAAACTCGTGCAGCCTTCGATTTACGCCACGACTGTCGATGACGATAAGTATCTCGTTGGCACGCGGATGTATCTGGCGATCAGCGCCGAGGTCGGCGAGGCGGAACTGATTAAGAAAGTGCCGAACTTAATGAAAGTGGGATCGGCCACACAGGTGGAGCAATTGGTGAGACAAGCGCTGCCGGGCATTACCTTGATGCACATGCCGAAGCCTCCGGGAGCGATACCCGTGAAGCTGAATTATCAATATTTCAGCTTGAATCAGTCCGGCGCGGCTTGGGACGGAGTGGGTAAAGCGCGCAGTCTCGCCGCCTATGTGCCCGGCGATATAAAAAATCCCCAGTTGGAGTTGGTGATTCTGTTGCCGCAGGCAATGTAAGCGCCTCGTTTTCCATCCAAATTCCACGCCAAAAAGACCGCGCATCTTACGAACACTACGCGGGTTGAGCTACTTGACTTCCTTTCTTTGAAACGCCATAGTATGGCCCGTCGCGCTGTATTTTTCCGGCGTCGAAGCACGCCTACTGACCGAATGAAACATCTCTCCAAAGTGGTGTGGTTTGAAGGAATGTACCTTGGGCCGCACCATTTCCAGGCGCAGAGCCGGGCGTTCGAGGATATGGTCCACTTTTCGGCCTCGAATCTGTGGTTCGAGCCCTTCGGAATCATCGGACAATCGCTCGACGCGGAAGCGTTGCGCAACGGCACTGTTGCACTGATCCATTCGCGCGGTATTTTCCCGGACGGACTTGCGTTTCACATGCCGGAGAGCGATCCGCTGCCCGAACCGCGAGAGATCGGCGATTTTTTTCCGCCGACGCGCGAATCGCTCGTCGTAATGCTTGCCGTGCCTGAACGCCGCGAAAACGGGCCGAATTGCGCGCTTACTCCGGCAGACGCTCGCGATCACCTCCGCTACGTTGCCGAAGAGCGCACGATGCACGACGAAAATACGGGTGTTGACGAAAAGCCCGTGCAAGTGGGCCGCAAACGCATCCGTTTCCTTTTCGAATCCGAAGATGCTACGGGCTATGTGACTTTTCCGGTCGCTCGAATGATGCGCGACGGCACAGGCCACTTTGTTTTCGATCCGAGTTTTATTCCTCCCTGCCTTTCGATTAGCGCCAGTGAACGGCTGATGATTATTGCACGGCGGTTGGTGGAAATTCTCGACGAGAAGAGCGCGACTCTTTCACGTGCGCGGCGCGCGCCATCGAAATTTCAGGCGGGATTTTCTTCTGACGATATCGCATCGTTTTGGTTCGTACACACCGTAAACGCGGCGCTTGGCGTGCTGCGGCATACGTGCTTGGCTGAGCGAAAGCATCCCGAACAACTTTTCATCGAAATGTCGCGGCTGGCTGGTGCGCTTTGCACTTTTGGTCTCGATTCGCATCCGCGAACGCTGCCTCTCTACGATCACATACACTTGGGAGAGTGTTTTCAGGCTCTCGATGAACACATCCGCGCGCATCTTGAGCTTGTGGTGCCGACAAGTTACGTACTGATCCCGCTGAAGCCGGTGGGCCGTTATTTCTACGAGGGAGAAATCACGGATCAGCGATGCGTCGGCAAAGCGCGATGGATATTTGCGATCCATTCGGCGATTGGTGAAGCAGATATGATCACGCGCACTCCGCGGCTGGTGAAGATTTGCTCTGCCGAGCTCTTGCCGGAACTGGTGAAAACGGCGCTGCCGGGTTTGGCACTGACGCATTTGCCCGTACCGCCGTCGGCGATCGCGCCGCGGGTGGAGCACCAGTACTTTGGCGTTAGTAAGGCTGGACCGTGCTGGGACCACATCGTGCAGACGCGGCGCGTGGGCGTCTATGTCCCGGGTGATCTACCGCAACCGGAACTGGAACTCGTCGTGCTGCCGGAATAGGCGTTTCAGAAAACAGTTCAGGGTGTAGGCGTGCCCGCAGGTGTGCGGGCCTACCAGGAAGGATGGGAACGGAATATGGGAGCGACACTCTTTGGCGCCACGACGATTCGCCAAGGTGGCCCTTCGGCGAAACGGCGCACCGAGAATCTTGCGCTGATTTTTCAGGAAATCCTGACGGTGATCGTGCGCGTCCGCTCGAATCGCCAGCCCGTGACGGACGGCAACAAATTTCGCAACGATATGCGCAATGCGCTGCGCGGCGCCGAAAAAGAGGCGATCACGCGCGCCTATATGCCAGAGGATGCACGGTTCGCGACGTTTGCCGTCGTTGCGTTCCTCGATGAATCGATCCTGAATTCCTCGAACCCGGCGTTTGCCGATTGGGCGCGTATGCCGCTGCAGGAGGAGCTTTACGGACATCAGCTCGCCGGCGAACAATTTTTTCAAAATGTGGAGCGTCTGCTGGCGCGCAACGACTCCCACGATCTGGCCGACGTTCTCGAGATTCATTTACTTTGCATGCTGCTCGGCTATCGAGGCCGGTACGAGCTTTCAGGGCCGGAGGCGCTGCGCCCGCTGATGGACTCTGTGGCGGAGAAAATCGCGCGCATTCGCGGGCCGCTGCCGGGATTTTCTCCCGCATGGGCTCTGCCAGAGGGCGCCGTCGTGACCGGAGGTCCCGATCCGTGGATTAAACGGTTGATGATAACGGCCGTGATCGCAATCGGCGTGATGGTCGTTTGCTTCGTGCTATTCAAAATTATTCTCGCTGTTGGCGCGTCCGGCCTGCACACGCTGGCCACATAGCGCGTGGAGAATAGAGAGAGCTCATGAAACTTACGTGGGAATATCTGGCGGCAGCGGCAGCCTTCGTCGTAACGCTGCTTTTGGCTTGGTTCGTCGGTATTTGGGTGCATTTGCAAGGCGCGAACCTCCTCATTCTCCGCTTGGGCATCGTCGTTCTCGGCGTATTGTGCATTTTAGGATTCCTGATGTGGGCACGCGGCCAGAAAATGCCGGCCGCGGTTGCGGCACCGGGGACGCCTGCTGTACCGGTTGTGCCAGGCGCGTCTGCTGTGGTCGCGGCCATTGCGTCGGATATTTCGCCGGACGATATCGATCGGCTCGTTCGCGAAGCGGAAAAGAAGGTGGCGGGTTCGCGGCTTGGCAAAGGCGCGAAGTTGAGTGGACTGCCCGCGATTTTTGTACTGGGCGAAACGGCATCCGGCAAGACGAGCGCGGTGCTGAACTCAGGCCTCGATCCTGAATTGCTGGCCGGGCAGATGTATCAGGACGGAAATATCGTTCCGACGAGTGCGGTGAATCTTTGGTTTGCGCGCAAGTCCGTGTTTGTGGAGGCTGCGGGAAAGATCGCAGGTGATCCCAAGCCATGGGCGCGCTTGTTGCATCGCCTGTCGCCGAGCCGGCTGCAATCGATCTTTGGAAAAAATAGTCAGGCTCCGCGCGCTGCGGTCGTGTGCCTCGATTGCGAAAAGCTGGTGAAGCCGGGAAGTCCGGGCGCACTCGTTAATGCGGCGCGAATGCTTCGGGCCCGCCTCGAGGAAATGGCGCACCAACTTGGAGCCAGTTTCCCTGTTTACGTTGTTTTCTCGAAGCTCGACCAGGTCGCGTACGCGACGGAATTCATGGGGAGCTTGCGCGATGAAGAGATCACGCACGTCCTGGGCATCACGTTGCCGGTTTCGGCCACCTCGGGAGTTTACGCAGAACAGGAAACGAAGCGGCTTTCCGGTGCATTCAATTCGCTCTTTTCGTCGTTGGCAGATTGCAGGACGGGCCTTCTCTCTCGCGAGCGCGACAAGACGAGACAGCCTGGCATTTACGAATTTCCGCGGCAATTTCGACGCCTGGGCAAACCGGCAGTCGAATTCCTGGTAGAACTTTGCCGGCCCAGTCATTTGCGCTCCGGTCCGTTTCTTCGCGGATTCTATTTCGCCGGCCGAAGGATGGTAGCCTCCGCCGCTCCCTCGCCTGCCGCATTCGCTGCGCAGACGGCGATCCGCCCCGCGCAGGATTTTTCAGCGAACGCCACGACGATCATGCGCGCCGAAGACATGCCTACCATGGCGCAAATGGCGCAAGCCGCTGCGGGCACGGGAACGCAATTCGGCACAGGCACGATGATCCAGGGCCCCAGCGAAACGCGCATGGTGCCGCAATGGGTGTTCTTGAGCCATGTTTTCAGCCATGTGGTTTTGCAAGATCGCGCCGCCATGGGAGCGAGCGGGGCAAGTACCAGAGTGAATTTCTGGCGGCGCATGGTGTTCGCCAGTGCGACCGCTATTTGCGCGATTCTCTTGATCGCGCTCTTAATTTCGTTTCTTTCGAATCGGTCCCTTGAATCGGATGTGGCAACCGCTGCGCAGGCCGTTCGTGCCGGAAGTGCATCGAATGGTGATTTGGGTTCCTTGCAGGATTGGCAATCGCTTGACTCATTGCGCCAGCCGCTACAGCAATTAAGCAATTACCAGCAGAATGGCGCGCCGCTCCACATGCGCTGGGGGCTATATTCCGGAGCGGATGTTTACGCGCAGGGCCGGGCCATATATTTCGCGCGCTTCCGGCAGATGCTTTTCGATCAGGCGTACAACTCGCTGCATTCGACGCTCACGGCGCTTCCCGCTTCGCCGGGGCCAAACGACGATTACTCCGCAGCTTACAATCCGCTCAAAGCGTATCTGATCGTCAGCTCGCATCCAGAGAAATCGACGCGCGAGTTTCTCACACCCACGTTGTTGAAGAGTTGGCTGGCCGGCCGCGATCTGGACGATCAACGCAAGCAACTCGTGCAGCAGCAGCTCGATTTCTATGCAGATGAGCTAAAGATTTCGAATCCTTACACGCTTGAAGCGGATTTTGCGGCGATCGGCAAAACGCATAACTATCTGGCGCAATTTGCAGCCACCCAGCGCATCTATCGCTCGATGTTAGCCGCGGCCGCCAAGGCGAATCCGAGCCTGAATTTCAACCGCAAGTATCCGGACGCGACCTCTGTGGTACGAGATCCATATGAAGTTTCGGGCGCATTCACCAAAGCCGGTTGGAATTTCATGAAAGGCGCTGTGCAGCATGCGGACCAGTACACGTCCGGCGAGGAGTGGGTGCTTGGCGATCAGGGGCAAGGTGGTCAGCGTAGTGCAGGAAACTCGCCTGCGGATCTGACCGCGATGTATACGAAGGATTACATTCAGGCTTGGCGCGATTTCCTCAATCAGGCGACCGTGTATCGCGGCGGCAGCTACCAGGACCAAGCGCAGAAGCTCGCGAGCCTTTCTGGGAATCGTTCGCCGCTGCTGGTACTTTTGTGCGAGGCTTCGCAGAATACAGCGATCGATTCGCCCGACGTAGCGAAGGCGTTTGCGCCGGTGCAGCAAGTGGTTCCTTCGCCGTGCCAGGATCAGGTGATTCAACCTTCGAGCCAGAGTTACGTGAAGGCATTGAACGCTGTGCAGACGTGCCTGGAGGCTGTTCCTCCCGGCCTCACTGGCGACGCATTAACAACTGCTTTGGCGCCATGCAATGCGCTCTCCGGACAAGCTCGTGCTGCGGCGGACCAAATCGC
>DATNBB010000108.1:0-3513 GCA_035607335.1 Binatia bacterium | reverse complement strand
GTCGTCGTCGGAAAGGTATTTGTCATAGGACGTTGCAGCTACATCGAGAAACTGCTGCAAATTCAGCTTTGAATTGAACTTTTCCACGAAAAGCTCTGCCAGTTGCTCGCGGTAATCGCCGGCCGGTAGTAACGCAATCATGGCGGACTTCATGTTTGTCTCCATAGCCGTCATCGTTTTCGATAGCACGGATTTCATGTCCGCCACTTCCATCAGGCGCTGAATGTCCGCGGCTTTTTGCGGATTGATTTTGCCGCCGGGAGGAGCGGCATCCGGAGCGAGCGCTTGCGCCGCATCGCTTTGAGTCTCTACGGGCGCGGACGTGCTTTGCTGCTGGGGCGATGGGTTCGCCTGGGCGCCCAGCGCCACACTAAGAACGCAAACTGCTGCTAGCAGAGCTTTCATGGAGCCTCCCGGGAAGGATCGTCGACTGATGCTATACGATTTCCGGGACAGTTGCGGTTATACACGGGTTCGGTGTGTCTGAGCAGTAAGTGGAGCAGCGGAAGCTGCGTTCTCATTAGCTATTTCGAATCGGCGCGTTGCCAATAGCCATACACGCAGCGCGTGCCACGGCGCGATGGATCGTGAGTATCGTGAATCACGCCGTCGATCACGGTGGTGAGATGCCCGGAAACGGAAACGATGAGGCGCCCCGCAGGCAATTCATTCGCTCGCAGGTGAACTTTACAGCCCGAGCCAATTTCCATTGTCGGCGTCCACTGCCAACCCAGCGATTCGAGCAGCTTGTGCGTGGTCCCTTTATAGACGCCCGTTCGCGCGTTGCTCTTGCCGCGCTTTCGAGAGCCCGTGCGCTCGCGTTTCGACAGTTCGTTCACTCTATCGTAGATCTGCTGGTAGGGGAGTCCTGTTCCGATGGCGATGGATCGCACCACGCAATCGCCCGTTCGGCCTTTGTATCCGGCCGCTTTTCTGCCGCCATCATCGAATTGAAATTCACAGAGGCGGGACTGGCTTCGCGCGCGCTTCCGTAAGCCGGTACCTGGCACCGGGACAATCGCGCGATTGTGGTGGTTCACGCGCCGGCGCTTTCGCCGAATTGTGCGCGCTGCGGCGCCGGTCGAAATTTGGGCATATACGCCAATCCCGAGCAGCGCCAGAAAACCGAAGGCAATCGCGAGTCCTGTCACGTCTATATCTGATAGCAGCAGGGTCTGAACACTTCAAGAACTTCTCGTCATGTTATGGCAAAAAGTCACACCGGCAGCGAAGGCATGGGTCCGCAAGACACTCAGCCGATTGGCGCGGGTATCGGCGGCAATGGTGGCGGCTCCAATGGCGGCTCCGGCGGAAGCTGCGCTGGAGGCGTAGGCGGTGGAGGTGGATTGAGAAGGGCGGCCAGTGGTGGGAAGCGCGGCGCGAAGAAATAAATCGAGTATGCCGGAAAAAACACGACTTTAGGCACCGCGATCAACAACGCTGCAAAAATGAAAGCGGCAACCGCAATACATCCATAGATGACAGCTGCTGTGATCGTGCCGACGCCCCAAGTAAGGCCCATCGCTTTGCCAATCAGGAATAGTGCAAGGCCTACGCCTCCGAGCGGAATGAGCAAAATCAGGATTCCCAGAATTGTGGCGATGCCAAAGACGATGGCCGCGCCAATTGCCAATACGATTTTCATCCCGATGTAGGCGGCGTATCCGAGCTTCTCCGTATCCATCAGATGCAGGAGCCTGCGCCATCCTTCAAATGCGTCGATCTCTTCCAACGCCATTTGAGGCACGACGAAATCCTTCGTCATCACCTGGATTACGGCGAATGAGAAAACCAGTCCGAGAAAGAGCAGCACGAGGCCCAATCCGCAGAGAATCAGCGCGACTAGATGCTGCCGAGGATTGTCAAACCACCCAACGGCCCAGGCGTACAGCACGGGGCCGCCGATCAGAACCGCGATTGCAGTGATGCAGATCAGGCTGAACAGAATCTCCCAAAGAAATAGCTGAATGCCGTTGTGTTTGCGGCGACGCCAGCCTTCACGAACGTGACATTCTCTGCTTAGCACGCTGTCAAACAGGATGAATCGCATCACGCTGCCGATATACATGAAGAGCACGACGAGCGCGATCGCAGCGACCGCAAAAATTGCGATGAGCGCGATGAACTTTGCCGAATGCTCGTTGATTTGCGGAAATTGCGCGGCGAAAAACGTGGTGGTGCGGCCCGTGTGAGGGGCAGAGGCGTTGTAATTTGTGTTGCAGCCGCCGAACGAAGCGGTTTCGCCAGCCAGGGCGCCCACGAATGCCAAGCGCACCCACTGACCGAAGCGGAAGGGTTTCACAAGTTGCTCCTGCGCGTGCCGAAGCGCAGGGCTGACGGCGTCGACGGCGGAAAGGGGCAAGGAGCACCTCCGTTTCACGATTGCGGAGCGAGACGAAAATACTCCGATCAAGCACCGAGAGCAATGGGAAGGTCGTTACATGACGCATGGGGGATAACTGGCCCGGTGAGATAACGCCGCAGCTAGTCGAGGCCGTTTCGGATACCGAACCACGGGCCTGCAACGCGACTCCTCGGCTCGGATTGGGTTGTATAATAGATAATGTCGGGGTCTTCCGAGGATGTGTTCTCAGGAGGCGGGGGTTGACGAAAAACGGCAATCACGACAACAAAGCAACGCCGGAATCGGCCACGGGTGAGTCTCAAAATTTCATTCACAAAGCAGTCCGCGCGTTTCGTTCGTTCGCTTACGGCGGGGAAGAACGCCATCCGCGCGTAGGAGTTGCGCTCGGAGGCGGATTCGCGCGTGGCATTGCGCACATCGGCGTCTTGCGCATCCTTGAAGCGTACGGTATTCCCGTCGATGTCGTCTGCGGCACAAGCGTCGGAGCTCTTGTCGCGGCCACCTATGCGAGCGGCACTCCACTTGGTGAGATGGAGCGGCAAGGCGTCGAAACCCATTTCCGCGATTTTGGCCGCTGGACTATCTCTCGCATGGGTATGGCGTCAAATGAGCGCCTCGAGCACTACCTTCACAAATTCACCACCAAGCATCTTTTCAGCGAGATGAAGGTCCCACTTGCAATAGTGGCTACCGATCTAATCTCCGGCAAAACCGTCTATTTCACCGAGGGCGAAATCGGCCCCGCTCTGCGCGCCTCCTGCGCCTATCCAGGGCTGTTTCTACCGGTTGAGCACAACGGCCAGATACTGGTGGACGGTTTTCTTACGGAACTTGTTCCGGCGGTAGCGGCGCGAAAAATGGGCGCGGACGTGGTCATTTCAGTCCATCTGGAGCCCGGGCTGCTCGATACGGCGCCTCGCAATACGATTGAAATCATCAGCCGTTCGTTCTCAATACTGCAATCCTCGGCTGTGCAATCGTGGCGCGCGGCGACCGATGTCCTGATCGAGCCGAACGTTCATCACATTTTGTGGGATGAGTTTGCGAAGACTCCGCAGCTTGTTGCCGCGGGTGAAGCCGCCGCGCAGGAAGCGATTCCGAAGATAAAGGAGCTGCTGGCGCATCGGGTGCGCGAAACGGCCCCGGCA